>JAGCUR010000010.1 GCA_017962745.1 Bacilli bacterium | reverse complement strand
CCCTGCTTGGTATAAGGGGGATGAGGTATATGTTGGTATGGAAGCCCCTAAAGAAGATGGCTGGGTTAGAGATGAAGATGCACTAGATACTTGGTTTTCAAGTGCCTTATGGCCATTTAGCACATTAGGCTGGCCAGATAAGACACCTGACTTTAATCATTTCTTCCCAACTGATACTCTAGTTACGGGATATGATATTATTTTCTTCTGGGTAGCAAGAATGGCATTCCAATCTAAGTACTTAACGGGAAGCCGTCCATTTAAAGACGTATTAATTCATGGTATTATTCGTGATGAATTAGGTCGTAAAGTATCTAAATCACTAAATAATGGTGTAGATATGATGGATGCCGTTAACCAATATGGCATCGATGCCCTTCGTTATTTCTTAACAACAACAACTTCACCTGGTATGGATATTAGATATTCAGATACTAAGATGGAAGCAAGTTGGAATTATATTAATAAGTTATGGAATATTGCTCGTTATATTGGCTTAACTATGGATAATAACCACTATAATGGTGAAGCAATTGATCCAAAACTATTAAATATAATGGATAAATGGATCTTACTAAGATTAAATGAAGAAATTAAAGATGCTGATCGTAACTACGAAAAGTATGATTTCGGTGAAGTAGCTAAAAACTTATATAACTTTGTATGGAATGATTTTGCTAGTTGGTATTTAGAGATGACAAAAGTTGTTCTAACAAATGAAGCTAAACCACAAGCAGAAAAGATCAATACTTGCGCCGTATTAAATTATTGCTTAACCGCAATTATTAAATTACTTCATCCATTTATGCCATTTGTTACCGAAGACATTTATAAAGCATATAATGATGGTTCAATTTGTATCTCTGAATGGCCTACTATTAAAAAAGAATATAACTTCAAAGAAGCAAAAGGCGTTAGCCTAATCTTTGATATTATTACTTCAATTAGAAATATTAGAGCCGAGAAAAACGTTGCTCCATCGAAGAAGATTGATATTATTTTAGAAGCTAAAGATGAAGCCGATTTAGCATTCTTAAAAGAAAACGATCATTACTTACAAAAGTTTACTAATTACGAACATATCACTTATACATCTAGCGATGTAAACAGTGAAAAATGCGTAATGAAAGTAGTAGATGGCTTAAATATCTATGTTCCACTAGCTACGCTAGTTAACTTAGATGAAGAAAGAGCTAAATTACAAGCTGAACTTAAGAAGATGGAAGCAGAAATAGCTAGATGTAATGGCATGCTTAATAATCCAGGATTTATTTCTCGTGCCCCTGCCGCAAAAATCGAAGAAGAAAAAGCTAAACTAAATAATTATGAGGAAAGACTTGCAAGCATTAAAAAACTTCTTGCCGATTTATAATAATGATTAATGATGTTAATGAATTAATTGCCTTGATTGAAGGTAGTAAAAGACAAGAAAAGAAGACATCTTTAGAAAAGATGTCCTCTTTATGTAGTCTCTTTGGTAATCCCGAAATCGGGATGCCATTTATCCACGTTGGCGGAACAAATGGCAAAGGGAGTACAGTTACTTATATTAAATCCATTTTAATGGAAGCAGGATTTAATGTAGGTAGCTTCATTTCCCCATATGTAGTATGCTTTAACGAAAGAATAAGCATTAATAATGATTACATTAGTGATGATGACTTACTAAAATACGGTAATTTAGTAATCGATAAATGTAAAGATAATAACTTAGATTTACCAGCCTTCTTTGACTTCATTACAATAATCGCCTTTTTATATTTTAAAGATTTATATTTAGCTAAAAAGGTTGATTTTGTAGTTTTAGAAGTCGGAATGGGTGGAATATATGATAGCACTAATGTATGTAGTCCTCTTGTTAGCATAATTACTAATGTTGATTATGACCATATGAGTATTTTAGGCAACTCATTAGAAGAGATTTGGCAAAATAAATTAGGTATTTTAAAACCAAATACCCCATTTATTTGTTTTAAATCTAAATATGATGATTTAGTTATTAATAGAGCTAAAGAACAAAAGAGTTTAGGTAAACTTAGATTAGTAAATAAAGATTCATGTTCTAATGTAAGGATTATCAATAATCAAACTATTTTTGATTATTTAGGTACTAAAGACTATAAAATTAATTTACTTGGTAAATATCAAGCTGAAAATGCCTGCTTAGCAATAGAAGCGATTAATATTTTAAATGAAGTATTAGATTTAAATATTAAACTTGATGTAGTTAGAGCGGGATTACTTAATGCATTTTGGCCAGGTAGATTAGAAATGGTAAGTGAGAACCCATTAGTATTCTTAGATGGTGCTCATAATGTGGACGCAATAAACAGGCTATATGAGTTTATTAAAATGTATAAATTCAAAAAACCATTGCGCCTAGTTATCGCTATTAGTGCAAACAAAGAAGTTGAAAAGATGATTAAGATTATCGAACCACTTGCAAGTGAAGTGATTTACAGTCAGTTCAATTATAAACGCAGTGATACTGCTTGCCATTTGTATGAGTTAAGTAATCATCCAAAGAAGAAGTTAATGGAAAATGAAGACCAAATTAAAGATTACATTATGGCTGATAAGAAACATGATAATATTTTATTTGGTAGCTTATATTTTGTAAGTGAAATGCGTAAGAAGTTTAAATAGATATTGTATTTAAATTTAAATATGCGATAATGATATTGTATAAATACGAAAAGGAGCAATATATGAAAAAATTAGTTGTTTATTTTTCTAGAACTGGAGAAAATTCAGTCAATGGACAGATTGAAGTTATTGAAAAAGGATATACTGAAATCGTAGCTGAAAAGATTGCTAAATACGCTGAAGCTGATATTTTTAAGATTGAACCAGTTAAGCCTTATCCATATAACTACGCTGAATGCGTAGATAGAGCTAGAAAAGAAAGCGTTAGTGAAGCTGAATATTTACATAGTTATTTTTCAATTGAAAATTACGATGTGATTTTTATTGGTTTTCCTAACTGGTATAGATCTTACCCAAGAGTAGTTGCTAAGTTTATTTTAGATAGACGTGGACAATGGGTAGGTAAAACTGTTATTCCATTCTGCACAAATGAAGAAGGTGCTTTAGGTATTGGTGAATTAGAATTAAGATCAAGCGTAAAAGGTGCAATTATTAAGACTGGATTTGCAGAACGTGGTTACAATGCTCCAACATGCGATGAAAAGATTCAAAAATGGTTAAAGGAAGTATTATAGATGAAAAAAATCAATAATGACTTATTTTATGTTGGTGTAAACGATCATAAAGTAGACCTTTTTGAAGGACAATATATAGTACCTAATGGTATGGCTTATAATTCATACATCATTAAAGATGAGTTAATTGCTGTTATGGATACAGTAGATGCTAACTTTTTTGATGAGTGGATGGCTAATATTAAAGAAGTATTAGGTAAAGATTTACCTAACTACTTAATTGTTCAACATATGGAACCAGATCATTCTGCTAACATCATGAAGTTTTTAGATGTTTATCCAAATACATTCGTAGTTGGCAATCAAAAGACTTTTAAGATGATTGAACAATTCTTTGGTAAAGATATTGAAAAGAAATTAGTAGTAAGTGATGGATCTACTCTTGATTTAGGTAGTCACATCTTAACATTTGTCTTTGCACCAATGGTTCACTGGCCAGAAGTAATGGTAACTTATGATGAAACTAATAAAGTATTATTTAGTGCTGATGGCTTTGGTAAGTTTGGAGCCTTAGATATCGAAGAAGAATGGGCATGCGAAGCTAGACGTTATTATTTTGGAATCGTTGGTAAGTATGGTGCTCAAGTACAAAACTTACTTAAAAAAGCAGCAAGCCTTGATATTAAGATGATTTGTCCGCTTCACGGACCAATCCTAGACGAAAACCTAGGTTACTATTTAGGGTTATATAATATTTGGTCAAGCTATCAATCAGAATCTGATGGTATCGCCATATTCTATACATCAGTTTATGGTCATACAAAAGCTGCTGCTAAGATGCTAGCGGGGAAGTTTGAAGAAGCTGGCGCACCAAAAGTTGTATTTTGCGATTTAGCAAGAGAAGATATGGCAGAAGCTGTAGAAGATGCATTTAGATATGGCAAGATTGTTTTAGCTACTACTACATATAACGCTGGTATTTTCCCATTCATGAATGAATTTATCAATCACCTAACGGAAAGAAATTACCAAAACAAGAAGATTGCAATTATTGAAAATGGAACATGGGCACCAATGGCCGCTCGTGTTATCAAAGAAAAGTTTGCGGGATCTAAGAATATTACATTTATTGATCCAGTAATCTCTATTGCATCAAGCATGAATGAAGAAAATATCGCCCAAATGGATAAAGTAGTAAGCGAACTTTGCCAAGAATATAAAGCTAAGCAAGAACTTGAAAAAGATATGATTGATCCAAAAGCTTTATTCAAGATTGGCTATGGTTTATATGTAGTTACATCTAATGATGGCAATCGCGATAATGGCTGTATCGTTAATACCGTAGTTCAACTTACTGATAACCCATATCGAGTTGCAGTTAACATCAACAAGGCCAACTATTCTCATTCTACAATCAAAACTACGAAGAAACTTAATGTTAATGTATTAAGTATTGAAGCACCATTTAGTGTATTCCAAAACTTCGGTTTTAGATCAGGAAGAGATGCTAATAAATTTGAAGGAATTGATGCATGGCATTCTTCAAATGGTCTAGCAGTACTACCTAAATACATTAATGCTTATATGTCACTTGAAGTAGAAAACTATGTGGATCTAGGAAGCCATGGTATGTTTATTTGTAAAGTAGTGGATTCTAAAGTAATCAACCAAGTAGAAACGATGACATATAATTATTATCAAGCTAATGTAAAACCAAAACCTGAACAAAAGAAAAAAGGTTGGGTATGTAAAGTATGTGGTTACGTATATGAAGGTGAAGAATTACCAGATGACTTCATTTGTCCATTATGTAAACACGGAAAAGATGATTTTGAAAGATTATAGATCGCAAGAAGAGGAAACTTTTTAAAGTTTCCTCTTTTTATTTATGTTTTTTTTAAAAAGTTTCCATAAGTTTTTAAGAAAAATAAGTATTTCTAGATAAATATATTGGTGATGAAAGATATTAAACTAAAAGAAATGCCTGATTTTTCTAAACCACGAGAACGTGCGATGGAAGTTGGCGTTAGCAATCTAGCAGATTATGAGTTGCTTGCTATCATTTTAGGGACGGGATCAAGAGATTTAGATGTCCTAGATTTATCTAAAAAACTACTAATCGAAGCAGGTAGCCTTACTAGTTTACTAGATTTAACCATAACGGAACTAAAAGAGTTTAGTGGAATTGGTAATGCCAAAGCGATTAGCATCTTATCGGCTTTAGAATTAGGCAGGCGCGCTATTTTAACTAGTAGCACCCAAGTTAAGATTAAGAATGCCAAAGATATATATTACTATGCTAGTAAATTAATCGGAAACGAGAAGCAAGAAATATTACTAGCCATATTTCTCGATTTTAAGAATAATGTTATTGGTAAGAAAATAATATCAGTTGGTACGCTTAATTCAACCGCTTTTCAGCCGCGGGATATCATCAGGTGGGCGCTTAAGTATTCTGCCTACGCTATTGCAATCTGCCATAACCATCCTAGTGGTGAATGCATTGCTAGCGTAGAAGACCTTAGGGCAACAGATGATATTATCTTTAGCTGTCAAGCGGTTGGTATTATGTTTTTGGACCATTTAGTTTTGGGGAAGAATAGTTACTATTCAATTTGTGAATGTAAATGTTTTAAAGTCTAATCTTTAAAAACATATTAATTTGTATTATAATGTTTATATGAAAAAGAAGACTTTAGATTATAGTTTTAATTATAATATTTTAGGAAAGAGTCATATTATTAATGTCTATCGAACAAAAACGAGGTATTGGCGCTTAAGCGTGGGAAGTTATAATCGCCAATGGGATTCATATGATATTAATTTCTCTTCACCTAGAAAACTTACACAAAATGAAGTAGCTAAAATTATTGATAGCCATGCTAGATGGATTGAGTCACAACTAACTAAAAAAGAAAAGATGTTAGTTTTGAAGGATGGTGAAGCAATGCTTCATGGGGAAATCGTCTCTACAACCGAATTTAGCGAAAGGTTTGAAAAAGAAATTAAGAATATCATTACTAGATATTATTATTTTGCGGATCTTGCGGGAGTAGAAGGGGTTAGTTTAAAGTTTAGAAAGATGAAATCAAGATGGGGAAGTTATAACAAAGCCAAAAAAGTTATTACTTTAAACAAATGGTTAGTTATCTTACCTAATGAACTAATTGATTATGTAATATGTCATGAGTTGACTCATCACTATGTATTTAATCATAGTAAAGAGTTTTATAATCAATTAGCTAAGTTATATCCTGATTATTTAGTAGCTAGGAAGGCAATTAAGAAGTATAGTGATATCGTATAGTAGACGGGCGTGGGTTAAAAATATGGAGGATACATGGCAAATGATATTTTTGACCCGCAAAAGTTTTGCGAGTTTTCCGAAAGAAGGAACGTAATTGCGTTAAAAACCCAAAATAATATCTTAGCAACCGCCTTCAAAAGTAAAAGATTGCAACTTAACATGACATTAAGCGAAGCAACAAAAGATATTTGTTCAAAAGCTTATTTGTGTAAGTTTGAAAACAATCAACTGATGATGGATGATAAAGTTGTAAGGGTGTTATGTGAGCGAGTTGATTTAGATTATGACAGAGTCAAAAATCTAAATCACGATAATAGTTTGGTTCAGGGAGTACGTATGTTTCTCTACAACCAATTTGATCAAATTGATGGCTTAGTAAAAACCATGGATTTTGATTGTTTTATTGCTAGTAACAAGCTTTTAGAATTACTTAATAATTTAGTATTAGGTAATTATACTAAATGCGAAGAGTTAATCGTAGATATTGACCGCGTTAGATCGTCTTTATCTGAATACGAATTTTGCACTTTCGCTATTTGTATTTGTGAATACTACATTAGAACAAATCAATTCCTAAAAGCCTATCATTTTATCGAGAAATTCAAATATGATATAAGCTTTAAAGATTTAAAACATCTTCATCTAGAACAAAGATTTATTATATTCTTTAATCTAGAGCTAAAGAGTGAATCATTTAACGCTTATAAATTATTAGAAAAAGAATTTGATAATGGTTATCCGAAGAAGAGATTATTCTTCGATAAACTACATTATTTAGAATTATTTTCTTCAAACGATACAATTAGTGAACTAAAGAATATGTTAGATGACATGATGCCACCAGAATATATTGAAGAATATTGGTATACTTATTGTATATGTTTAATTAAAATTGGTGAATATCATGAAGCAATTCAACTAATCACTAAATATGAATTGAGTAATTCTAGATTTGTAGCTTTATATGTTTATGCTGCTTGGAAGCAAGCAGTAAGCACTGATAGTAAGCAAGGTGAACCATTATCAAAGAGATTACCATCAAAAATGATTATTTATATGAATAACTTAGTTGACAAGATGGAAAAAAATCATCAAAATGTAATCGACTGTAACTTTATTAAGTTAATGCAACTTGAATTAAAGGGCGAAGCAAAAGAAGATTTAGTCGATTTTATCCGCGATACCGCGCTTAAATATGACCGCTCTTATCAACATCGTCTATATTCATATATTTATTCACATCACTTGTTCGATTTGCTTGGCTCGATGACTCGTTATAAGGAAGCTTACCTAATCGCCAAGAACGATAGAACTTTTAATTAATTTTACTTAGGGAGGGCAATATTATATGAATGATTACTTTCTTAATTTAAATAGCACGAATAATACCAAACTAATTAAAGAAATGTATCAATATGCGAAAGCTAATGATGTACCAATCATTAGCGATGAAGGACTTATTTATTTACTTCAACTAATTAGGTTAACTAATGCGAAGAAAATCTTAGAAGTCGGTACAGCAATAGGTTACAGTGCTATTCAAATGGCAAGTATTAGTAAAGATATCCATATCGATACTATCGAGAGGGATATTGATTCTTATAATATTGCCATTAGTAATATCAATAAAGCCAAATTAAACGATAACATTCATGTAGTGTTAAAAGATGGCTTAGAAGTAACTAAGATGGATTTAATGGGGATTGCCTCATACGAATATGATTTAATTTTTATCGATGCGGCTAAAGCCCAATATAAAAACTTCTTTAACTTATTTACCCCTTATTTAAAAAAAGGGGGAATCGTAGTTTGTGATAATTTGTTATTCCATGGGCTAGTGGGATTATCTGCTGAAGAAAAAGAAAAGAATATCACAACTAAAAACTTAAAAGGATTAGTCAGAAAAATTGAAGAATTTAATGATTGGTTATCAAAACAGAAAGGATATAAAACCGATTTCCTAAAAATCGGTGATGGAATGTCAGTAAGTACTAAACTATGAGCGAAAAAGTATGCAAGCCTTTATTAATAGCTGAATTGCTCGATCTAGATTTAATTAATTATAAAAATCTAGATGCTTTTTTGGTGCCTATTGAAGGTTTTGCATCAATTGACGCTAGAACTTTTGCTTTAGATGATGTTAAGATTATTAATAATTGGTGTAAAGATAATAATAAATTAGTAATCGCTAAAATGGATAAGATTATTATGGAAGAAGAACTAGAGAATCTATATAAAGTGTTAGATTATTTAGAATCACTAGATATTGATTATTATATGTACACTGATGCATCAGTCTTAGCTTATTTTTCTAAACTAAACAAGCAATCTAAACTGATTTATGCTTCATCTAAAATGATAGCATCATTTAATGAAGCATCATTTTATGAAAATTTAGGCGTAAACGTTGTAGCTTCAAGTGAAATAAGTTTAGAAGAGATTAAAAAGATATGTAGCTTACCTAATATTTGTATAACTTGCTACGGCTATTTAGATATCTTTTATTCAAAAAGGAAACTAATATCTTTATATTTAGAACATATCGGTAAAGATAAACTTTCTAAAGATGCTAAATATGAAATTATCGAACAAAATAGAGAAGAAAAGAATGTGATTTTAGAAAATAAAAACGGATCTTTTATTTTCTCTGACTTTGTATACTTACTATATCGTGAGTTAGATGTGATTTGTCCTAAGTTTTTAAAGATTAACTCATTTAATATTAAAAAAGCGGATTTATTTAAAATTATTGAAATCTATAAAGATGCAATTGAAAATGGACCAACAGGGGATGGCTATGATAAGTTACTAGATATTAATGGTAATGTATCATCGGGATTCTTATACAAAAAGGCAGGTATTCTAAATGAAAAATAGAATTGAATTACTTGCACCTGCCGGATCAATTGAAAAATTAAAGATTGCGGTAATGTATGGAGCTGATGCGGTTTATATCGGTGGCAAATTCTTTAGTTTACGCGCAAGAGCAAATAACTTTACTTTAGATGATTTAAAAGAAGGAGTAGATTTTGCTCATCAACATAAAGCTAGGGTATATGTAACGATGAATGTAGCAGCGAGGGAAGAAGATTTTAATGAATGCGATCTAGAAGAATATTTAAAGTATTTACAAAGTATTCATGTAGATGGAATTATTGTATCTAGTATGTATATAGCAAGCTTTGCACTAAATCATACGCCTAATTTAGAAGTACATTTATCTACGCAAGCATCGATTACTAATAGTGATTCAGTAAATTATTATGCAGATTTAGGAATTAAAAGAGTAGTGCTAGCCCGTGAAGTTAATTTAGAACAAATTAAAGTTTTAACTAAGAAAGCCAAAGTAGGCTTAGAAGTATTTATTCACGGGGGAATGTGCTCAAGCTTTTCGGGTAGATGCATGTTAAGCAATTATTATGTCAATCGCGATGCTAACCGTGGCGGATGCGCTCATTCTTGTAGATGGAATTACGATTTGTATAAAAAAGGCATCTTTAAAGAAAAATTAGTTAATAAAGAAGGCTATTTCAATATCGCATCTAAAGATTTATGTGCCGTTACTTTAATTAAAGATTTAATTGAAGCAGGTGTCGAGTCACTAAAGATTGAAGGCCGTATGAAATCTGAATACTATATTGCAACTGTAGTTAGATGTTACCGAAAACTAATTGATGCGATTTATAATAATGAAGATATTGATTATAATTATTATTTAGAAGAGATTAAAAAGGCTGAAAACCGCGAAACATCAACCGGCTTTTTAAAAGGCGATGTAACGCTTACTGAACAGTTATATGATTCTAATGACCACCCAACAAAAGAATTTGTGGGTTATGTGTTAGGTTATGATGAAGACTCAAAGATCGCTACAATCGAGCAAAGAAATAATTTTAAAGTGGGCGATATGCTTGAATTCTTCGGCCCGCATTTAGAAAACACTTTATATTTGGTAAAAGAAATGACTACTCAAGATGGGGAAGCTGTTAGTGTTGCCCCTCATCCAAGGCAAGTATTACTACTTAAGACTGATTTTTTAGTAACAAAAGGTGATATGATTAGAAAGAAGATGGATAACTAGTTTATCAAATTACTTGATAAATTAGTTTTCTTCTAGTATAATCTATTAAGAAATATAGGAGAAATTAATATGGAAAAGAAAAAAGTAACTCAAGAATATTTAAATAGCATTAAAAAGAAGTTAGAAGAACTTGAAACTGTAGAACGTCAAAAGAACATCAATGACATTCAAGAAGCTAGAGCTCAAGGTGACTTAAGTGAAAATGCTGATTACCATGCTGCTAGAGATCGTCAAGTAGAAATCGAAGCTAAGATTGCGGAATACCGTCAAATCTTAGAAAACCATGAATTAATCAATGCTAAGTATTATACAATTCATTTTATCGATCGTAATATGACTGAAACATTTGAAATTGTTGGTACAGTAGAATCTAATCCAAGAGAAAAGAGAATCTCTAACGAATCGCCAATTGGTAAAGCAATTGAAGGTAAAGGAATTGGCGACCGCGTTACAGTTCATGCTAACGGAAGAGATTTCGATATTATCATCGAAGATATTAAAGAAAGCAAATAGTCTACACTGTAGACTATTTTTTTTAAAACGGTTGCATTTATTGAAACTTGATTTTTTTAGTGTTATAATCTATTTAGTATAATTTTGGAGGTAAATTATGTTCGTCCCTACAATCGATAAAGGCTTTATGCCATGTGCAGTAGTTATTAATAAATTTAAAGAAGAAGTTAGCAAAGCTAGCCAAAAACAATTAGTTAAGATTTGTTTAGAAAGATTAAATTCTAAAAACTATATATATGAAATAGAAACATTTAAAGATAATACTGGTCATGATGAAGAAAACTATAGAATTGTGGAGAGAATTGCGAAAACAATGCTATGGTTTGCTGGTGGATATAAGTTTTATATTAGTGGATCGTTAAAAATCTATGAACAACTTGCTAAAGATTATTCACCTGATGGTGCAAGAGCTTTTGATTACAAATTTATGAGCAAAGTTTATCATCATGAATTTGAAGTAGTTTATACTGATACAGCATTTCCGGAATTAAATGAAGAAAAGATTCCAATGAAGAATAGCTTAAATGGCTGTAGAATTGGGTTTGATGCTGGTGGATCTGACCGTAAAGTATCAGCTGTAATTGATGGTGAAGTAGTATTCTCTGATGAAACTGTATGGTTCCCTAAAATCAATGAAGATCCTGAATATCATTATGAAGGAATCTTAGATTCTATTTCACGTGCTGCTAAATATATGCCGCGTGTTGATGCAATCGGTGTATCAACTGCTGGTATTTGTGTCGATAACGAACTAATGGTATCTTCAATTTATTATAAAGTTCCTGAAGAAAAACTAGATAGCAAAGCAACTGGTGTTTATAAACGTATTGCTAAACTATATAATGATTGTCCGCTAATCGTAGCAAACGATGGTGATGTAACAGCTCTAGCTGGTGCTATGGATTTAGAAGATGATTCAGTTTTAGGAATTGCGATGGGAACTAGTGAAGCTGGTGGCTATATCGGTAAAGATATGTATCTACTTGGCTGGCTAAACGAACTAGCATTTGCCCCAGTTGATTTTAATAAAGACGCTATGATGGACGAATGGAGCCTAGATAGAGGTTGCGGTGTTAAATATTTCTCTCAGGATTCAGTTATTAAACTAGCTAGTATGGCAGGAATAAAACTAGATCCTGAAGATTCACCTGCTCGCAAACTTAAAGTTGTTCAAGAATTAAACGAACAAGGAAGCAAGATTGCTAATGCCGTATTCGAAGATATCGGAATTTATCTAGGTTATACAATTGCCTATTACGCCATGTTTTATGAACTAAAACACGTATTATTATTAGGACGTGTCGTAAGTGGTAAAGGCGGAAATACAATTCTAGCTAAGGCAGAAGAAGTATTATATTCTGAATTTCCTAATTTAAAACACATTAAGCTTCATATGCCAGATGAAAAGAGCCGCCGTGTTGGCCAATCAATCGCAGCCGCAAGCTTACCAGTTGTAGAATAATATCGATTTATAAAAACTATTGTGCTCCAATAGTTTTTATAATTTAAGTATCAAGGAGTTAAAATGTTCCAACATCTTTTTAAACTTGAAAAATATATTCCCTATGATGTTAAGAAAACAATATTTGATATTGATTACTTAGCATACTTTAAGCAAGGCAAAAGGGTAATCTTATTTGATATCGATAATACGGTTGGCCCATATTCTAAAGATGAACCTAATGAAGATGCCATTAATCTATTTAAAAAGTTACAAGAAATGGGCTTTAGAACAATTGTATGGTCAAATAATCATGCCCCAAGGGTTTCTAGATATGCATCATTCCTAAATAGTGAATATATTTATTCAGCTCGTAAACCATTTAAAACGGGTTTTAAAAAGTATTTAAGAAAGAATGGCCATATTGATTCATCTATTTGTATATCAGTTGGTGACCAGTTAATGACTGATATCTTATTATCTAACCGTTTAGGTATTAACTGTATTTTAGTTAAACCAATCGAAAAGAAAGATGAAAAATGGTACACTCGTGCTAGCCGAAATATGGCAGATAGCATTATGCGCAAGATGAAGAAGAAATATCCTGATACTTATGATTTAATAAGGAGTCTAGAATAATGGATATTAAATGTATGGGCTGTGGAGCAATAATCCAAACTAAAGATGAAGCAAAACAAGGATTTATTGATCCGAAAGTATTAGAAAAACATCAAGAAGAGTTTTATTGTAAAAGATGTTTTAATTTAAGACATTATTCTAAAAATAATCGTATTGAGTTAGATGAAAGTATTTTAAAACAAGAAACCGAAGTTATTAAAAAAGATAAAGGATTAATTTGCTTAGTAGCTGATAGTTTTGATTTTGAAGGAACAATTCATCCGCATATCAATGATTTACTAGAATCAAATAATATTTTACTAGTCTTAAATAAATATGATTTATACATTAAAGATTTAAATTTAAATAAATTATTAGATTATTTAAGATTATATTTAAAGAAAAATAACATTAAAATTAAAGATTTAGTTTTAGTAAGTGCTAAAAAAGGATTAGGAATTGAAGAACTAATCGGAAAAATAAACGCTTTGCGCAATGGCAAAAACGTTTATTTTGTCGGGATGACTAACGTTGGTAAGTCGACAATCATCAATAAAATCATCGCTAATTATACTGGTGAAGATGATGTAATTACGGTTAGTAATACAATCAATACTACACTTGCTAATATTTATATTCCACTCGATGATAAAAGCTATATCGTAGATACTCCTGGTATTATTAATCACAATAATTTAGTTTATTACTTAGAAGAAGATAGTTTAAAAAAGATTATGCCATCTAATTATATTAGACCAAAGAATTATCAGCTTGATCCAGAGCAATCTCTATTTATCGGTGGCTTTTTAAGACTTGATTTTTTAAGTGGAGTTAAATCATCATTTATATGTTATTTTGGTGATGGGGTTGTAATTCATAGGACAAAGTTAGAAAACGCTGATAAGTTTTATGAAGAACATAAAGATGATATTTTGTTATTCCCAACCAAAAAAGAGCGTAATTCTTTAGGTGAAATCCATACGCGTAAGATTATTTTAAAAGCGGGAGTTAAAACCGATATATCATATGCCGGACTTGGCTTTATTAGTCTAAGTGGTGAAGGTGAAATCGAACTTAAGTATTTCTCAAAAATAAAAGTAGTAATAAGAAAGGCAATATTTTAATGAAGAGTAAACTTTATAAAGAAGAAGAATTGTTAGAGATATTAAAGGATAAATATAAAGAATGCCAAACATATAATATGGAAGCAACCGATGAAGAAGTAAATGAAAGATATAATCATTCAATCGGTGTTAAAAATGCTTGCTTACAGATTAATGAATTCTTTAATTTAGGATTAAATAAAGATATGTTAATCGAAATGGGGCTTCTTCATGATTATTCTAAATTCTTAACAGTCGATGATTATAAAAAGTTACTTGAAATTTATCCAAGCGCTACTGATGAAAACTACTTAACTTATTCTTCAAAAGTACACCATGCATTACTTGGTGATCTTGCTTTAAAAAAAGAATTAGGAATAACTGATAGCATCATTTTAAATGCGATTAAATATCACTCAACTGGTTCTAAAGACCCAGATATTTACGCCGAAGTTTTAATGTTAGCTGATTATACGGAAGAGACTAGAGAAGGCGATTCATTTAAAAATGCTCGTAGCATTTTATATGAATCAAATGATCCAATTAATATTAAAAAAGCATTATGTTACATCTTATCATCTAAAATTAAACACATTAAAGCTAGAGGCTTTAGTTTAGTTAATGAAACATATTATGCTTATTTAAAATATAAAGATTATTTAGATAATCCGCTTGATAGATGTAAACAAATCTTAAGAGCAATCGATCATAACTTAGTTAAAGATATTTTTATTTATGATGTAAGGGATAGAAGCCCTCTATATGATTATGTAATTGTCACAACTGCTATATCTAATAAATCAAAAGATGCGGTAATTTCATATTTAAGAGCTGAATTTGATTTGAGGAATGTGGAAGAAGGGGAAATGTGGACATTAGTTGATTTAAATGACTGCATTCTTCATGTATTCACAGCTGATGCCAGAAGTGAGTATAATATCGATCGCATCTTAAGCGGTGCAAATAGAATTGAAATATAATAAAAAGTTAGCGTAAACCCTTATAAAAATGGTTTACGCTTTTTAAATTTTATTTGCTTTTTAAAATAACCTTTTAGTATAATTTAATTAGAGGTGGATATTATGAATAAAAAAGATTTCATTGATTTAGTAAGCGAGAAAACAAACTTAACAAAAAAGGATGTAAAACTAGTAATTGATACATTTTTAGATGATGTATGTGATTGTCTAGCTAAAGGTGATAAAGTAGTTTTATCTAATTTTGGTGTTTTAGATGTAAATAAAGTTGCTACTCGTGACATCTTTTCTCCATATGACGGAAAGACCCTAAAGGCAGTAGAAAGCTTTAGAATTCATTTTCGAAGTAGCGACTATTTAAAGGAAAAAGTGAAAAATGGAACCGTACCGCTATCTCAATAAAACCTTTTTTGCGGACGGAGTTGAAGAAGTAAAACTTCTTCAAGTGTATGATGGTGATACCGCTAGTTTTCTTTTAAAAGACGGATCATCAATCAATACCCGCTTTTTAGCTATTAATACACCGGAATGTACTAAAAAAATCGAGCCATTCGGTAAAGAAGCGCTCAATTTTGTAACTGAAAGACTAAAAAATGCAAAGACTATTGTAATTGAAGCTGATACTAATATCGCAGAACTTGATAGCACGAGATCGCGCTATCTAGCATACGTTTGGTATGGCGATACAACTAATCTTAAACTTTTAAATTTAGAACTAATTGAAGCATCGCTTGCTAAACTATTAATCATGAATAACGTTAACCGTTATAATGAAGAATTTGAAGCAGCATATAAAATCGCTAAGGCGGGAGGAGTAGGCGTTCACGGTCCTATTCAAGAAGATTTTTATAGCATTGCAAGTAGCATAACTATTAGTGAATTGGTGAATAATGCTAACGAGTATGATGCAAAAACGGTTAGTATTGAAGGAATTGTAGTCCGTAAATTATCTAAATCATTCTTTATGAGCGATAATCAAAAAGGAATATATGTGTATAATACACACTACGATATTTCTAAATTTGATATCGGTGATAAGATTAAGCTAGTTGGTCAGTTTTCAATTGATAATGTATATGGGGCACAACTAGCAAATATTAGAGGAGTAGAAGTCCTAAAACAAGGCTGTAAGATAGTTATACCTGAAATTAATAATAGCGAAAATTATAATTTATATCACGGACAAGTTGTAAAGCTTAATTATTTTTACTGTATGGCAACCGAAAACATTAAAAGATTTTCGAAATCTTATTATGTGGATGGGATTCATGGTAAAGATAATATTAAGATTAAAATGACCGAAAGCGTAATAACTTCATTAAAGAAATCTAATTTCAAAAAAGGTAATATGTATAATCTAGTAGTAGGTATTATTAGTTATCGTAAAACATTTAATGAAGATAGAAGCCCTCTATTTGTATTTTGTAATGAAGTAGAAGGCGATTTGGAGATAAGCGAATGACCAAAAAAGTAATTTTGTGTACTAAAAATAAAGGTAAAGTTAAAGAGTTCGAAGAACTCTTTAATTCATATAATATCGATATTAAACTAATATCTTTATTTGATCTAGACGATAATGATGAAGTAGAAGAAAATGGAACTAGTTTTAAAGAAAATGCCTTTATTAAAGCTAATTATTATTATCAAAAGTATCATCTACCTGCTATTAGTGATGATTCAGGATTATGTATTGATGCGTTAGGCGGAGCCCCTGGTATTAATAGCGCGAGGTTTTCGGGATTAGGTCCAAAAGAAAACATCAAAAAAGTACTAAAGTTACTTGATGGTGTTAATAGGCGCAATGCTCATTTTACTTGTGTAATTTGTTATATTGATGAAGAAGGAAAAGCTAACTATTTTGAAGGTAGAGTAAATGGGGCAATTGACACTAAAGAAACTGGTGAAAATGGGTTTGGATATGATCCAATTTTTCTAGTTGAATATGAAGGAAAAATAGAGTCTTTTGCGACTTTAGGTGAAGATATTAAGAATAAAATGTCCCATCGTGCGAATGCTTTTAATAGCTTTTGCGCCTTCTGGAAGGCAAAAAAGTAATATTTTGCTTTACATTTCTACTTACTTATAGTATAATGTACAAGTAAGTAAAAAACGGAAGGAGGCGAGAAACAGTATGCCTAAAACAATCGTTCGTGAAAATGAATCAATCGAAGATGCATTAAAGCGTTTTAAACGTGATGTCTCTAGAGCAGGTACACTTGCCGAAGTACGTAAACGTGAACACTTTTTAAAGCCAAGCGATATTCGTAAAATGAAGAAACGTGCAGCTAAAAAAGGTGGTTATCGTAAATCATTTTAATTAAAAAGACTAGTAAAACTAAATTTGTTTTACTAGTCATTTTTAATTTTATATGTATTTTTGAAAGATACTTTAGCGATATCTTTTAAAATATCTTTTTTACCTTGGGTAATAATTGTATAAATCATCTTATCGACATTAGGCCCAGCGCCTTTTGGTAGGTTATAGCCATACTTTTCGCATAATTCATTAAAACTCTTTAAGAAGTATGCGCGAGCAAGAATTGATGCTGCTCCAACTGATATATATTTATCTTCAGCTTTTTCGATAACTCTGACGTTTTCTTTAACTACATCATCTTTATCAGCTAAATAAGCAAAATATTTATCTTGAGTTGTAAAGCCATCGATTACGATTGCATCAGGATTAATTCCTTTAGCTAATAAATTAGATAAAGCCTTGTTATGAAGAATTGCTTTAATCTTATTCATATTCATATTAGGTTGATTCATAATGGAATTAAACTTATCGTTAGATAGAATTACTGATGCATTAACAGTTTTAGCTTTAATGACTTTAGCAAGTTCTATAATTTTATTATCATCAAGTTTTTTTGAATCTTTAACCCCTAATCTTTTTAATTCTAAAATCGATTCTTTTGGAACAAAACAAGCAGATACCACAATTGGTCCGAAGTAATCGCCTGTTCCTACTTCATCAGATCCCGCGATTGATAAGTTAAATGAATTGACTTCTAGAATCTCGGCTTTGGCTTTTTCTTCACTCATTACCGGTATATCAAAAGCATTACAAATCGTTACATACGCTTTGTAAGCATTATTACCTTGCAATACTACTTTATTAGTATTGAATACTGTAATAGTAGTAGTAGCTACTTTAGCTCTAAAAATCGTGTATTCGTTAGTATTTTCAAGTCTATAGTCATTATACTTATCGATTAAAAGCTCTATTTGATTGTCTTCTAAATCAAGCGTATATGTCATAACTTACCTCTCTAATTAAATTATATAAGAAAGGGCTAATAATTTCAAAGCCAATTTATAAAACGTAGATGAAAAATGTTTTCATATAATGTATAATGGTTATATAGTGAGGTATTGTATGGATAAGTATGCAAAGCTATTAGAATTTGATAAAATCTTAAGTCAAGTGGCGGAAGAAGCGGTTTTATCTAAAAGTAAGGATATTATTCTAGAAGGTGAATTATCAACTGAACTTGATATCCTTAAATATAAACTAGATATCGCCGATGAAGCCGTGATTTTAAAGAATAGGATGGGATCAATACCCATCCATTTTAGTGATGATGTTGGCTTATACTTATCAAAAGTAAATAAAGCAGGCGTTTTAAGTGAACACGAACTAGCATGTGTATCTAACTTTTTAGATACAATTAGAGATTTATTTGTTTACAATGAAAAACTAGATAATTTCAAAATCGAAAGCCCTCTATTTAGTGCGGTAATTAAATCGATTACTTATCCAAAAGATTTAAATTTACGTATTAAAGAAATCATTACGCCATATGGAGAGATTAAAGATTCAGCTAGCCCTGCTTTAAAAGATATTCGTAAGAAGATTAAAGAAGCAGATAACGCTATTAAAGCAAAACTTCAAGAATTCATCTCTAAAAATGGCGATAAACTTAGCCAATCAATCGTAACTGTTAGAAATGATCGCTATGTAATACCAGTTAAAAATGATTATAAAAATAGTATCAAAGGTATTATTCACGACCAATCATCTTCAGGGGAGACAGTATTTATCGAACCATTGAGTGTATTTGAGGCATCAAATAAACTAAACCACTTGTATGAAGAAGAAAAAGATGAAATTTATAACATCTTAAGAAGTGTATCTTTCAAAATTGCGTCGTATTATGATGAATTATCATTCTCATATGAAGAGATTGTGAAACTTGATATCGTATTTGCGAAAGCAAAATATGCAATTAGGCTAAACTGTACAAAACCAAATATCAATTCTAATGGTATAGTTAATTTAATTGGTGCTAAACATCCATTATTGAATGTGGCAAAAGTGGTTGCCAATAACATTATAATTGGTAAAGATTATAAAGGTATTATCATTACTGGTCCTAATACTGGTGGTAAAACAGTATTACTAAAAACTATTGGCCTACTTTCTTTAATGGTCAAATTTGGCATGTTACTACCATGTGAAGCGGATTCTGACATTATGATTTTTGATAATGTTTATGCGGATATCGGTGATGAACAAAGCATCGAAGCCAACCTTTCTACATTCTCATCGCACTTAAAGAATGTAATCGACATTATGGATAATGTTACTAATAATTCGCTAGTTGTACTAGATGAGTTAGGAAGTGGAACTGATCCACTTGAAGGATCTAGTTTAGCCATTTCGATCTTTGACTTTTTATTAAAGAAGAACTGCCTAGTTATCGCTACATCCCACTATTCAGAACTAAAAATGCATGCTTATAATTCATCAGATATCATCAACGCAAGCGTTGAGTTTGATGAAGTAACGCTAAAACCAACTTATAGACTCTTAATTGGTGTACCGGGTATGAGTAATGCGATCAATATCGCTAGAAATCTAGGTCTAAATAAAGATGTTATCGCTAAAGCTGAAGATTATGTATTCTCAAGAAGCGATGATTTAAATGTGATGCTTGATAAACTAGTTAAGCAATCAAAGATGATGGATGAAAAGATCCAAGAATTGGATAATACGAAAAAAGAATTAAAGCAAAAACTAGAAGATCAAACAAAGAAACTAGAAGATATTGAAGAGTCTAAAGAAGCAATTATTGCGAAAGCTAACAAAGAAGTTAAAGCGATGATTGAAGCTAAGATGGAAGAAGTAAATGATTTAATTGACGAATTAAAGACAGTTAAAAAAGTTACCTTACCAGAACTAGCTAACTTAAAGCATAAAGCTAATATGTTAGAAGAGGGATATATCGCATCAAACGACTTACCAAAGAAAGAAGAAATTAAAGTAGGCGATAATGTCTATGTTAAGTCATATGAATGCTATGGTAAAGTTATTAAAGATTTAGGTAATGATAAATATAATGTTTCTATCGGTAATGCTACAATGAAACTATCTAAATCGGATTTAAGATTAACGAAAGTCGATTCGGAAATCGATGTTAAGACTAAACCCGCTTCTACATTCATTCCACGTAAGCAAGTTTCTTTGAAACTTGACTTAAGAGGTATGAGGTATGAAGAAGCCAAAGATAAAATTGATGCTTATTTAGATGAAGCAATGTATTCTGGTCTTCACCAAGTAACAATTATTCATGGCTTTGGCACCGGAACTGTCCGTAAGTTAGTGCAAGAACGTTTAAAAGAAAATAAAAATGTAGCTAGTTTTCGCTATGGGCAAGATGGTGAAGGCGGTCAAGGCGCTACAATTGTGGAGTTTAAAGAATGATTGAATTAAATAATATTTATATTCATGGTCGTTATTACTATAACGATGATAAATTATACATTTATAACACCGCAAGTGGTATTGAATTCAATTTTAAGGGCAAATTTGCCGCTATTTCGCTTCAAGCCAAAATCGGTCAAACTGACCAGGCGTGGATGCGAGTAATTATTGATAATGACGATAAAAACGCAATTGAGCTTAAATTTGGGGTGCAAAACGAAGAATTTACGCTAGTTGATAGCGATTTAGATGAAATTCACAATATTAAGGTATTAAAAGCCAGTGAAGCCATTGAATCACACGTAATTATTACTGATTTAAAAATAAAAGGCACATTTTTAGATAAACCAGTCTATAAATATGATTTATTAGTATTTGGGGATTCTACTGTATCTGCTTTCGGTAATTTAGGCAAAGTAGATGATGAAAAGACGCTATTTGATACGGACGGGCTAAATGGTTTTGCATATTTAACTGCTAAACATTTTAACTGGAGCCCTAATATTCTAAGTGGCAGTGGCTGGGGCCTAACTTTTTCGCCTTGGACAACGCCAATGAGGCGCCCAATGCTTAAATTCATCGATAAAGTAGCAGTAATTGAGACTATCGATTATGATTTAACGCAAGTTAAACCAAAAGTTATCCTAATTAGTTTAGGTTGTAATGATTTCCATTACTATACTTATACAGGTGAAGAAGGTAAAACTAATAGCGAATTATTAGATGAATTTCAAAATGATTACCATAAATTATTAGTAAAGCTTTCTAATTTATATCCAAATGTTCCAATATTTTTAATTTATGGTGTCATGCAAGAGGCCCTAAATTATAAAAATATGCATGAATTATTTATGAAAGAAAAAGATCACTTTAATCTTCACGAAGCATTTTTAGAAGGCGATGTAAAAGGAGTTTCAACCCACCCAAGTAAAGCGAGCCATCAAGAAATTGCTTCTAAGTTAATTAAAATGATTGAGGAGATTATTCATGAGTAAAGTAAATGAATTTTTAAAGAAATATCAAATGGATGCTTCAAACATCAATATTGATGATGCTTTAAATAAGTTCACTTTAGAAATAAATAAAGGTTTAGCTCGCTTTAATACGATTGATGAATGCTCAATTCCAATGATCCCAACTTTTTTAAACCCTAATATTGACTTAAAAAAGGGTGAAAAAGTAATCGTAGTAGATGCTGGTGGTACAAACTTAAGAGTAGGCATTGCGAAATATGATGGGAAAGACTTTGAAGTAACAGATTGCACGGAAGATAAAATGCCAGCTGTTGATAGAGAATATTCGGCTAATGAATTCTTTGACTATATCGCTATAAGGTGTATTCCATATTTAGATCAAGCAACTAATATTGGATTTTGTTTTTCATATCAAGTAGCAATGGATGCTAGCTTAGATGGAAAACTAGTTGCTTGGGCTAAAGAAATCAAAGCAATCGAAGTAGTTGGTAAATATGTCGGTAAGAGTTTACTTGATGCTATTAAGAAATATTCACCAGTTGAGAGAAAGATCGTGGTTTTAAATGATACAACTGCTGTATTACTAGGTGGTAAAATGCTAGATTATGACCACGAATTTAAAAAGTATGTTGGCGCAATTTATGGCACTGGTTTTAATTGTTGCTATATTGAAGATTCTAAAAACATTAAGAAGTTTGATAATTTATCAGGTGATATGATTATTAATACGGAAACTGGTAACTTTAATGGCTTTACAAGAGGTTTATTTGATGATGAATTAACTAATGAATCAGCATTAAAGAATGAAGCTCTAACTGAAAAGATGAGTAGTGGAAGATATTTAGCTAGTCTTATTTATAAAGCAACGCTTAAAGCAGTAGAAGATGGCCTACTTTCTAAAGATACTAAACTTCCTGATTATAAAGGCTTTAAACTATCATTTGTTAGTATGTATTTAGCAGGTCTACATAATGATTTAGATGAATGTTTTGCCTCTTCAGATGATATTGAGACATTTAAAGAGATTAGTTATGCTTTAATCAATCGCGCAAGTAAGATTGTAGCAACAACAATCGGTGCTTTTGCTATTAAATCTGGAGTAGATAAGATTGGTATCATCTTAGAAGGTTCCACATTCTATAAGCTCCCAACATTTAAAGAATCATTTAATGACTATTTAAAAGAAATATTAGATAAATATCATATATACTACCGCTTAATCGATGGAAGAGGTCGTAATTTAATCGGTGCAGCGGTTGCAGCGATGTGTAAAGTATCATAAATGATATGCAACTTAGCGTTGCGTGACTCCTTTTAATTAGATGCGTATAATGGAGTTGTAAGAGGGTAAAAGGATGATAGATTTTGTAAAGGTTGGTAAAAAAATAACGGCTAACCGTAAAAAACTTGCCTTAACGCAAGACGATTTAGCCGAAAAGTTGTTTGTCACCCGTCAACTTGTTAGTAAATGGGAGACCGGAATTGGTATCCCATCAACTGATGATTTGATTGCGATGTCTAAGATATTTAAAATATCGATCGATGATTTGCTTTGTTTAGATGAAGATATCGATGTGGACGAAAATGATATATTTAAGGGACAAAATAGATTATTTATTATTGAATCAATAATTAATAATAAGTTAATTGTTAATATTCCGAATATCTTTTATCAATTATCTCCACTAGAGCGAATGATGATTCTAAAAGCAATTAATGAAGATAAATTAAATACTGACCTTACCGAATTATATCCTAAACTCACTCCAACAGAGCAAAAATATATAGTTAAAGGAGCACAAAAATGATTTTAAATAGAACTATTGTCGATGGAAAAGTAATTTATAAAGAAATAAGTTTTGATGAAGCTGTTAATATTGAAGATAAAACGGGTCTAATTTTCACTGATGAAGATGAAAAAGATGATTTCTATGATTATCTTGATGAATTAGAAGCAGATGTTGATGATGATGAAGACGAAGATGATGAAGAATTAGATGAAGATGAAGAAGTATATGAAGCTGAAGCAGAAGATGCTAAAGATGATGAAAAGTTCTTCAAGAAATTAGAACGTAAGATCAATAAACTTGGTGAACAAATCGAAAAAAGAATCAATAAAGAAGAAATCAAAGCAACTTTTTCCCAAGTAGCCGATTTCTTTAAAGATGAAACATCTAATCCTAAATCAAAAGCATCAAGAATTTACCGTATGTTACCTTATATGGATAAAGATGACTTACATGAAGTGGTAGAAAAGATTCTTGATGGTGATGAAGAATATAAAAATATTAATTTAGTCATCATTGCACCATTCTTATGCACAGATGATTGTGATTTATTATTCATTAATGCTATTGAAAAGCATGAAAAGAATAAAGTGCTAAAAAAGATGGCACCATTTGTATCACAAGAATGCTTATCAAAGTTTGCGGATGAATACATAAAAGGAAAATATCAATATGTAAACATTGATCATTTATATCCATTTATGGATGCTAAAGATATTAAAAAGATCTTTAAATATATTATTAGTAAAGATAATAAGTAAAAATAAAGGGCGATATTATTCGCCCTTTGTTTTATTTTTCATTAAAAAAGTCACGTGGTTTAAAATCTTGGAAGATGATGTTATCGAAATATTCACGATATTCATTAATTTCTTCTGGTTTTCTTACTGTCCACATTAAAACTGGCATTTTCTTCTTAATGCGTTTGATTTGCGGACGCTTAATATCTCTTACATCATATGCAATGAATTCAGAATGATTTGATTTATTAAATATCATATGGCGAAGTAAGAACTTTTTATACCAAGCCATTTTCTCATTCTTGAAGTCAGTTGATAGCTGACCTCTTACAAATTCAGGTGCATTTTGGTAGAACCATTTAATAATGAATGGATTAAATGATTCAATAATGAATTCACCTTTATAATTATGTAACATATCAGTTAATTTTTGTTCTAATTCACCAATATTTGCATGATCTTTTACTTCGATTAAAATTGGCTCTTTTCCATCTACTAAATTCAAGAATTCTTCCATAGTTGGGATTTGTTCATTAGAATTATATAAATGAAGTTTCTTTAATTCTTCAATTGGGGTAGCGGCAATTTTACCATCTACTCCACAAACGCGATTCAAAGTATCATCGTGAAATACTACTAAGACGCCATCACTACTCATTTGCACATCCATTTCCATTGCATAGCCATTTTCAATTGCTAATTTGAATGCTGCAAGGGAGTTTTCAGGTGCATCAGAATTATTATCGTGAAAGCCACGATGCGCGATTAGTTTTGTGGTAACCCATGTGCCATATAAATTTCTTTTTTCCATAAATTTCTCCTTATGTATATCTAGATTATAAACTAAAACGCTTTATTTCTCAATTTATTGAATAAAAAAATAAAAAAAAGTATAATCTTATTGTATTTATTAAGGAGTTCTTTATGATTAACATTATTCCGAAACCAATAGAGCTAAAAAGAAAACAAGGCGCATTTATTCTTAGTAGTGAATGCCAAATGAGCGGAAAGTTTTCAAAAACCCAAGAATACTTTAATGATTTACTAGATGAATATTTAGGATTTAGACTAAATACAAATCGCCTTGGTGATATTAAGTTTGTTCTTGATAAGAATTTTAAAGAAGAAGAATATGAATTAAATATTACGCCTCATCAAATTAAAATTGTGGCAACTAGTGAAGTCGGCGCTTTTTATGCGATTCAATCTTTAAGACAAGTAGCACTACTTGATACACTTAAAGGAAGCGATGCTATTAAAATACCCGCAGTATATATTCATGATGAACCAAGATTTGCATATCGTGGGTTTATGCTTGACTGTTCACGCCACTTTTCAAGTGTTGCTATGATTAAAAGACAACTAGATATGATGGCACTACTTAAGCTTAATCGCTTCCATTGGCACTTTACGGATGACCAAGGCTGGCGTATTGAGATTAAGAAGTATCCAAAGCTAGCAGAAGTTGGCTCAATTAGAGAAAAAGTAGCGCTAAATTTAGTTGGCTATTATGAAGGAAAAGAGCCATATGATAATCATGAATATGGTAGAGGTAAATATTATACGCAAGAAGATGCGAAAGAGATTGTAGAATACGCTAAGAGGCTTCATATCACAGTAGTCCCAGAAATTGAAATGCCTGGTCATTTAGTAGCTGCAATTGCATCATATCCTGAAATTTCATGTGAAGGAAAAGCAACTAAAGTTTGGAGTAGATATGGAGTTAGTAAAACCATTGGTTGTTGCGGAGGAGAAGAACTTTATAAATTCATTTATGATATTATTGATGAATTAGTAGAAGTATTTCCTGGTCCATATTTCCATATTGGTGGTGATGAAGTACCAAAAGATGCTTGGAAAGTGTGCCCTAAATGTCAAGCTAAGATTAAAGAATTAGGCTTGAAATCGGAAAATGACCTTCAAGGTTACTTTAATAATCAAGTTTTAGCTTATTTAAATAAAAAAGGTAAGACAATGGTTGCTTGGAATGAAGCAATTGAAGCATCAAACTTAGATGGTAATACTCTAATTCAATATTGGATTGGTGATCTAAAAGAAAATGGTGTCTTAGATTGGCTTGATAAAGGTAATAATATTGTTATTTCTAGTCATGACCATTTATATATGAATCATTTATATAGTCAAAAAGATTTACCAACGTTTTATTCAGTTGATTTAGATTTACTTGGCATTGATGCCAAATACGAAAAGCAAATCAAGGGCATTGAAGCACCAGTTTGGACAGAGTACATTCGCAATCGCCGCAAGATGGAATTTAATCAATATCCAAGATTAATGGCGATTAGTGAAATTAACTGGACTAAAAAAGAGCTAAAGGATTATAATGATTTTGAGAAAAGAGTTATTAACTTTGGTAAAATGTTAGATGCTCACGATATAATTTATCCACCAAAATCGATTTTTAATCCAAAGAAGAAGATTTCAATTCAGGATGCTTATAAATTATTTGGTAAAGATCCTAACCGTGAAGTTGCTAAATATATGAAGCATATCGGTAAGGAATGGACTAATGATAATGATTGTTGGATGTAAGGATTATTTATGGAAAATAAAGAATCAAATAAAAGATTAACAATAATTGGTTTCAGTATTTCGATGGTTTTATATATTGCCATATATATAATCCTTAGAAATGTAGAATTTTTTGTAAATTATCTAGCAGATATTTCAATTCTTGGCTTACTGCCACTAGAATTAATGGCAGGAATATTTACTTGGTTTGGAAGACATTCTAGTTTTTCAAAAGGTATTAAAATAATGGGCTGGATATCATTTGGCTTTTTAATTGTAGAGACATTTTTAACTTGTTGCTTATTTATAGCAGCAATATAGGAGGAGAAAAAATGAAATGTGTTAAATGTGGAAAAGAAATTGAAGATAGTGCTTTATTTTGTCCATATTGTGGAGAAAAAGTAGAAGCAAACGAAATTGAAGAAGTAGTAATTGAAGATAAACCAAAAGAAGAAAATAGCGTAAATCCAACTGTCCCAACAGCCGGATTTGGTATTGCAATTGGTTTATATGCCGCTAGCTTCTTAATGGTTAAGCTATATAACCTATTTATTGGCTTTGGTGATTACATCATATTCTTATTATTATTACCTCTTGGAATACTAGCAATGGTGTTAACCGCATTTGGTAGACATTCTAATACAACTAGAGGCATTAAAGTCATAAGTTGGGTTAGCTTAGGTATATTAATTATTGATTATGTATTAATGTTTGTAGCAGCTGTTACAATTATAGGTAGATAAAAGGAGATATAAATAAAAAAGTATTAGTTTTAATTCTTTTATTAGTACTATTACTTTTTTTATTTGGTTGTGAGATAAATGTGACTCCAGCGCCTGATGGTGAAACAACTATCTTAAATGATTATATTTTTAAATAAATAATAAAGTAGCATAGCAATTGCTATGCTATTTTTAAAAAGGAGAACATATGGTATTTAATCCTGATATTATTTTAGAAACCCCTAGATTAATTCTTCGCTATATGCGCTTTACAGATAAACACGATATTTTTGTAAATATCAGTCATGATAAAGATGTTTTAAAATACTTCATTGATAAATATTTAGAACAAGAAGAAGAATCAAGGCTTGATAAAACAATTGATTTTTGTTTGAAAAATGAAAGATACTTATTTGCCATTGTCTTAAAAGAAACCAATGAAACTATTGGTATGATTTTACAGTGTAGCACTCCAACTGAGATGTTTAATACAACTGAAGTTGGTTATGCTATTGGTAAAAAGCATTGGAATAAAGGTTATACATCTGAAGCATTAGATATCTTTATTGATTTTATGTTTTCTTTAGGTATCCATAAAGTAACTGCTTCATGCTTTTTAGAAAATGTTGCATCGAAACGCGTTATGGAAAAATGTGAAATGATGTATGAAGGTATTAAGAAAGATGAAGTATATTATCACGATAAATATAATGATTTAATGTATTATTATTTAATTAATCCGCGCGATAAATAAATAACTTGTCCTTTATTTTTATCTATATAAATGATATAATCGTGTTAGGTACTTATCATGGAATATATGGATATTATAAGTTATAAGCATGATGGACAATTGCATCGTGTTTGGAGGAATGTAGTAAAGTTATTTGAAGATAGTGAAATTACAGTATTAATTAATAACGAAGTAGACGTTATTGATGGTGATGGACGTAAGTGGAAAACAAGAGAACCAGCCGTTTGTTATTTCTTTAAAAAACATTGGTTCAATGTTATTTGCATGCTAAGAAAGGAAAATGTTCAATATTATTGCAACTTATCCTCACCTTATGTAATTGATAAAGAAGGATTAAAATATATTGATTATGATCTAGATATTAAACTATTTCCGGATGGAGAAGTATTAGAACTAGACCGCGATGAATATGATTTTAATATTAAGTATTATCATTATTCAGATAAGATTATTAAAATAATCGATGATAATATGAAAAAACTATTAGCAATGATAGATAAAAGGGAAGACCCTTTTAATAACAACTGTGTTTACAGTTGGTATTCTAAATATTTAGATTTAGAACAACAAGAAAATAAGAAATAATAATTACAGGGGAGCGCAAGCTGAGATTAAAGTTTACACTTTTAGACCCTTGACCTGATCTAGATAATACTAGCGTAGGAAGTTAATTAAAAAGCAAAGAACTTTTTTTAACGCTAGTTCTTTGCTTTTTTATTTTGGGAGGATATTATGAATAAAGGTTTATTTAAATTTAGCGTTAGAGATATTTGTGAAATTGCGGTAATGTGTGCTTTGGCCATAGCTATTGACCAAGTTTTAAATGTTAAAGTACAAGCAAATGGGGGAAGTGTTGGCATAGCTTGTTTACCACTATTTATCATTAGTTATCGTCATGGTTGGTTCAAAGGATTTATTGCATCTGCTATTGTATATGGTTTCATTACTTGTGTATTTGATGGCTATGGCTTAATTACTTATCCATTTGATTACTTTTTTGCTTTTGGATCAATCGGTATTGCGGGCCTGTTTGGTAAAATGATTTACAGATACGTAAAAGAACCAGGGGCTAAATCAAAAATCATTTCATTACTTTTAATACTTGCAACAGTTTTAATTCATGGAGTAATAAGATTTGCGTCATCGACTATTAGCTCTGTATTAGTTTATCATGCAACTTTAGCTGCTGGTATTGCATACCAAGCAACTTATGTACCAGCTACTTGTGCTGCTTTAGTTATATTCTTATATGTTTTACTACCAGCATTACTTGCTATTAATAACCAATATCCAACAGCATATTTAAATGGTAAAACAAAAAAAGAAGCAGAACAAGAACAAGTAAATGAATAAATGAAAAATAACTAATCTATTTCTAGATTAGTTATTTTCAAAATATTTATAGTCTACGGCATCTAAATATTTTAAAGTTGGGTTATAGCCTCTATTAACTAGAACGCCTAATTCCCTAAATGTTTCAAGTTTAATTGATTTACGGCCTCCTTTGGCACCTTCAATCCATAATTTATAGAAATCAGCGATATCCATTATTATTACTTCGTCAACTTTCTTAAAGTAGATAATAACAAATGCAATTCCTCCCATATCGGCAACTTTATGTAAGTGTTCAACTTGATGCTCAAAGATATGTTTAAAGTCAAATGATAGATTATTAGTTTCTTTAGCTTCGTAGTCGATGTATTTACCTCTATAGATACCATTGTAGTCAGTAGTAGAAGGAGTTTTATAATATCCTTCCACAATCTTAGCTTTACTACGTGATGGATAATCTACTTTTACGATTTGCACTGGTGTTGGTTTTTTATAAATTAGTGCTTTACCGATGTTACGATAATATTCGTTAGATAGATTTAATTCATTTTCAAATAGCATACCATGGGAATGAAGTGACTTTTTAACTTTAACTTGTTTAACTTCACCCGAATTATGGTTAACTACAGTGTTTTCTTTATGAGGAATTGGATAATTTACTTTCATAATTTACCTCTTTTATATATAGATTATATTAAATTTATGTCTATTTTTCAATAATGCCTTTTTTTATTCTTTAAAAAAAGCGCTATTTATGGTATAATCCGTAAAGTATAAGGGAAAAATAAAGTTATATGAAAGAGTTTATAAAAAAGTATTACTTACGATTTATCGTAATGTTACTAGGAACAATTATAATTGGTATTAGCGCCGCTTTCTATGTGGTTAGTATGGTGGGTTCTAATTCCATTAATACATTTAGTTTTGGTATTTCATCACTGCTTACCCAAATATTTGATTATGAAGTATCGACTAGTATTGGAATAACAATTGGTAGTGCAATACTAGCTATTATTCTATTAATATGTGCGCGTAAGTATTTAAACATCGGAACGATAGTAGCAGTAGTGCTAATTGGACCAGTGTGCGGATTATTCGTAGATAAAGGAATATTAAAAGAAAGCGATAGTTTATTTATTTGCTATCTATATTCTGTTATTGCTACAGTCTTGAATTCACTAGGAGCATCACTAGTTATTAAATCTAATATTGGTGCTAGCCCCTATGATGGAGTTTCATTATTTCTTTGTGATATTATTCACATTAAGTTTTGGATTGTTAGAATTATTTATGATGCAGCATTATTCTTAATTGGGTATGTGATGGGAGCAGTAGTGGGAATTGGATCAGTGATTGCGGTATTATTAACGGGACCACTAATTGCTTTATTTAATAAACTAATTGATCTAATTACTAAAAAGAATAAGAAGAATGTAGATGTGGAAGCAGAAAAGCCTGAAAATGAGGAAAATAATCAATAATTTCGGGATTTTTGAAATTACTTATCTTAAAACTTATTTTAAATATATTCATATTTAAGTTTAGAATATAATTATTTAAAGATTTATGCATTCATTATAAAAATAATTATTTCAGAAAGGGAGGTAAAGCGAATGATTACTGATGAAAAAGTCTTAAATGAATTAAAGATGCGTCAAAAGCATATTCGTAACTTTTCAATAATTGCGCATATCGATCACGGTAAATCTACGCTTGCTGACCGAATTCTAGAATTAACTAATACAGTTGATGCTAGAGAAATGAAAGATCAATTACTTGATACGATGGATTTAGAGCGTGAAAGAGGAATTACAATAAAACTTAACGCTGTTGAACTAGAATATACTTCAGTAGACGGTGAACATTATACATTCCACTTAATCGATACTCCGGGTCATGTAGACTTTACATATGAAGTATCAAGATCCCTTGCAGCATGTGAAGGGGCAATTTTAGTTGTTGATGCTGCGCAAGGAATCGAAGCCCAAACACTAGCTAATGCATATTTAGCTATTGATAATGATTTAGAGATTTTACCACTAATTAATAAGATTGACTTACCTAGTGCTGATCCTGATAAAGTAAAAGAAGAAATTGAAAGAATCGTTGGCTTAGATGCAACTGATGCAGTCTTAGCTAGTGCTAAACAAGGAATTGGTATTAAAGATATCTTAGAACAAATCGTCTATAAAGTGCCAGCTCCAACAGGTGATCCTGCTAAACCTTTAAAAGCTTTAATATTTGATTCGTATTATGATCAATATCGTGGCATTGTGCCTTCAATTAGAGTAGTTGATGGTACAGTTAAAAGAGGCGATATGATTAAGATGATGGCAACAGGAGCCACATACGAAGTTACGGAAGTTGGCGTATATACACCAAAAGAAAAGAAAAAAGATTATTTAGCAGCTGGAGATGTAGGCTACATCTGTGCAGCCATTAAAGAAATTAGTATGGTTCATGTTGGTGATACAATTACTGATGCTAATGAACCAGCTGAAGCAGCCTTACCAGGTTATAGAAAACTTAATCCAATGGTATTCTGTGGTGTATTCCCTGTAGCTAATGAAGATTATAAAGACTTAAAAGAAGCATTAGAAAAACTAAAATTAAATGATGCGGCTCTAACTTATGAACCAGAAACCAGCCAAGCTTTAGGATTTGGTTTTCGTATCGGCTTTTTAGGTCTACTTCATATGGATATCATCCAAGAAAGAATTGAAAGAGAATTCCATATCGATATTATTGCAACAGCTCCAAGCGTTAATTATAAAGTTAATTTAACAGATGGATTACAAATTACAATTGATAATCCATCGCGCTTACCAGATGCTGCTCGTATTAAAAGCGTAGAAGAGCCTTACGTTAAGGCAACTGTTATGTTACCTAACGAATATGTAGGCTCGGTAATGGAAATTTGTCAACAAAAGCGTGGTACATTTAAGAATATGGAATATGTAGATAAGACAAGGGTATCACTTGTTTATGATATTCCGTTATCAGAAATCATTTATGATTTCTTTGATCGCCTAAAGTCATCTACAAAAGGGTATGCATCTTTAGATTATGTATTAAGCGATTATAAAGTATCACCTTTAGTTAGAATGGATATCTTATTAAATGGAGAAAAGATTGATGCTTTAAGTATCATCGTTCACCGCGATTATACATATCATCGCGCTGTTAAGATGACGCAAAAACTAAAAGAAGTAATCCCACGTCAAATGTTTGAAGTACCAATTCAAGCAGCAGTTGGCGGTAAGATTATTGCTAGAACTAACATTAAAGCAATGCAGAAGGATGTGCTTGCTAAATGTTATGGTGGCGATATTACGCGTAAGAAGAAATTACTAGAAAAACAAAAAGAAGGTAAGAAGCGTATGAAAGCAGTCGGTAGTGTAGAAATACCTCAAGAAGCTTTCATGAGCGTCTTAAGTTTAGATAAGGAATAAGGATATGGCGAGATTTAAAGAAATTGAAGCATTATATATCCATATTCCTTTTTGTAATCGTATTTGTACTTATTGTGACTTCTATAAAATGTTAGCTAAATATGATGCTAAAGCTAAATATATTGATTATTTAATCAAGGAATTAGACTTAAGAAAGCCATATTTATCTAGCATTAAAACTATTTATATTGGTGGTGGTACACCAACTAGCTTAGATAATGATTTATTAGAAAGATTACTTGAAGCTATCGAAAAAAGAGTAGATTTAAGTAAAGTTATTGAATATTCAATTGAAGCAAATCCGCTTGATTTAAATTTGATTAAATGTAATTTGCTTAAAAAATATCATATTAATCGTGTAAGCGTCGGCGTTCAAAGTTTTAATAAAGAGAGACTAAAATTCTTAGGTAGAATTCATACTAAAACCGATGCATATGATGCCGTAAAAAATTTAAAGAAAAGTGGCATTAAAAACATCAATATCGATTTAATTTATGCTTTACCTAATGATAAGTTTTCAATCTTTAAAAAGGATTTAGTAGAAGCAGCAAAACTTGGTGTAAATCATATTTCATGTTATGCATTAATACTAGAAGAACATACAATACTTTATAAATATTATAAAGAAGGTAAATACTCTGAACTTGATGAAGACATCCAAGCTAAGATTTATTATAAAACTAATAAATATTTAGCTAAATATGGCTATAATCATTATGAAATATCTAATTATGCTAGGGATGGATATGAATCAATTCATAATTTAACTTATTGGAATAATGAATATTATATGGCAATTGGTGCTAGTAGTTCTTATTATTTTGATAATGTAAGATATACAAATATTCATAATTTAAAGAAGTATTATGAAGGAATTGATAATCTCAAGTTAGAATATTTTGAGGAAAGCAAATTATCTAATTTAGATCAAATGAAAGAAGAAATAATCCTAGGCCTAAGAAAAGTAAAAGGCGTAGATATTATTAGATTTAGTCATAAATTTGGTATGACAATTTATGATGCATTTGGAGATATTATTAATGATTTAATTAATAAAAAACTATTAGTTATTGTTAATAATAGTTATTTAAAGATACCAGAAAATAAATTATTTATATCAAATTCAATAATGTCTAAATTTATTTAGGAGAAAAAGATGGCATTTAGAGAGGGTTTTAAGAAAAATCAGCAGTTTTTTCTGATAATGTTATGCATAATATTTGTCTTTTTTTCTATTGCATCGATTGCGTCAAAAAGAAGAGTTCGTATCGGAAAAGAATATACTGACAAGTATGATGTCGCTTTATATTTAAAAAAATATCACGAATTACCAACAAATTATATTTCCAAGGCATATATGGAGGAATGCAAAGAAAATGGCATTTCAACTGAAGGGAAAATAGTTGGTGGAGATTACTATGGCGACTATGAGAATAACCTTAAAGGCTTTCATCTTGGCGATGTATCTTTAAGAGAGTGCGATATCTACGATAGCGGTTATACCGCTACAATAGAAGGAAGGAAACTACATCGATTTGTATACACATATGGCACAAGTAATGTGCGTATATTTGAAACGAAAGATCATTATTTAACATTTAGCGAAGTGACTAAATTTAAAATTATGCCTGACCATTATGTAGTTACTTTTCTATTAATTAATCATATAATTGGTAGTTCTGTAATATTGATTTATGTATATTTTCCAAGATTGAATATGCCAAATAAGGAAGAAGAAACAATTGATGCCGAAGTTATAGAAATAAACTAGAATCAAATGATTCTAGTTTTTTATTTAACATAATAATTTACAAGTATATTTTAATAAGTTAAAATTATATTAGAAGAGGATATTTATGGCATCAAGTAGAGAGTATTTAGAGTTTATTTTAGACCAACTTAGTTATCTAGATGATATTAGATATGTTCCGATGATGGGTGAATATATTTTGTATTATAAGGATAGAATATTTGGTGGCATTTATGATGATCGATTTTTAGTAAAGATTACTAAAACATCTAAAGAGTTAATGCCTAATGCTGATGAAGATATCCCATATGATGGAGCTAAACCAATGCTATTAGTTGATAATGTGGATGATAGGCAATTCTTAAAAGAATTAATTGATAGTATGTGGAGCGAGCTTCCAGAGAAGAAAAGAAAATAGGTAAACCTATATGATGAAAGGTTATGTAACTGAATTTAAGAATTATATTAAAGGTGAATTACATAAATCTACTAATACGGCTGATGCATATTTAAGAGATGTTAATGATTATGTTAAGTATTTAGAAGATGTTAGAAATGTAGCTGAGCCTGAAGATATAACGGTAGAAGATATTAGAGCATACTTTGCCGCATTAAAAAGAAGACATTTAGCTGCATCTAGTCAATCTAGGAAATTATCAGCCATTAAAAAGTTCCATAAATTTTTGATGATAGAAAAGTATACAAAGACTAATGTGACAGTGGCTGTAAGTAATCCAAAGCTAGAAAAGAAGCTACCAACGGTCTTAACTATTGAAGAAGTAGATATGCTACTTAATAGCTTATCGCTCGATACGCCAAAAGATATGCGTAATAAAGCGATGATTGATATTACTTATTCATGTGGACTGCGTGTTAGCGAACTTGTAAATCTTAAAATGAATGATATTCATCTAGATTTAGGATTTATTAAAGTGCTTGGTAAAGGTAGTAAAGAACGTATTATTCCGCTTGGCGAAATGGCAACTGATTCAGTTGAGTATTATTTAAAAAATGGAAGACCGTATCTTGCTAAAAAGCCATCAGATTATGTCTTTTTAAGCTCGAAAACGGGCGAAGCAATGACTAGAGAAAACTTCTTTATTATGATCAAGAAGCAAGCTAAAGATGCTGGTATCATGAAAAAAGTTTCTCCGCATAAGCTCCGTCACTCATTTGCTAGTCATTTATTAGAAAGAGGACTAGATTTAAGAATGATTCAAGAATTATTAGGCCATGAAAATATCTCTACAACTGAGATTTATACGCATATATCTAATCCAAAATTAGTTAAAACATATTTGGAAAATCATCCAAGAAATAAAGAAAGGGAAAAGAATGATATTTAAAAGAATTTTTGTAATTGTAATTGATTCAGTTGGCGCTGGAGCCGCAAAAAATGCTGCTAATTATGGTGATAGTGGAACTAACACTTTAAAGCATGCATCTTATGCAAAGAAAGATTTTAATATTCCTAATTTAGCAAAATTAGGTATTGGTAATATTACAGATATTAACAATACGCCAGCTACTAACAATCCACTAGCTTCATTTGGTAAGATGCAAGAGATTAGTGTGGGTAAAGATACACTAACTGGTCACTGGGAAATGATGGGACTTAATGTTACTAGTCCATTCCCTAGTTTTACTGATACTGGTTTTCCTGATGAATTAATTAAAAAGATTGAAGATTTCTCAGGAAGAGGTGTAATTGGTAACTGTAATGCATCAGGTACTGAAATCATTCATGATTTAGGCGAAAGACAAATGAAAACTGGCGAATTAATCGTTTACACTTCAGCTGATTCAGTTTTACAAATTGCTGCTCATGAAGAGATTATTCCGCTTGATGAATTATATAGAATTTGTGAATTCTCACGTAAGATTACTTTGGAAAACCCTGCTTGGGGTGTAGGTAGAATTATAGCAAGACCATATCTAGGAACAAATAAAGATAATTTTATGCGTACACCAAATAGACACGATTACGCAGTTAGTCCAAGTGGCGTTACTACCTTAGAAAGACTAAAAGATAAAGGATTCAGTGTAATCGGCGTTGGTAAGATCAATGATATCTTTAATGGTGTAGGAATTACAGAATTTGTTAAGAACAAATCGAATGTGGATGGAATGAATCATACAATTGATTATGCGAAAAAAGACTTTACTGGTTTATGTTATGTAAACTTAGTTGATTTTGATGCCGTATATGGCCATAGAAGAAATGCACCAGGATATGCAGAGTGCTTAGAAGAGTTTGATCAAAAACTTGGTGAATTATTACCATTACTTGGTGAAGATGATCTATTAATGATTACAGCTGACCATGGTAATGATCCAATCCATACAGGAACTGATCATACTAGAGAAGATGTACCGATTTTAGTTTATAATAAAAACTTAAAAGGCTTAGATTTAGGCATTAGAGATAGTTTTGCAGACATTGGTGCCACAATTGAAGAAAACTTTGGTTTAGAAATTAATAAATTTGGGAAATCATTTTTTAAATAGAAGGGAGTTATAAATGAAAAAAATTGATTACGAATTACCAGTTAGCGAAGGATATGTTTTAAAAGGACACATTTGGGAAGCAGATGCACCTAAAGCAATCGTGATGTTATGCCATGGTATGGCGGAACATATTGCGCGTTATGACGATTTTGCTTGCTTTTTAGCAAAAAACAACTATACAGTAGTTGGTTATGACCAAAGAGGGCATGGAGAAACTGCTGGAAGTGTAGAAAACTTAGGTTATATGTCAGATGATGACAACTTTGTAGCACTTGTAGAAGACTTACATGAAACTAATAAGATGATTAAAGAAAAATATCCTGATATGAAAGTATTCTTATTTGGACATTCAATGGGATCATTTGTTTCTCAAAGATATATTCAACTATATTCAGATACAATCGATGGTGTTATTTTATCAGGATCTGCTTTAAATAAAGGTTTATTATTTAAAGTTGGTTATAAACTAGCTAAAAGTATTTGTAAAAAGCATGGTAGAAAATATCAATCTGAATTAATGAACAATATGTCATTTGGTTCATACAACAAAAAGTTTAAACCAAATCGTACTGAATATGATTGGTTAAGTAGAAACGAAGAAAATGTCGATAAATATATTGCTGATCCATATTGCGGAACATTATTTACTGTATCATTCTTTATGGATATGATTCATTTATTCTTAGTAATGCAAAATGATTTTGATAAAGTTAGAAAAGATTTACCAATTTATATTATGAGTGGAGATAAAGACCCAGTTGGTTCAATGGGGAAAGCTACTAAAGCTTTAGCAGAAGAATATAAGAAAAATGAAATTGGGGATGTAGAATTAAAACTATATCCAGATGGAAGACATGAAATGCTAAACGAAATCAATAAAGATGAAGTATATGCTAATGTTTTAGAGTGGATTAACAAGCATTAATCACCATTTTATAAAACTATAAAAATTTAATATAAATAATATAAGAAAACGATTATAAGTGAATTCTTGTGCAATTTCGAAATGAAAGCGAAATGTAAGCGCTTTACACGAAGCAATTTTCAAAAAAAGCTCGAATTTGGACTTACTTGAAATCGTTTTCTTTTTTTACATAGTGAAAATTCTTGATTTGTAAAAAAAGTTTATATATAATGTTAAAAAAGACAAGGATTTTTAGCTAATGCTATTTTAATTGTCAAAAAAACAGGAGGAAAAAATGAAAAAGTTCAAACAATTATTTTTAGTTGCTTTACTTGTTCTTTGCGTATTTAGCGTTGCTGCTTGTAAGAAGAATAAAAAATTCACTGTAACTTACTATCAAGTAACATTAGGCAAAGAAGCTTTACCTGCAGATGCCCCTGAAGGCACAGTACCTGCTACTACTTATGAAGTAAAAGAAGTAGGTAAAGAAGAAGTAGAAAAGAACGGCAAGATCTCTGGTGTTGCTGTTGCTGCTGATGGTAGCAAATATATCGCACCTAAATATTTCACTTCTAAAGAAGTTGATAAAGATGCTAATGCATACGATTCAGAAGCAAGCGTTACTGGTGATTTAGAATTATTTGCTGAAGACAAGAATTTTGCGTATTTTCAAGAAATGGCCACTGGTACTGGCTATACTTTAAATTACTCAATCACTGAATTCCCTACTACTTGGAATTCACACATTTATGAAACAGCTACAGATTCAACTGTTTTAGGCTATCTTTCATCTGGATTCTATGATTTCGATTATAACGAAAATAAAGATGGATACAAATGGGTTAATAATATGGCTGTTGCTGAACCAAAAGATGTTACTGCTAACTATGTTGGCGAACAATGGGGAATCGAAGAAGGCGATACTGCTAGAGCATGGGAAATCGAAATCCGCAACGACTTATGCTGGGATGATGGTACTCCAATCACTGCAGACGACTTTGTTGAAAGTGCTAAACGTCTATTAAACCCTAAAGCTATGAACTCACGTGCTGACGACTACACTTATGGTGGAGATTTCGTTGTTCACAATGCTAAGAACTATATTTTACAAGGTTCTGATCAATACATGACTTTAGGCGATTACTATGATGATGCTGCTGCTGCAAAAGCTGATGGCAAGACTATTTACTTAGATTTAAATGCCTTAGATCCAGTATTTGAAGAAATTGTTGGTGTTTCACTAAGTACTTTAAAGAAGTCTTATGCTTCATATTACAATTCATGGTTCGTAATTTATGATCCTGAAACTGGTGAACCTGCTAAAGATGCTGCTGGCAATAACGTTATCTTCTTTGAAAAATACGGTGATATCTGGGATTCAGATAAAGGAAACCGTCTCGTTGCAACTGATGAAGTTATCGCAGATTGGAATAACTGCTTAGATTTCTTTGATGAAGGCGAAACTGGTGATGATTATGTTCCATATTTCTTCGCAGTTCCAATTGCTTATCCTGAATTATCTTGGGATAATGTTGGTATCATTAAATCTGCTCCTTACAAGATCGTTTATATCTTAGATCAAGAATTATCTGGATTCTATCTAAAATACTCTTTATCTACATATCTTGTAAAAGCTGATGTTTATGATGCATGCAATAACTTAGATGCTAATGGTAATTTACCTGAAGGAGAAGTATATCATTCTACATATTGTACAGATGCTACTAACTCTCCATCATATGGTCCATACAAACTAGTTGCTTACCAATTAGACAAATACTTCAGATTTGAAAAGAATGCTAATTATTGGGAATTCAAAGACGCTGATAAACAAGGTTTATATCAAACTACTGCTGTAGTTTATACTAAAGCTGATTCAGCTTCTACAAGATTACAAATGTTCTTATCTGGTTTATTTGATTCTTATGGATTAACTTCAGATGATATGGCAGATTACCAAGATAGTAAGTATACTTACTTTACTGATGGTGATTCTACATGGTTCATTGCTCTAAACCCTGATCTTAGCGCATATGAAGCTGCTGAATACAACTTAAATGATGATGGCTCACGTGGAACTCATAAGAACATTGATAAACAAATCATGTACATTAAAGAATTCCGTCAAGCATTATCATTCGCTTTAGATAGAGCTGCATATGAATTAGCATGTGACCCAACTGGTAACGTTGCTAAAGCATTATTCTCACCAATGATTATTTCTGACCCTGAAAATGGTACAGTTTACCGTAACACTGCTCCTGCAAAAGAAGCTATCGTTAAATTCTGGGGCTTAGCTGATCAAATCGGTGAAGGCAAATTATATGCTACTATTGATGAAGCAATCGATTCAATTACAGGTTATAACTTAGCTATGGCTAAGCAATACTTCACAACTGCTTATGAAAAAGCAGTAGAAGCTGGATATATTGATGCTGATGATGTAGTTACAATCTTAATTGGTACTCCAAACTTAACATCTACATACTATAACAAAGGTTATGAATTCTTAAAGAACTGCTATACTGATGCTGTTAAAGGCACACCACTTGAAGGCAGAATTGCATTCGAACGTGATGGAACTTTAGGTAACAAATTCGGTGATCGTTTAAGAGATAATAGCGTTGATATGTTATTTGGTGTTGGTTGGACAGGAAACGCACTTAACCCTTATGGTCTAATTGAAGTATATACAACATACTATAACCGTTACAATCCTGCTGAAGACTTCACTAAGATTGATATGACAGTAGATCTACCTGCTAAATATGTTGAAGGCGAAGAAGCTGGCGAAGAAATTCGCACATATAAAGCAAGTGCTGCTGATTGGACTGACGCATTAAAAGGTGGAAAAATTAAAGTTACTAGAGAAGTTGAAGATGGCGATCCATTAGTATTCGAAAATGTATCATTTGGTACAACAGTTGATTACTCAATCCGTGGATTAGTATTAGCTGCTATCGAAGTATGTGCTCTAGAACAATATGAAATGATTCCTATCGCTTATGATTCAAGTGCATCATTAAAAGGTATGAAAGTTAACTTCTATACTGAAGAATACGTATATGGTGTTGGCCGTGGTGGTATTAAATACATGACATTTAACTATAATGATAGTGAATGGGCTGCGTTTGTAGCATCACAAGGCGGTAAATTGAATTATAAAGTTTCTGATGCAGAATAATCATTAAAAAACTACATTTTGCAGGGGAATAAAAATCCCCTGCAATTTTAACAGTATATACACATATTATGTGTATAAAAAATAGAGGAAGGAGAATGAAATATGTTTAAATATATTTTAAAAAGATTATTCTTATCCCTATTTACGTTTTTTATAATCATATCTTTATGCTTTATATTTGTTAAGTTACTACCTATTAGTGACCCAGATCAATTTGGTCAAGATATGACACTGATTATAAAAAGACGTGAGGCTCTAGGGTACTACGATCCTCTTCCTAAGCAATACTGGATATTTATTACCAAAACACTAATTGGCGGAGATTGGGGTGTTGGTGAAGTTATTTATCAAGGCAAAGATGTATGGGATACATTCGTCTTAATGCTTCCACCAACAATTCTAGTAAACTTATATGCAATGATTTTTTCAGTTCCGATTGGAATTGCTTTTGGTATATATGCTGCTTTGAAAAAAAATAGATGGCAAGATAGTTTAATCTCTACATTAGTAATGGTTGTTGTATCAGTGCCATCATATGTATATGCGTTTTTAGTTCAGTATTTCTTATGCTATCAGCTACAATGGTTCCCATTCTTAATGGAAAATGGAACTGATTACTTTAGCTGGAAGATGTTTGTTTCTCTTGTTCCAGCAATTCTATCATTATCATTTGGTGAAATTGCTAGTCTAACAAGATATACACGTGCTGAATTAACAGAAGTATTAACTAGTGATTTTATGCTTCTTGCTCGTACAAAAGGTTTAACAAAAGCTCAAGCCACTACACGCCATGCATTAAAGAATGCAATGGTTCCGATTTTCCCATCAATTATCGGTGGATTCATTAGTATCCTTTCTGGATCTCTAATTATTGAATCAATCTTTGGAATTCCTGGTGTAGGTGGATTATATGTTAGAGCCGTTACAGGAAAAGCTGGAAATCCAGATTATAATTTCTTCTTATTAATCTCAGCATTTTACACATTAATAGGATTACTAGGTAGTATCGTAATCGATATTAGCTATGGTGTAATAGATCCTAGAATCAGAATGGGGGAAAGATAATATGGAAAATGAAAACAAAAATCTATATTTAGATATCCCTAAAGAAAAATTTAAATTTGCAAATGCTGATCGTGTTATTCATGATAAAGAATTAGAAACAAAACCGATTGGATTCTTTAAAGATGCAATGATACGTTTCAAGAAGAATAAGAGTTCTGTTGTAGCTTCATTTATAATTTTACTCTTAGTCTTATATGCTATTTTTGTTCCAATTGTTTTTAAGAATAATTATAACTCTTCAATTGGTGACAACACATACCTAGATTATGGAAAACTATTACCTAAAACACATATTTTCCAATGGCTAGGTTGGGATGGAAAGAAAACAAATACGCTAGATAACATTAGTTTTGTTAAGAAACAAGCAATTGGTATCGAAACAAATACTGTTGTTGTTTCTAATTGGACAAAAATTATCGCTCCTGACGGCGGGGTTTCATACAAATGTTTAGTAGATTCATACACTGATTTAGGTATGAAAACTATGACGTTAACAAAAAATGAATACAAAGATATTCAAAGATATCAAAATGAAACAGGAATTCAAGTTATTTATCCATATGTTGATTATAATGAGTTAACTGCAGAATTACCTAATGCTATTGCTGGTAAGGTTAGAACAAATCCTAATATTTGGTATAAAGTTAACAAAAAAGGTTCTCCAATTTATACAATGGATGAAAACGGCAATTGTACTTTTACAAATTGCTATATGTTATCAAACGGTAAGGATAACTATACATCTCTAAGAATAGAAGATCCTAATGGACCTCAATACCAATATGCTAACTTAACTGGTGCAGCTGATCTAGATGAAGAAGGTCATATCTATTATGATGAAGAAGGCTATCTTGTTGGCGATGGAATCGGATATGTTTGTAGAGTTTCTAAATATTTCTATTTCCAATATAAATATGGATTCGAACCTTCATTCATTTTCGGTACTAACGACAGAGGCCATGACATTTTCGTACGTTTAGCTCAAGGTGCTAGATTCTCATTTGTTCTTGCTATATTTGTATCTGCAATTAACTTAACTATTGGTGCATTCTATGGTGCTGTAGAAGGTTATTATGGTAGAGCCACCGATATGATTATGGAAAGAATTGTAGAAATACTAGGTGGTATTCCATTTATTGTTGTTACAACTTTGTTCCAATTACATTTAGCAAAACACGTTGGTGTAGTAGGTGCCCTACTCTTTGCATTCGTCGCGACAGGCTGGATAGGAATGTCTGGTACTGTTCGTATGCAATTCTATCGTTTCAAAAACCAAGAATACATTTTAGCTGCTCGTACACTTGGTGCTAAGGACTTCAGAATTATGTTTAAACACATATTCCCTAATGCCTTAGGTACTATTGTCACAAGTACAGTGCTTGTTATCCCTAGTGTAATCTTTAGTGAATCATCATTAACATATTTAGGTATTATTAACTTGGAAGCAAGTAAGTGGACAAGTGTTGGTACAATGCTTGCGTTGGGTAAAGATTTCTTACAAACATTCCCACACATCATTTTCTTCCCAGCAATTTTTATTTCACTACTTGAAATTTCATTTAACTTATTCGGTAATGGCTTAAGAGATGCCTTTAACCCATCATTGAGAGGGTCAGAGTGATAGTTTATGGAAAAGAAGTTAGAAGTTAAAAACCTAGTTATTTCATTTAAGACAGTCGATGGCAAAGTGCAAGCCGTTAGAGATATAAGCTTCGATTTATATAAAGGTGAAACAGTTGCTATCGTTGGTGAATCAGGTTCTGGCAAATCAGTTACATCTAAAGCCATCTTAGGTATTTCTTCAGGAAATGCCCTAATTGAAGGTGGAGAGATTTTATATGATGGACAAGATTTATTAAGAATTTCTGAAGATGATTTCCATAAGATCAGAGGCGATAAAATTGCGATGATCTTCCAAGATCCATTATCAAGTTTAAATCCAATCGTTCGTATTGGAACGCAATTAACTGAAGCGATGATTTTAAAGAATCGTGCTTTTAGAAAGAATTCAAGAAACGATTTTAACACAAAACTTGCGTTACTTCTTGAAAACTTCAACGAAGTAGATAATAAAGCCGGTTTGAATCAACAAGAATACGAACAAAAGAATAAAGAATTAACAGAAACATTCGATAAATTTAATACAATTTATATTCAATTAGAAAATGAGTATTTAAATGCTGTACATATGGGTGAAGATGTTGTTAATGATTTAGCCGATATTCTTTTGTTCTTCGATAAAAACCAAAAAACTGATTATCGTAAGATGATCAAGCGTGCAATTGCTGGTTTAACAAATACAATTCATCCTTTCTATGTAAAGGAAGAAGATATCAAACCAATTATTGAAAAATTACGTAATTCTGATGGCAAGCTTGCTGGTTTTGATAAGAAAGAAACTGCATTTAGCGATGAAGCAGTTAATGAACGTAATAAAATTAAAGAGAACGTTCAAAAAGCTCTTGATATTGTTCATAACGCTATGGACAAACCAGTTCCTAACTATTTTACTGTTGGTTATTATGTAATGAGAAAACCAGAAGAAAATATTTATGGAATGGATGTAGAAGAACTAAATAGAGTTTCACGTGAGTTTATTGATAATGATTTCATGCTAGCATTTATTTTTAAGACAGAAAAAGCAATTCATAATTCTGAAGAAAATGCTAATGTTAATAAGAAAGTCGTAATTGAACGTTTCAATGAAGAACTAAAATATTTCTCAAATCACGATATCGATAAAAAAACTTGCAATGCAAAAGTTAAAGAATTAAATGAATTAGTTGCTTCGTCAATTAATTATTTATCTGTTGTTAAAGATAGTTTAGCTTATACTTTTAAATATACATTTAAAGTATCAGTTAACAAATATTTTGAATCAATTAAAGCTAATGCTGCTGAACAAAAACGATTTGATCGTGAAACTGCAAGATATGAAGCAAAAGTTGCTCGTGGAAAACAGCTTAACTATAAAGTTTCACCACTTGCACTAGTTGATCTTGATGTTCAACTTGAACAAATTCGTACAGTTCTTCAAAGAATCGTTGATAAATATGAAGAACATTTAGCTAATCCAATTAGCGATTACAACAAATTAGCTGTTGATTTAATTGATTTCTTCAAAGAAAAAGCAGTAGGTGTAGCTAATAAAATTACTAAGGGAAGCGCAAGAGCTAAAGCTATTAAGCTAATGGAAGAAGTAGGTATTCCTGAACCTACATTACGTTTCCGTCAATATCCATTTGAATTTTCAGGTGGTATGAGACAAAGAATCGTTATCGCCATTGCTTTGGCTGCTGACCCAGATATTTTAATTTGTGATGAGCCTACAACTGCCCTTGACGTTACTATTCAAGCGCAAATCCTAGAATTGATTAATAAGATTAAGAAAGAACGTAACTTATCTATTATCTTTATTACTCACGACTTAGGCGTTGTTGCTAATATGGCTGATAAGATTGCAGTTATGTATGCTGGTAAGATTGTAGAGTTTGGTACTGATCAAGACATATTCTATGATCCTAGACATCCATATACTTGGGCATTACTTGCTTCAATGCCAGATTTGGAGACTAAAGAAAAGCTTGAAGCAATTCCAGGCACTCCACCTAACATGATATATCCACCAGTTGGAGATGCTTTTGCTCAAAGAAATAAATATGCATTGGAAATTGATTTTGAAAAAGAACCACCAATGTTTAAAATATCTGATACACATTATGCTGCAACTTGGTTGTTACACCCAGACGCTCCAAAAGTTGAACTTCCTAAGATTGTAACTACTCGTATCAATCGTATTAAGAATATGCATGAAGGAGGTCACGATGGAAACTAATAACGAAAAGAAAGTTATTCTAAAAGTCGATAACCTTTCAATGTATTTTAAGATGGGTCCATACAAGTTAAAAGCTGTAGACCATGTTAATTTTGAAATTTGCGAAGGAGAAGTTTTCGGTCTTGTAGGTGAAAGTGGTTGCGGAAAAACAACTACTGGTCGTACAATCATCAAATTGTACGATGCTACTGGTGGAAATGTATATTTTAAAGGTCAAAGAATTGTAGCTGGTATTGGTGATTATAAAGAAGAGATCAAATCTTGCAGAGAAAAACTTAAAAATAAAGAAATTTCTGAAGAAGAAAGAAAAGAATTAGAAGATCGTATTAAAAAAGCTAATTCTGAAATTAAAAGTGCAAAATTTGATAGCAAAAATTGCAGTGCTTCATATATTGAAAAGTGTATTGAAGAAGTTAAAAATAAGTATACTCCTTTAATTCAAGAAGCTGAAGCAAGCGGTGATGAAGAAAAAGTCAAAGAATTAAAAAAAGAATACGCTCATGACTTAAAAGTTGCCAAAAAAGAAAGAATTGTTAATGGAATTCAAATGATTTTCCAAGATCCAATTGGATCTCTTGACCCTCGTATGACTGTTAGAGAAATCATCAGTGAAGGCTTAGTTATAAAAGGTGTTAAGAACAAAAAAGTAATTGATGAAGCAGTTTATGACGTATTAGAAAAAGTTGGCTTAGTTAAACAGCATGCTAATCGTTACCCACATGAGTTCTCAGGTGGTCAAAGACAAAGAATTGGTGTTGCACGTAGCATGACTATGAAACCATCTCTAATCATTGCCGATGAGCCTGTATCAGCATTAGACGTTTCAATTCAAGCTCAAGTTATCAATTTACTTGATGACTTAAGACATGAAACTAATTTAGCAATTCTATTTATTGCTCATGATTTGTCTGTTGTTAAATACTTCTCGGATAAAATTGGTGTAATGTACTTTGGTAAGATGGTTGAATTAACAACTAGTGACGATTTATTTGCTCGTCCATGTCATCCATATACGAAAGCATTATTGTCAGCTATTCCAGTTCCTGATCCAGATTATGAAAAGAACCGTAAACGTTTAATTTATAATCCTGTAAGAGATCATGATTATCGTGAACAAGCTCCATATATGCAAGAAGTATTCCCAGGACATCTTGTATTATGCAATGATGAAGAACGTGAAAGGTTTATTAAAGAGTATCAAAAATAATGAAAAGTATTGATAAGAAAAGGCTAATAACATTGTATTGCATAGGTATTTTGTTAGTGGGTGGTTGTTTATTCATTTTCAAAATACTTAACGCTAATACATTGCAACTCGTATTTACATCTTTATGTAATAGCTTCTTTGCTGTTGGCGGAATTATTTTATGTCTAGGTTTATTAATCTGGTGTGGAAATAAAGGAGCATTCATTGGACTGACATTTACTTTTAGACGTATGTTTTTTGAAAAGAGAAGATCGGAAAAAGCTTTTCAACAGCGTTTATCATATAGTGAATATCGTGAAAAAAAACTAGCAAAGCAAAAAAAATATTTACATTTCATTATTGTAGGAGTTAGCTTCATAATAATATCAATAATTTTTCTATTATTTATTTAAAAGAAATTATGAATAATAGAAACACAGATCAATTGATTTGTGTTTCTATTTATTTAATAAGAAAAAGGAGTTTTTATGAAATTATTCAAAAAAATTATCTTAGTATTATTACTATCTTTAGTTATGTTTTCATCATTCGCATGTGCAGAGTCTAATGGCGAATATACAATCACATGGGTAGTTAATGGTGAAACTGTTAAGACTACAACTGTTAAAAAAGGTGAAACACCATCATTTGATGGTGAAACGCCAACAAAAGCCAGTGCAAACGGAACTACTTATACATTTAGTAAGTGGACTCCGGATTTAGCACCAGCATCGGGTGATGCAACATATACTGCAGAGTTTACATCTACAACAAAGAGGCTTCCAGCAACTGTTGGATTTGAAACTCAAAAGTTTGTTTATGATGGTACAGAACATACAATAGAAGTTACAAATTTACCTACAGACGCAACTGTCACTTACGAGAATAATGGTAGAACAGAACCTGGCAATCAAAAGGTAACAGCTAAAATCGATTATTATGGAATGATTTATGAATATTCAGCTAATATAATTATCGAAAAGCAACAATCTGTTTTAACAATTTCTGATAATCAAACAATTAATAGCGCTGAATATGTTTCATATACTTTAAACAATGAAGAACAAACACTTTCATATGTCCCTATTTACCAACCTGGTAAATATTTAGTAGAAGTGTATGCAGAAGCAAGTGAACATTATAACGAAAGTGCTCACTATGAAGTAAATGTAATTATCGAAGAACACAATCCATTCGATATTATCTTCCCTTCAACATGTACATCATATTTAGAAGGTGAAAGTGTAACATTAGTTGCTCAAAACTTACCTGAAGGCTATACTGCTACATACGAAAATAATACTGCTACAACAACTGGTAAAAAACATGTTGTTTGTCATGTATTTGATTCAACAAACGCTGAAGCTGCAACACTTAAATGCGTATGGACAGTTGACTATCATAAGAATGAAGCTTTCAATGCATTCTTAGATCAATTATTAATCGATTATTTAGCAGATGATTTCACTGCATGGAACGCATTTGTTAGACATCCTGAATTATTAGGCTATGATAGAAGCGAATATGGCGATGCAGAATGGTACATTTACGAACCACTTACAGAAGAAAATAGAACTGAAGCAAAAGCCGAATTAGCTGAAATCAGAGCTAATTTCAATGCATTTGATCGTTCAACTCTTTCTTTAGCTCAACAAGTTGGTTATGACTTCGCTAAAGAATTGTTAGATGAATTAGATTTGGATTGGGAAGGCGATCTAAATGGTGGCCTAGAAAACATTACATATCTTGATTCATATGGTGGATATGTAGGCAATTTAAATAGCTCTGTAGAAAACTATATTTTATATTCTGAACAAGAAGTAAAAGATATTATTAACTACATTAAGAGCGCATCAGTTTGCTTCCCATCTTATGTAGTATGGGCACAAGCTAAGATTGATGCTGGATTCCCATTGTCTGATTACACATTAACTGAAATGATTAAATTCTTAGATGAAATTACTAAGGCTCATGAACAACCTGGAAAAGGTGAAACAGATTACTTCTTAGTTGAATTATTAACTAATCATATTAATGCAGTAGAATTCTTAAGTGATGAACAAAAAGCTAATTATGTAAGTCAATTACAAGATGCTTTCACAAACGATTATTTCCCAGCAATTAAAGCCTTAAGTGAAGCCTTAGTTCCTTTAAAAGGTCATATTACTGAAGAAGATGATGAAGGTTACTGGGCTAAATATGATGATGGTGCTGAAAGATATTTGAATAAATTGCGTTCAAATATTGGTAATCCTGATTTAACAATTGAGGAATATTTATTCTATGTAGATAAATATTTAAAGAGTAATTCAGATCGTATTAATGAAATTATTGCAGAATACCGTAAGATGAATTCTAAGAATCAATCTAAGTGGATTAGTTTTATTGAAGGTACTACACCATTTGTCAATGTAACAGATCCAGATGATATGGTTGCTTATTTGAAACATTTTGCAAAATATATCGTTCCTCAATTTGAAAACGATATTAATGTATCTGTTAAATATATGGATACAATTCAAGGCAAGCAAACAACAACTCAAGCATATTATTATAATAGCCCTGTTGATGAATTTACTGATGAACATATTACATTAAACCCTGTATTATTAGGTTCAGATTACAATGAGACTTTATCTACAATGGCTCATGAAGGTTATCCAGGACACTTATATGCTCACGTATTAATTAAAGATACAGATTATCATTATATTAATATGATCTTTGATTCAACTGGATTTGGTGAAGGTTGGGCAAAATATGTAGAGCTTGTTTTAAAACAATATATTCTTGAACATTCTGATGTCCCTCAATCTGATAAACGTTTAATGGAACTTGCAATAGAATATTTAATTTGCAATTCATTTGCTGGTTATTTAATTTATTGTAAAGTTGATGAAATGGCTCATTATGAACATAAATCAATCGCTGAAATATCTAAGTATGTAGAAGACATGGGATATAGCGCATCTGCAGGTCTATCAATATACCGTACAGTTATCGAAAATCCAGTTGTATATAATTCATATGGATTTGGTCAAATTTATATGTATGACACTCACATTGAGTGCGAACAAAAATTAGGTGCATTATATAATGAAGTTGATTTCAACCGCGTATTATTAGAAGATGGACAGTTTGATCTTTGGACAATTAAAGACATCATGAATGAATATGTGGCTGACCAATTATTCTTATATGGTAGTGCTGAATAAAAAAAATTAAAAAGAAGTCAAAGGTTTATCTTTTGACTTTTTTTATATGAAAACATTTTACAAACCATTATTGATTAATTTGATTGACAAAATATCTATTCGTATTTATAATGTTATTAAGTTTAGTAAAAATAAACTTAAAGTTTAGGCAAAAATAGAATTTATTGAGAGGTGAATTCATGGAAATCGGTGAAAAAATAAAGAGTTTAAGAATTCTGTATGGCTTGACACAAGAAGAATTAGCCGATAGGACGGAGTTAACAAAAGGTTATATATCCCAACTTGAAAATGGTCTTACCAGTCCATCCATTGCTACATTAGTCGATATTTTAAGCGCTTTAGGAACAAACCTAAAAGAGTTTTTTAGCGATGAAGATGATGAGAAGATTGTGTTTAGCGAAGATGATTATTTTGAAAAGGATAATAATGATCACCTAATAACCTGGCTAGTTCCAAATGCGCAAAAAAATGAAATGGAACCGATTAGGTTGTTGCTTAAACCTCATAGTCAAACTGAAATTGATTATCCGCACGATGGTCAAGAGTTTGGATATGTGATTGATGGGGAGATTGTCCTTGTTGTTGGTAAACAATCTTATAATTTGAAAAAAGGTGAAACTTTTTATTTTGAAACTGATAAACAACACTATATTATGAATAGGACTAATAAGAGCGCCTGTATTATTTGGGTATCGAGTCCACCGAATTTCTAGAAAGGATTAATTATGGCAAAAAAACTTATTGAACTAAAACATATAACTAAAATTTATGGTGATAATACGGTAGTAAAAGATATGAATTTATATGTTAATGATAATGAATTCATTACATTTGTTGGACCTTCTGGTTGCGGAAAGACAACTACCCTTAGAATGATTGGTGGCTTTGAAACACCTGATACAGGTGAAATAATTTTAAATGGTGAAATTGTTAATAATTTACCTCCTTATCAAAGACCTATTAATACTGTATTCCAAAGATATGCATTATTCCCTCACTTAAATGTATTTGATAATGTAGCTTTTGGACTTAGAAATTTTAATCGCGTTTATGAAGAATTAAAGAGTAATGTTCGTAAATCGCATGAAGCAAAAAGAAGAGAATTAATTAAAGCTTTACAAAAGAAAAAGATTTCTAAAGAAGAAAAGGCCGAAATTAAGATTCAAATTAAAGAATTACATAAACAAATCGATGAAGAAATTTGGGAACAAAAAGAAGCTTTAGTGGAAAAAAGACTTGCTGCTGTAGAAGAAAAATATGAAAAGATTATCCCAGAACTAGAAAAGCAAATCGATATTGAATGGGAAAAAGATGATGAAGTAAAACAAGCAAAGGCGCGTATTACTGAAATTGAAGAAGATATCGAAGCCCAAGTTGCAAATGGAGCAAGTCGCAATAAAGTGACTAAAAAATATGAAAATGAATTAAAGAAGCTTCGTAATGTTGCTAACTGGACTGAACTCACAAGATTAGAAAAAGAATTAAAACAAGCTCATAAAGATAAAGCAGAAGAAATAAAGAGCGCTAAATCTTTAATGATGACTAAAAAGCAAATCAAAGAAGCTGTTTTAAATGCTTTAAAACTTGTTAAACTTGATGGCTATGAAAACCGTAAAATCGATCAAATGAGTGGTGGGCAACAACAAAGAGTTGCTATAGCAAGAGCGATTGTTAACAAGCCTAAAATCCTACTTTTAGATG
>JAGCUR010000009.1 GCA_017962745.1 Bacilli bacterium | reverse complement strand
TGTTCCGCCTTTTGGTCTTCCCATGTTTACCTCCTCGCCGAACCCCTATAGGGGTTCTTATCTTTATTATACGTTATAAAATAAAAAACTATTAATAAACACTAATGTACTTTTAGTGTCTACTAATAGTTTATCATTTCAAATAACCTTGATTTCTTTATTTTTATTTACCGTTATCATCAAGTAACATTAAGCCAAAGATTAATACTAGTGGAACGATAATACCAATTGTAATGTTATTTACGAACCAATCGAATGAATCATTCTTAATTGCCATGATTACTTGAAGTATTAATAATACGAATAATAATACTAAGCTAAAGATTAATACGATAAAACCAATCTTCATTAGTTTTAAGCCGAATACTTTTTCAAGTAAGAAGCAAATTAATACGAATGCATAAGCTAAACCTAGCGAGAAGGCAACGATTCCATAGATTACTGTTAGTGCAGGAAGATCTGCATCGATTAAGATACCGTAATTAATAAATGTAAGTACAGCGTTAATAAATAAGTAACCGATGATGAAGCTTAATGTAATTAAAGCTTCTTTATCTTTCTTTACTAAAAGTAGTACTGCTGGTGCACCATATAATAATGTTAATAATAAATGCATTGTGATGCCTGTAATTGCGCCCATGAATCCATCGCCAAAAGAACCGAATAGTGCAACTAGTTCAAATGCTGCTAAAACAAACAATAAAATAATTGTTAATAGTCTAGCTATTTTTCTAAAAACAGAAACTAATTTGTCCATTAATATTCCTCCTATAAGACAAATAAAGTTTATCATATATAACTATAGGTGTCAAAAGGTCATTTGACAAATTAGACTACTTATTATAAAATGGTATCACTTGTAATTAAAAAAGGATGGTGACTTAAAATGTTTGGTGACCCCGAGGGGCCTCTAATATATGTGTTAATAGTATTATTACTATTATTTAGCGCATTCTTTGCTGGTTGTGAATCAGCTTACGCGTATTGCAATCGTCATAGAATTAAAGTTATGGCGGATGATGGCAGCAAGCGCGCAAAATTAGTTTTAAGGATTTTGGAACATTCTGATTCCACAATCATTACAACGCTTATTGCCATCAATATATGTCATGTTGTTACATCAGTACTTGCTACCATTCTAGCAATCTATTTAATAGGTGCTGCTGGAAGCGTTATTGCCACAATCGTCACTACGATTGTTGTGTTCTTGTTTGCGGAAATTTTGCCAAAAAACATTGCAACTCTAAATGCTGATAAGTGGGCAATTAATGCTAGCGTTATCTTATATTTCTTTAAGATAATATTCTTTCCAATATCAATTATCTTTGGACTTTTATTAAAAGCCACAAAAAAGACGCTTAATTTAGATGAAGATGAAGATACGTTTGATGAAGATGACTTTTCTGATGTTGTGGAAAAGGTTGAAGAAGAAGGAATACTAGATGAAGAAGAAAGCGACATTATTCAAGCCGCTATCGAATTTGGTGATATTAAAGTAAAAGAAGTATATACACCAAGAGAAAAAATTGTCGCCCTAGATTATGATAAATGCACAAAAGCATATCTAAAACAATTTATACTAAGTAACACATATAGTAGAATACCAGTATATCAAGGAAGTATTGATAACATCGTTGGTATTTTACATATTAGGACATATTTAAAAGCTTTATTTTTGAATAAAAATGTTAACTTAAAAGATATATTAATCGCACCACACTACGTTGCACCGGGTGCGCCAATCGATGAAATCTTTGCGGGATTTAGTGAACATAAAACTCACATTGCGATTGTGCGTAATGCAAAAGGTAAAACAATCGGTATGGTTACGATGAAAGATATACTAGAAGAACTTGTAGAAGACATCAATGAAGAATCAGATGATGAAAGACTTCAAGGAGGTGAAAAGTAATGCCTGCTTGGGGATATGTAATTATTGCAGCACTTGTAATTTTAGTTGTGTTATCAGGATTCTTTAGTGGTAGCGAAATAGTATATGCAAAAGTAAATAAATTGCGCCTTAAAAAAGCAGCCAAGAATGACAAAAAAGCACGTCTTGCTTGCAAACTAAATGATAATTATCCAGCATTGATTGGCACAATCCTAGTTGGTAATAATTTAGTTAATATCGCAGCATCTTCACTTGCTACATTACTATTTACGCATATTTATCCAGAAAATGGTGCCTTGATCGCAACAATTATAATGACTAGTGTCATTTTAGTATTTGGCGAAATTATGCCTAAAACAATTCTTTCTAAATATGCTTTCACATCTTCTAAGAAAATGGCTAGACCTTTATATATCTTAGAAATCATATTCTTCCCAATTGTATGGAGTGTAAATAAACTAATCGGGGTTGCTAGTAAAATTTGGACGCCAAAAGAAAAAGTTCCAACTGCTACTGATGAAGAGTTAGAAGTAATGGCTGATGAGATTGAAGAAGAAGGATATATTGATGTGGAGACTCACGACTTACTTCGTAATGCCATCGATTTCATCGATGTTATGGCATTTGAAGTAATGAAACCAAGAGTTGATATTTATGCTATTGATATTGAAGATGATATTAATGAATTAATTAAGGAAAAAGAATTCTTCACATATTCAAGAATTCCAATCTATGAAGAAACAATTGATAACATCATTGGTGTTGTTAATACTAATGAAGTATTAAAACTAGCTTTAGCTAAGAAAAAGATTGATTTAAAAGAAATCATGTATTCACCAATTTTAGTTCATAAAACTAAAACACTATCTAGTGTTCTCCAAGACTTTAAGAAAGAACATATTCATATTGCGGTTGTAATTGATGAATTTGGAGGAACATTAGGTATAGTTACTATGGAAGATATCTTAGAAGAGTTAGTTGGTGATATCTGGGATGAAACTGACACAGTGGAAGAAGAAGTTATCGAAAACACCGATGGATCAATTATTGTAGATGGCGATATGAATATCTACGATATGTTTGAATTGTTTGAAATGGAAACCGAAGATTTTGAAAGTGAATATGATACCGTAGCTGGCTGGTGTACTGAGATGCTTGAAAAGTTTCCAGAAGTAGGCGATTCATTCACATATGGAAACTTAAAACTTACAATTCTTCAAGTCGACGGTGTTAGAGTAGAAAAAGTTAAAGCCGAAAAGATTGAAGTTGAAGAAGAAGATGAATAAAAACTATACTAGGAAACTAGTATAGTTTTTTTATAAATTATCTTTATCGCTTTATAATTATTTATTGCTTGTATAAATTTAGATTATTAAGATAAAATATGAATAGGAGTACAAGAAATGAAAATAAAGATATCTACATTTTCGAGTTATTTACATGAATCTAGCGTTTTCTTAAAAGAAAATGAAGATTTTATTAATAGCATAGCGGATAACTTATCTACTAATATTGAATATGCTAATCTTGATGATTATGATTGTGATTTAAAATTAATATTAATTGCTAGTGGTGGATCTGAAAATTATTTTTTAGAAAACATTAATAAGTTAAAAGAACCATATTATTTATTAACAACTGGTAAGAATAATTCACTAGCGGCATCATTAGAGATATTAACATATCTAAATAATCATAATTTAGATGGGGAAATTCTCCATGGTAGTATTGATTACATATCTTTAAGAATTAAAGAATTAATTAAAAAAGATAATAAAGATTTAGTAGTTAATTTAGGTATTATTGGTAAGCCAAGTGATTGGTTAATTTCATCTAGTCCAAATAGACAAAAGGTAAGAAAATTATTTAATATTAATTTAATTGATATCGATTTAAATGAATTAATAACTTTATATAAAACTAGTGATTATTATAATCCAGATTTAAAAGGATTTGATTTGGATGGATTAAATAAAGCTAATAAACTTTATTTTGCATTTAGCGAGATAGTCTCTAGATACCATTTATCGGGGTTAACGGTTAGATGTTTTGATTTACTTGGCGCAATCCATACAACGGGTTGTTTTAGCCTAGCAGAACTTAACGCTAAAGGGATCATAGGAACTTGCGAAGGGGATATTAGTGCACTAGTTAGTATGTGGCTAGTTAAAAAGTGGTTTAGTGAGTCTAGCTTTCAAGCTAATCCTAGTAAGATTGATGTAGATAATAACATTATTGAAGTAGCACATTGTACTTGTCCATTTGATATGATAACAAGTTTTAAATATGATACCCATTTTGAATCAGGAATAGGGGTTGCTATTAAAGGTGAGTTTAAAACTGAAGATGTAACAGTCTTTAGATTGTCTTCTGATTTAAAGAGATTTTATGTTGGTGAAGGAAAGATTGTTACTAATTTAAACGATCCAAGGCAGTGTAGAAGTCAAATTAGAATAAAGATGGATGATGATATAAGTAGTTTACTTAAAGAGCCGTGCGGAAATCATCACATTATATTTTATGGACACCATAAAGCAAAGATTATTAAGGCGCTTAATGATCTAGGAATGAGGGATTGATATGAGCATAATAATGAAGCTAGTACCGCTTCCTAAAATTGATAAATGCGAAAAAGCATTATTCATTGGGCCGCATCCCGATGATATAGAAATTGGGGCTGGTGGGCTAGCTAGTAAACTCGCTAACTTAGGTAAAGAAGTTTATTATTTAATATGTTGTGATGGTGGGTGCGGAACACCGGACCGTAATGCAGACCCTGCAGATATTGCTGCTATTAGGAAGAACGAAGCAATTGAAGCTGGTAAAGTAATCGGGGTAAAAGAAGTTAAGTTTTTAGATTATCCTGATGGGGGCGTGTATAGCGTCGAAGATTTAAGAGTTGATATTGCGAAAGTGATATTAGAAATTAAACCAGATTTAATTGTATGTCCATCACCATTTTTAAAAACGGAAACACATATGGATCACATCAGAGTAGCTGAAGCTTGTAGAACGAGTTTATTAATAGCTAAGTTTCCACTGGTTGCTAAAAGGCAAGGAATGGATATAGAAGGTATTAATGAGTTTTGTAATGGAATAACATTAGCATATTATTTTAGTGCTGATGTAAACCAAATTGTAAAGATTAGTAAAAAAGATTTAGAAAATAAAATTGAAGCTTTAAAAAAGCATGCTAGCCAAATGGATTCTAACATCGTAGATGTTTTTAAATATATTAATTTTAAGGCAAAAATCTTTGGAATCAAGAGGTTTGCTAGATTTGGTGAAGGCTATTTTGTTTTAGGACCAGTGCATCAGCATTGTTTTTGTGAGAATATTTAAAAAATATTTCACATATCCGAAAAATAGTGTATAATTAAAATGTAATAAATTTATAAAAGAAAGGAACACAAAGTAAATTTATGAAAAAATTATTAACATTGACTTTTGCTATGATATTAGCATTTGTACTTGTTGCTTGTGGAGGCGGAGCAACTGCTGAAAGCATTGAAATCAAAGCATCTGCAAGAAGCGTTAAGATTGGTAGAACAATTCAATTAACTGCCAACGTAAAACCTGAAAAAGCTGCACAAGAAGTAACTTGGGCATCTGACAAACAAGATATCGCTACAGTTGATGCAAGCGGTAAAGTTACTGGTGTTAAAGCTGGTAAAGCTGTCATTACAGTTACTAGTGTTGAAAACCCTGCTGTTAGTGCTAAAATTACAATTAGCGTTAGCAATAATAATGATTTAGACTTCGGTGAATACACAATTAGAATTGCATATTCTCCTGGTGTAGAATACGAATTAGACCCTAGAATGACTAACTATCCTGCAGAATACAAAGTAAGTCCTACTCGTAAATTTGCTGCACAAGCATGGGAACAAGTAGAAGAAAAATACAATTGTAAGATCGTTGTTGAAGGATATCCTACAACTGACTATTGGGAAAGATTTAACTATATCCTAGAACAAGGTAAGAACAATACTACTTACTTCGATATTTACTGGATTCCAACAAACCAAATTTCTAAGACAAGCTCTGCTTTAATTAAGATGGATGATTTATATGCTGCATATGGTAATGGTTCAATGAGCCAAAACGACGTTTTAGCTAGAACTTATAAGAATGCATTATATGGATGGAGCTACACTTCTGGATCTATCACATCTGATGACCCAGTTATCGGTGTTAACTACAACTTATTAAAGAGAATTGGCATGGATGGCGATAAAGAACCTGCTAAATTATTCATGGAAGATAAATGGCACATCAGCGAATTCGTTGCATGGTGTAAAGAAGCTCAAACTTTATTAAACGGTTTATCAACTGGTGAAGAAGATAAATACTATGTAATCTCTGGTAGATTATCTTATTGGCTAAGAGACTTAGCTAGAACTAGCAACGTTCCTCTAGCTGACCCAATCACTAGAAAGATTCAAATCACTGATCCAAAAGTTGTTGACTTAGCTAACATGTTAAAAGAATTATTCGATGCTGGCTGCGTTGACCCTGCTAACCAAGTTGATGGTAAAGTTGAAACTTGGAATGCTCAACATGCATTATTAAATACAGGTTCTGCATACTTCGTTGACTACTATAACAGATGGAAAGCTGACCTTTGGGGTGAAGGCGATGATACATTATATGGATTCGTTCCATGGCCTTATGGTGAAGATCAAACTTATGAAACAGCTAAATGGGCTACTTATACTCAAGACTGCTTCGTAATGCCTAAAGCTATCACTGAAAAGATCGCTAACGCAGAAGCTACATCTGAAGATGTAACAATCGAAAATATCTTCAAAGTATGGTATGAATGCTTTGCATTAGCTCAAAAGTTAATGGTTGAAGATCCAAACTATGACAAGGATGCTTCAGATAGAATCGTTGCTCAAGGTAAGTGGGATACAGATGCAAGTGTTACTGCTTGGTTATATATCCAAAACAACTTAAAGACTAAAGGCTTATTTGACCCTATTAAAGAATTACGTCTTAACAATGGTGATGGAGAAGAATGGGAAAAATTCTCTGCTGGTTACATTATCCCTTCTCTAAAATATACAGAGGAAACAGACTATGTAGCAGCTGTTACTCCAGCTATTGCTAACCTAGAACAAACATTCGCAGAAAAATATAACTAATAATTATATTTGTATAAAGGCTCAAACTTAGTTTGAGCCTTTTTTCTTATATTATAATAAAGTAATTGATTTCCTATTATATGTAATTAGTTTTTCGTTTTGCATATTTATTAATTCTCTTGATAAGGATGGACGCTCTATATTTAAATATAGAGCTAATTTTTCTTTAGAATTAAAATAAATAGTGCGCTTTTCATTCATTCTCGATTTTAATAAAAACAAGATCTTTTCTCTAATACTCTTTTGACAAAGTATCTTTAGCCTTTCTTGGGCAATTAATCTTTTGTTAGCTAGAAATGATAAGAAGTTATTTAAGATTGCTTCATCATTTTGGAGTAGATAAATTAGGTTAGTTTTAGAAATAAAGGTAATCTTTGTTTCTTTTAAGCATCTACCAAAACCAAGATAGTGCGGACTAGAAGAAAATAGTAGAGTAGAAGCAAATATATCATCAGGTAAAATTGTACTAATTGAATATTCATTTTCTAGAATCGTAATAGTCGATATTTGTAATGCTCCACTTTCGAGTAAACCGATTGATGTACATAGATCGCCTTCATTAAAGACAATATCACCTTTCTTATAAACTCTAGTAGTAATATATTTAGAATAGTCTATTTTAGAATTATTAAATAAGATATGCATATTTACTCCTTTTTGCACATTGTAACATATGTTACGATAATTCATTATAACATAAGTTATAATGGATGTATAGAAGAGGTGATATTATGAAGAAAATTATTAGTATTTTATTATTAGTGTTGGTAAGTATTTTATTTATGGGTTGCAAAGAAAAAGAAAAACCATACTTACTTACTCCGGAAGGAATTCCACTTGTAGCAGTAGGAGGAGTTGTAGATGAATTTGAAGTAACAACTACACCTGGTCCGCAAGTTCTTCAAAGTGAATTACTTCAAGATAATTATGATGTAATTGTAGCTCCAGTTACTTTAGGTGCACAATTATCAATTAAAGGATCAATCAATTACAAAATTGCTGGCCTAATTACATTTGATAATATGTATATTGTATCAAAGAAAAATGTAACACTAAATTCAATTAGTGATTTAAACGGCAAAACGATATATTCATATGGCCAAAATCAGCCAAGCGATATTATGCTTAAATATGCATTAGAAAAAAGTGGCGTCAGTGCAACTATTGAATACGCTGATAGCGTATCAACTGTTGTAAGTAGTTATTTCATGCCAGGTAATGCTGATTATGCACTAGTAGCTGAACCATATCTATCAAAGATTAAACAAAAAATGGAAGTTAATGTAATTGATGTAGCAAGTGTATTAAGAAGCTTATCTGATGGAAAAGTTGAATTTATTCCTCAAGCAGCAATCTATGTTTATAATGGCCTAACTAAAGCTCAAGTTAAGAAAATCTTAAAGACTATTGAAAATAACATTGCTAGTTTAAATTTAGATAGCGCAGCTTACGCTAAATTATTATTAGAAAAAGATGCTAACCTATATCCATTATTTAATAATTTAGGTGAAGATGTATTAAAAGGTGTATGTCAAAATGCGGGTATTAATTATCTAAAGGCTTGTGACAACAAAGCAAAATTAGAAGAATTCTTTGGCATTGTGGATAAAGCAAATAAGAACTTATTTAATTCACAAGTTCCAAGCGATGATTTCTATTTCAATTATTAATTAGGTGAAGCATGAATAAATCCAAACAATTAAATATTTTATTTACTTTTTTAGGTATCTTAACAATACTAATTGTTTGGATGGTAGCAAGCCTACTTATTAAAGAAGATATAATCCTTCCTTCAATTGGTATTACGTTAAAGAAGTTATTTAATATTTTAGGTACCGGTTATTCTTATAAAATATTAGGAGCTACATTCTTAAGATTATTAATATGTCTAGCATCATCATTACTAATATCAATTATTCTGGCTAGCTTATCGACTAGATTTGTGCGTTTTTCTTATTATATAAGACCATTTATTACCCTACTTAGAACAATTCCAGTTGTTGCTATTATAATTGTTTTATTAGTATTTATCGGAAACCAGAGGGCATCGATCTATATTACTAGCCTAGTAATGATACCGATGATGTATGAAGGAATATTATCGGGAATGAAAAATATTAATTCTAATATTCTCGATGAAATCAAGATCCAATCGAATATCAATCCATATATTATTAGACACATCTTTATTCCGCTAGTTAGACCGCATATCGTGGTAGCAATCATTAGTAGTCTTGGCTTAGGAATCAAAGTATTAGTAATGAGTGAATTTATTGCTACCCCTAGACTATCGATTGCGAAAGAGATGTTTAATTATCAATCAGCCTTACAGTTAGAAGGTATCTTTGCTTGGACAATTATCATTGTAATTATGATAATGGTACTAGAATTACTAATTAAAACTATTACAGATAAATATATCGACTAAAGGATGCGATTGCATCCTTTTTTGCATATTACTAGTAATTTATAATAAATGATTATAAAATATTAATAGTAGAGGTTGACACGATGGAAAAAGTAAGACTAGGTAAGACAAATTTATATGTTAGTAGAATCGGTATGGGTGGTATCCCAATTCAGCGCGATAATGATGATAATGCTTATAATGTAGTGAGAACAGCATACATTGATGGCATTAATTTCTTTGATACGGCTAAAGGATATACTGTAAGTGAAGCATATTTAGGTGAAGCCTTTAAGAAATTAAAAGCTGAATTTAAAGGTTTTAGAGAAAGTATCGTAGTTGCTTCTAAATCGATGAGCTTAACATATGATGCTATGATGAATGATGTCCTAGATTCAATTAAGAAAATGGATTGCGATTATATTGATCTATACCAATTCCATAACTTACAGCCTGGTAAAGATTATAGTGGGGCAAAAGCTGCCTTAATCGAAGCTAAGCAAAAAGGTCTAGTTAAACACATCGGTGTAACTAGCCATAATATGGATTATTTAAATGAATTAATTAGCGATCCTTTGTTTGAGACAATTCAATATCCTTATAATATTGTGGAAAGACAAGGAGAAGAATTATTTAGAAAAGCAAATAAGTTAGATATTGGTGTTATAGGTATGAAACCCTTGGCAGGTGGCGCCATCGATGATGGTGCTATCGCCATTAAATATATAGTAAATAAAGACTTTGTAGTGGTACCAATTCCAGGAATGGGTAGCGTAGAAGAAGTTATTAATAATGTAGGTGCAGTCCAGTCTAAGTTAAATGAATCTGATTTAGCAAAGATCAAAGAGTATCAAGCAACGCTTGATGGAGATTTCTGTAGGAGATGTGGGTACTGTAAACCATGTACTAAAGGCATTGATATTCCGTTTGCGTTCTTATGCGAAGGATATTATAGAAGATATAATTTACAAGAGTGGGCAATCCAAAGATATAACACGATGAAAGTAAAAGCTAGTGAGTGTATTGAATGCGGATTATGCGAATCACGTTGCCCATATAACCTACCAATTATTAAGAAATTAAAAGAAGCCGTAAAGGTGCTAGAAAGCAAGTAGGAAATATTTAATTATTAATCAAAAATAGACAGATCTATAAATATATAAAAGAAGCAAGTTTTTTAAAAAAGTACTTGCTTTTTTTTAATGTTTAGAGTAAAATCTTTAAGGTTTAGGAAGTAACCCAATTGTGGGAGGTTGCTGATACGCACGGATGAGTTGCCATATGTAGTGCTATCAGGTAATTCACACAGTTGATTAATGCGCAAAGACGCTACAAGGAGGAAAGTAAAATGGCAAAGAAAGCATTAAGAATTAAACTTATTTCTTATGATCACAGATTAATTGATGAATCTGCAAAAAAGATTGTGGAAGCTGCTAAAAAAGCTGGTGCTGAAGTAGCTGGTCCAATCCCACTTCCAACTGAAAAGGAAGTATTTACAATTATTCGTTCACCACACAAATACAAAGATAGTCGTGAACAATTTGAGAGAAGAACTCACAAGAGATTAATCGACATCAAGAGTACTACTCCAAAGACTATGGATGCATTAGTTCATTTGGAAATACCTGCTGGTGTTGAAATCGTTCTAAAATAGGTAGAGTAAATAGGAGGTGAAAACTCGTGGCCAAAGGAATCTTAGGCAAAAAAGTCGGAATGACACAAATCTTCACAACAGATGGTCAACTAGTTCCAGTAACTGTTATCGAAGTTGGTTCAAACGTTGTGTTACAAAAGAAGACTGTGGAAACTGATGGATATTCATCAGTTCAATTAGGTTTCGCGGATAAGAAAAATCCTAACAAACCAGAAGTAGGACATGCTGAAAAGGCAAGCACTTCTCCTAAGCGCTTCATTAAAGAAATCGCTGGAGAGGAAATGCTAGCTTTCAATGTAGGTCAAGAGGTTAAAGCAAATATATTTAGTGAAGGTGAAGTTGTAGACGTAACTGGAACTAGTAAGGGTAAAGGATACGCAGGCGTTATCAAACGTCATGGCTTCCATAGAGGCCCTATGGCTCATGGATCAGGATACCATCGTGGTGTTGGTTCAATGGGTTCAATCGATGCAGCAAGAGTTAAGAAAGGTAAAAAGATGCCTGGACAATTAGGTGGAGTTCAAGTAACTATTCAAAACTTAACAGTTGCTAAAGTAGATTTAGAAAAGAATGTAGTGCTAATCAAGGGTAATGTTCCTGGAGCAGTTAATTCATTTGTTGTTATCACAAATGCTGTTAAAGGTCCTAAAACATCAATTAACCCTGAAGCCTTAATGTAATGAAAGGAGATACAAGTTATGCCAAGTATCGTTGTTTATAATCAATTAGGTGCAGAAGTAAGCAAGCTTAACTTAAAGAAAGAAGTATTTGCTTATGAACCAAATATGCAAGCTGTATATAACGTTGTAAACGCTGAGCGTGCTGGTATGCGTCAAGGTACACACCAAACTAAAGGTCGTAGCGATGTTAGCGGCGGTGGAAAGAAACCATGGCGTCAAAAAGGTACTGGACGTGCAAGACAAGGTACAACACGTGCTCCTCAATGGCGTGGTGGTGGAATTGTTTTTGGACCACATCCAAGAAGCTATGCAATGAAAGTTAACAAGAAAGTTGTTAAATGTGCATTAAAGAGTTTATTATCTGACAGATTAGCTAACAATAATATCGTTGTTGTAGATAAGATTGAATTAGCTGATTTCAAGACAAAAGGTTTAGTTGAAGTATTAAAGAACTTAAATGTCGCTGATAAGAAAGCAGTTTTAGTAACTACTACTGTAGATCAAAACTTATTCTTAGCAGGTAGAAACATTGCTGGTTTATATGTACAAACTAAAGATCATTTAAGTGTTTATGAATTAACTAATGCTAACACTTATATTATGACTGAAGAAGCTATTAAAGCTTATGAGGAGGATTTAAAATAATGAAAAATTCATATGAAGTTTTAATCCGTCCAATCATCACTGAAAAGAACGTAAAATTAGCTGAAACTAGAAAATACGTTTTTGAAGTAGCACAAGATGCTAATAAGATTGACGTTAAGAACGCTGTAGAAGAAGCATTCAAAGTTAAAGTTGTTGACGTTAATATTATCAATGTTCGTAAAAAAACACGTAAAGTTGGTAAATATGAAGGATTGAAGGCTGCTGTTCGTAAAGCTATCGTTACTCTAAGCGATAAGGACAAGCTAGATATTTATGAAATTTAGGGAGGTAAAGTAAGATGCCTATTAAAAAATATAATCCTACGACTAATGGTCGTCGTAATATGAGCGTTTTAGTAAGCGATGAAATCACTTGCTCAACTCCTGAAAAGAGTTTACTTGCTCCTATTTCTAAAAAAGGCGGCCGTAACAATTTAGGTAGAATCACTGTTCGTCATCAAGGTGGCGGTGAAAAGAGACATTATCGTATCATCGATTTCAAACGTGATAAAGATGGTATCGCTGGTGTAGTTAAGACTATCGAATACGATCCAAACAGAAGTGCTAATATCGCTCTAATCGCTTATAAAGATGGCGAAAAGAGATATATCATCGCTCCAAAAGATTTAAAGGTTGGTACTGAAATCTTCTCTGGCGAAGGTGCAGATATTAAAGTTGGTAACTGCTTACAATTAAGCAAGATGCCTATGGGTACTGTAATTCATTGCATCGAATTACATCCAGGTGCTGGTGCTCAACTTGTTAGAAGCGCTGGTGCAAGTGCACAAATCTTAGGTCGTGATGGCAAATACGTTATTATCCGTTTAACAAGCGGTGAAGTAAGAAAGATTTTAGGCGAATGCCGTGCTACAGTTGGTGAAGTTGGAAATGCTGACTACATGAACGTTAACATCGGTAAAGCTGGTCGTACTCGTCATATGGGTATTAGACCTACAGTTAGAGGTTCTGTAATGAACCCTAACGATCACCCTCATGGTGGTGGTGAAGGTAGAGCTCCAGTTGGTAGAAAGGCTCCACTTACTCCTTGGGGTAAGATTGCTCTTGGTAAGAAGACAAGAAATAATAATAAGAAATCGACTGATTTAATTATCCGTCGTATCAATGACTAATAGGAGGTAATTTATGGCACGTTCATTAAAGAAAGGTCCATTTTGTGATGATCATCTTTTAAAGAAAGTTCAAGCAGCTAATGCTTCAAACGATAAAAAAGTCATCCAAACTTGGTCTAGAAGATCTACAATTTATCCAGACTTTATTGGCCATACAATTGCTGTTTACAATGGTAAAGAACATCTTCCAGTTTACATTACTGAAGATATGGTTGGTCATAAATTAGGCGAATTCGCTCCAACAAGAACATTCCGTGGACACGGAAAAGATAAGGAAGCTAAATAGGAGGTAAAATATGGAAGCTAAAGCTATTGCAAAAACAGTACGTATGTCACCTCGTAAGGCTAGACTTGTTGTTGACCTTGTTAGAGGAAAATCAGTTGGTGAAGCTTTATCAATTTTAAAATTAACTGCTAACGATGCATCTGTTGCTATCGAAAAAACATTAAGAAGTGCAGTTGCTAACGCTGTTAATAACAATCAAATGGATAAAGATAAATTATATGTTAAAGAAATCTATGCTAATGAAGGCATTAGAATGAAAAGATATCTACCACGTGCAAAAGGTAGTGCTGATCCAATTTATAAGAGAACAACTCACATCACTGTAGTTGTAGCAGAAAGGGAATAGGAGGTAGCTTATGGGACAAAAAGTAAGTCCAATCGGAATGCGTATTGGTATCATTCGTGATTGGGATTCAAGATGGTATGCTAGTAAGTTAGAAGTTCCTGCATTATTACATGAAGATTTAAAGATTCGTAGTACTGTAGAAGAATTCTATAAAAAAGCTCAAGTATCTCGTGTTGAAATCGAAAGAGTTAAGTCTAAAGTTATCTTAACTGTTCACACTGCAAAACCTGGCGCTGTTATCGGTAGAGAAGGCGCAGTTAAAGCTGAACTAGTTGCTAAGTTACAACAAATGACTGGCAAACAAGTTTACATGAATATTGTAGAGATTAAGAACCCTGATTTAGATGCTACATTAGTAGCAAGAAGAATAGCTGAAGAATTAGAAAACCGTGCTTCATTTAGAAGAGTTCAAAAGAAGGCTATTCAACAAACAATGAAAGCTGGCGCTAAAGGTATTAAGACTGTTATTTCTGGTCGTTTAGGCGGTGCAGAAATGGCTAGAGCTGAAGGTTACAGTGAAGGTACTGTTCCTCTTCATACTTTAAGAGCTGATATCGATTATGCATGTACAGCAGCTACAACTACATATGGTAAGTTAGGAGTTAAAGTTTGGATTTGTAAGGGTGAAATCTTACCTGCAAAGAAGGAGGCTAAATAATTATGTTAATGCCTAAAAGAACTAAATTCCGTAGACCTCATCGTGTTAGTTATGAAGGAAAAGCTAAAGGCGCTAAAAAAGTTGACTTTGGTGAATTCGGATTACAAGCATTAGAAGGATGCTGGTTAACTCAATCTCAAATCGAAGCTGCCCGTGTTGCTATGACACGTTATATGAAGCGTGAAGGTCAAGTTTGGATTCGTATATTCCCACACATGATCTTAACTAAAAAGCCTCTTGCAGTTCGTATGGGTGGAGGTAAAGGTTCTCCTGATGGATATGTTGCTGTTGTTAAACGCGGCACAGTTATGTTTGAAATTGGTGGAGTTAGTGAAGAAATCGCTCGTGAATCATTCCGTTTAGCTTCTCACAAATTACCAATTTTAACAAAGATTATTAAGAAAGAAGATAGTGGTGAATAAGTATGGCTAAAAAAGAAACTAAAAAAGCTACTAAAGTCGTAAAGACTAAAGAAACTGATAAGATTAGAAATATGGATACAGCTGCTATCGAAAAAGAAATCGCAGAGTTAAAGAAAGAATTATTTAACCTACGTTTCCAAGCTGCTGTAGGTAAATTAGAAAACACAGCTCAAATTAAGAAAAACAAAAAACAAATCGCTCGTATGAACACGATTCTAACAGAACGTGCTAATGCAGCTGAGGCTAAGTAGGAGGAGTAAAATGGAAAGAAATACTCGTAAAACTTATGTTGGTAAAGTAGTTTCAGATGTAGAAGATAAGACTATTAAAGTTGAAATCACTACTTATCGTAAACACCCATTATATGGTAAACGTGTTGTTTATACTAAGAAGTTTACTGCTCATGATGAAGAAAATGCTGCTCATGTTGGCGATACTGTAAAAATTATGGAAACAAGACCTTTATCTAAGACTAAACGTTATCGTTTAGTTCAAATCGTAGAAAAGGCTGTTGTACTATAGGAGGCAAACTATGATTCAACAAGAAACAAGATTAGTTGTTGCTGATAACTCAGGTGCTAAAGAACTTGGCACAATTAAGATTTTAGGCGGAACTAGAAGAAGATATGCATCAATCGGTGATATCATTGTTGCTTCAGTTAAATCAGCTACTCCTGGTGCACAAGTTAAGAAGGGTGACGTTGTTAAAGCCGTTATCGTTCGTACTAAGAAAGCTTTAAGAAGAAACGATGGATCATATATTAAATTTGACGACAATGCCGCAGTTATTATCCGTGATGATAAAACTCCAAGAGGCACTCGTATTTTTGGTCCTGTAGCAAGAGAACTTCGTGATAAAGACTTTATGAAAATAATCTCTTTAGCACCTGAAGTACTTTAGGAAGGAGGAAAATATGCAAATTAAAAAAGGCGATACAGTTGTTGTATTAAGCGGAAACGACAAAGGCAAAACTGGAAAAGTTATTTTTGCTTCTGCTAAAACTAATAAAGTTGCAGTTGAAGGTGTTAACGTTCGTACAAAGCATATGAAACCTTCTAATGCTAACCCTGATGGTGGAATTGTAAAAAGAGAAGTACCAATCGACGCAAGCAATGTTGCAATCGTTGATCCAAAACTTAATGTTGCTACAAGAATCCGCCATGAAATTAAAGATGGTAAGAAAGTACGCGTAGCTGTTAAAAGCGGTAGCGTTCTTGACTAGGAGGTTGGAAGTTTATGAATCGTGTATTAGAAAACTATAATAACAATGTTAAACCATCAATGATGAAGACATTCCAATACTCTTCAGTTATGCAAGTTCCAAGACTTGAAAAGATCGTCATCAACATGGGTGTTGGTGATGCAATGCAAAACTCAAAAGCTTTAGATGCAGCTGTATCTGAATTAGCTCAAATCACTGGTCAAAAACCAATCATTACTAAAGCTAAAAAATCAATCGCTAACTTCAAATTAAGAGAAGGCGTAGCAATTGGTTGTAAAGTTACTTTACGTGGTGAAAGAATGTATGAATTCTACGATAAACTAGTTTCAGTTTCTCTTCCACGTGTACGTGACTTCCGTGGTTTACCTCGTAACTCATTCGATGGTAGAGGTAACTACACTCTAGGAATTAAAGAACAATTAATTTTCCCAGAAATTAATTACGATAAGATTTTCAAAATCCGTGGAATGGACATCGTTATTGTAACTACTGCAAAAAGCGATGAAGAAGGTTTAGAATTATTAAGTCTTCTTGGATTCCCATTTAGAAAGTAAGGAGGCAGTTTATGGCAAAAACTTCATTAAAGGTTAAGAATCATCGTAAACCTAAGTATGCTGTTAGAGAATATACTAGATGTGAACGCTGTGGACGTCCTCATGCTGTATATCGTAAATTCAAATTATGTAGATTATGCTTTAGAGAATTAGCTTATAAAGGCGAAATTCCTGGCGTAACTAAATCAAGTTGGTAGAAAGGAGATAATATTATGGTAATGACTGATCCAATTGCTGATATGTTAACACGTATCCGTAATGCTAACCAAAAGAAGCATGAAAGTGTATTAATTCCAGCATCAAAAATTAAATTAGAAATTCTTAATGTTATCGCTAAAGAAGGCTACATTGGTGCTATTGAATTTGTTGAAGATGGCAAACAAGGCACAATTAAAGTCGCTTTAAAGTATACTGACAAGAAAGAAAGAGTAATTAAGGGTATTACACGTATTTCAAAACCTGGTCTACGTGTATATGCAAAAGCAAGTGAAATGCCTAAAGTATTAAATGGTTTAGGTGTTGCAGTTGTATCAACTTCTGCAGGCGTTATGACTGATCGTGAAGCTAGACAACAACATTTAGGTGGCGAAGTTATCGCCTACATTTGGTAGGAGGGAATTATGTCACGCGTTGGTAATAAAGTTATTAATCTAGTTAATGGCGTTAAGGTAACAGTTAACGAAAATAATCACGTAGTCGTAGAAGGACCTAAAGGTAAATTAGAATATACTTTTAATCCTAATATGAAGATCGAAGTTGAAGGTGCAGAAGTTAAAGTTGTTCGTCCTAATGATACAAAAGAAATGAAGACAGTTCACGGAACTACTAGAGCATTACTTCACAACATGGTTGTTGGTGTAAGTGAAGGCTTCCAAAAAGCAATGCATATCGAAGGTGTTGGATATAAAGCAGCTCTACAAGGTAACGTACTTGTAGTAAGTGCTGGTTATTCACATGTAGTTAATATGCCTCTACCAGAACATGTAACTGTTGAGATGCAATCTCCTACAGATTTCATTATTCATGGTATTGACAAGCAAGTAGTTGGTGAATATGCAGCTGAAATTAGAGCTATTAGAAAACCAGAACCTTATAAAGGTAAAGGTATTCGTTACAAAGACGAAGTTGTTCGTCGTAAAGAAGGAAAGAAAGCGAAGTAAGGAGGTAGCATAAAATGATTAATAAAAAATCTCGTAATGAAACTCGTGAAGTTCGTCATTTAAGAATTAGAAAAAACATTTCTGGTACTAGCGCTACTCCTAGACTTAATGTTTTCCGTTCAAATAAAAACATATTTGCACAAATCATCGATGATGTTAACGGTGTTACACTTGTTAGTGCATCAAGCATCGATAAAGAATTAAAGCTTACAAATGGTGGTAATGCAGAAGCTGCTAAACAAGTTGGTGCATTAGTTGCTAAGAGAGCTTTAGAGAAAGGTATTGAAACTGTTGTATTTGATCGTGGTGGTTATTTATATCATGGTAGAGTACAAGCTTTAGCTGATGGAGCTAGAGAAGCAGGATTAAAGTTCTAGGAGGTTGGTTATGCGTCAAGATAAAAGAAAAAATGTTGAAGTTGAACAAAGCCAATTTGAAGAACGTTTAGTTAGTATCAACCATGTTACTAAAGTTGTTAAAGGTGGTAGAAGATATCGCTTTAGCGCTGTAGTAGTAGTTGGTGATAAAAACGGTCATGTAGGTCTTGGAACTGGAAAAGCTATCGAAATTCCAGATGCAATTAAGAAAGCAGTTGAAGATGCTAAGAAAAACTTAATCGAAGTATCAATCGTTAATACAACTATTCCTCATGAAGTAACAGGTGTTTATGGTGCTGGTAGAGTATTCTTAAAACCTGCTCCTGATGGAACTGGTATCATCGCTGGTGGTCCTGTAAGAGCCGTTGTTGAACTTGCAGGTATTACTAACATTTTATCTAAGTCTTTAGGTTCATCTACACCTATCAATATTGTTAGAGCAACTATTAAAGGCCTAGATTCACTAAGAACAGTTGAAGAAGTTGCTGCAATCCGTGGCAAGACTCCTGAGGAAATTGTGGGGTAATATACTATGACAATTACACTAGTTAAGAGTCCTTACGGACGCAAACCTAATCAAGCAAAGACTTTAAAAGCATTAGGCTTAAATAAAGTCGGTGATAAGAAAACATACGACCAAGTAAATGATGCCCTAATGGGTCAAATTAACACTGTTAAACATTTACTTAAGGTTGAAGAATAGGAGGCCATTATGAATTTATCTGAATTACGTCCAAATGATGGTGCAACTCATTACAAGAAACGTGTTGGCCGTGGAACTGGTTCTGGAACTGGTAAAACAAGTGGTCGTGGTCATAAAGGCCAAAACGCTCGTAGCGGTGGAGGAACTCGTCCAGGATTTGAAGGTGGACAAACACCTTTATTCAAACGTCTTCCTAAACGTGGATTTACAAATGTAAATCGTAAAGAATATGCTATCGTTAACTTATGCGACTTAAATGAATTAAAAGCAGGAAGCGTAGTTGACGTAGAATTATTAAAGAAGAACGGCTTAGTAAAGAAAGAATATGATGGCTTAAAAGTTTTAGCAAAAGGTGAATTAACTGTTGCTTTAACTGTTAAAGCTAATAAGTTCTCTAAAGCTGCCGCTGATGCAATTGTTGCTGCAGGTGGTAAAGCTGAGGTAATTTAAGATGGCAGTTTCAAAGAATATTAAAAAACTAATCTTAATGATTTTAGTAACAGTTGCTTGCTTAATCGTTTATAGATTAGGTGCATTCATTAAAATGCCATTCGTTAGAATTCAATCATCACAATTAGGAACTCAAGCATTATTCGGCTTCCTAGATGTATTTACTGGTGGTGCGTTATCAAACTTCTCAGTATTATGTTTAGGTATTAGCCCATACATCACTGCTTCTATCGTAGTTCAACTTTTACAAATGGATATCGTTCCAACATTAAAAGAATGGACTGAAGAAGGTGAAGAAGGAAAACAAAAGTTAAATCAATTAACTAAATATATCGCTATTGCTTTAGCATTCATTCAAGGTTTAACTGTAACAATCGGTTTAAAGATTAGTTATGGTGATTACTACTTTGATGTTACAGCAATGCCTTCTAATGTTTTCCTATTTGTATATTTAGCTTTAGTTGCTACAGCTGGTACAGCATTCGCTTTATGGCTAGCTGAAAAGATTACTCGTTATGGTGTTGGTAATGGTTCTAGTATGTTAATCGTTGCCGGTATCTTAGCAAGTTTCCCAAGAATGATGGGCGATCTAATTAATACATATCTAAAGAAACAAACTGTTGATTCTACAGGTGCTGCAGTTGAAAATGAAACATTTAATGTATTCTTATTCATCTTAGTAATCGTATTATTAGTAGTAATTATCTTAGGTGTTGTATTTATGGAAGGTGCAAAGAGAATAATTCCTGTTCAATATGCTAACCGTCCATCACAAGCAGCATTCAGAGGAAAGAATGATTCTAACATTCCTATTAAGCTTAATTCTGCATCAGTAATCCCAGTTATATTTGCAGCTACACTAATGAGCTTACCTACTACGGTACTTCAATTAGTTGGTGCAGATACAACTCAAGGTTTTGCGCATGTATTATATATGATATTTACTAACACACAACCTATCGGATTTGCTGTATACATTATTTTGATATTCTTATTCTCATTCTTCTATTCATTCTTACAAATGAATCCAGAGCAAATGGCTGAGAATTTACAAAAGAACAACGCCTATGTACCTGGTATCCGTCCTGGTGAAGAAACAGCATCATACATTTCAAGAGTCTTATTCAAGATCACTATGATTGGTGCTACATATCTTTCAATCGTTGCGGCTTTACCAATTATCATGGGTTGGGCTATTAAGACGTTACCATCTAGCGTAAGCATTGGTGGTACAAGTATTATCATCATCATCGGTGTTGCTCTAGAAACTGTTAAACAAATGAAGACTACAGTTCAAGAACAACAATACCGTGGATTCTTAAATTAATAGGTGAATAAATGCGTTTATTATTAATGGGCGCGCCTGGTGCCGGCAAAGGCACTCAAGCAGTATTCATCAAGAATGCTTATAATATTCCTCATATCTCAACGGGAGATATGTTTAGAAGCGCTATTAAGAATGCAACTCCTTTAGGCATTATGGCTAAAAGCTATATCGATAAAGGATTGCTTGTTCCTGATAGTGTAACAATCGGATTAGTTAAAGAGAGATTAAGCGAAGCAGATTGTATAGGCGGATTTATCTTAGATGGATTCCCACGCAACTTGTTCCAAGCAGAAGAGTTAGATAAAATCTTAGCCGAGCTTGGTGTAAAGTTAGATGCTTGCTTAAATATTGATGTTGATCAAAAAGTTTTAACTGATAGAATCGTAGGAAGACGTGTTTGCCCTAAATGCGGAGCTAGCTTCCATATCGAAAACTTAAAACCACAAGTTGAAGGTATCTGCGATTATTGTGGAGCAGAGTTAATCCAAAGAAAAGATGATACTTTAGAAACGGTGACTCCACGCCTAGAAGTTTACAACACATCTACAGCCCCACTTCTTGATTATTATAAGAAGCAAGGCATTCTAAAATGTGTTGATGGCGAAGGAGAAGTCGAGCAAATTTTTGCGAATATTTTAAAAGCCTTAGGAGAAAAGAATGATTAGTATCCTAATGGCTAACTATTTGTTAGTTCGAGGAAAAGCAAGCAGACCTTGCTTTCCTCAAACTAAAAATATGTATTTTATAATCAGTGGTGAATTTAATAAAGGAGGATCACTACATGTCTAAAAGTGACGTCATTGAGTTAAAAGGAACAGTTATTCAAGCCTTACCTAATGCCATCTTTATCGTGCAATTAGATAATGGTCATCAAATTACTGCTCACGTTTCTGGTAAAATCAGAATGAACTTCATAACCATTTTACCAGGCGATAAGGTAACTGTGGAATTGTCACCATATGATTTAACACGTGGGCGCATTACATACAGACACAAATAATATGCGTCGTAATTAAAAAAATATTAAGAAAGAGATCTTGCGAAACAAGAGGAGGATTTATAATGAAGGTTAGACCATCGGTAAAACCAATTTGTGATAAATGTAAAGTTATCAAACGTAAAGGCAAAGTTATGGTTATTTGTGAAAATCCAAAACATAAGCAAAGACAAGGCTAATAGGGAGGACATAAGTAAATGGCACGTATATCTGGTGTTGACATTCCAAGAGATAAATGTGTAGGTATCGCACTTACATATGTATATGGTATTGGTAGACCAACAGCATTAGTAATATTAAAGGACGCCGGCGTTGATCCAACAAAGCGCGTTAAAGATTTAACAGAAGATGAATTATCTAATATCCGTCGTGAAGTTGCTAACTACAAAGTAGAAGGTGACTTACGTAGAGAAACAGCAATGAATATTAAACGTTTGATGGAAATCGGATGCTATAGAGGTATTCGCCATCGTCGTGGATTACCAGTAAGAGGGCAAAATACTAAGTGTAATGCACGTACACGTAAAGGTCCAGCTAGGACAGTTGCTAATAAGAAGAAATAGGAGGCTAGAATATGGCTACTAAAGTTCGTAAACGTAAAGTTAAGAAGAATGTGCCTTATGGCGTTGCTCACATTCATTCAACATTTAACAACACAATCGTTACAATTACAGATCCTGAAGGAAATGCAGTTTGCTGGTCAAGCGCTGGTGCTTTAGGATTTAAAGGAAGTAAAAAGTCTACTCCATTTGCTGCCCAAATGGCATCTGATGCTTGCGCTAAAGCTGCACTAGACGCTGGTATGGTTAAAGTTGAAGTAGAAGTTAAAGGACCTGGTCCAGGAAGAGAAGCTGCAATCAGAGCATTACAAATTGCTGGTCTTGATATTACATCAATCAAAGATTGCACTCCATTCCCACACAATGGATGCCGTCCACCAAAGAAACCTCGTGGATAAAAATTGTATTAAAACTAAAAACTATATTTCAAATTTAACATTATATATTAAGGAGGGTACCAAATGAGAAAATTTGAATTTATCAAGCCTCAAATAACAGTTGAGAAGAACGAATCTGAGCATTATGGAAAGTTCGTTATTACTCCATTAGAGAGAGGATATGGAATCACCCTTGGAAACGCATTGCGTCGAGTTCTATTAAGCTCAATGCCAGGTGTGGCAATTGTAGCTATGGATATCGAAGGCGTTACAAATGAATTCATGGCACTTGAAGGTGTAAGAGAAGACGTTACAATGATTATTTTAAATCTTAAGAACGTTATCTTTAAGATTAGTGAAGAAGAATTATTCAAAGTTATGCCTACTGCTCCAACTGATTTATATGAAATCGTTGTAAATAAAAAAGGTCCAGGCGTTGTTACTGCTGGCGATTTTGAATGCGGTGATGGCTTAAGCGTAGCTAATCCTGATTTAGTAATCGCTAACTTAGAAGAAGGTACTACATTTAAAGCTAGACTTTATGCTAGACGTGGTATCGGTTATGTAGATGCTAAAGAAAACAAAGTATTCTGTGTTGATAAGACTGGAAACAAAGTTGTTAACTTACTTCCAATCGATGCAATTTATACACCTATCACTAGATGTCGCTATGATGTCGAGAAGACAAGAGTTGACAATGATGTTAACTTCGATAAGTTAACATTAGAAGTATGGACTAATTCAAGTATCGAACCAGACGATGCATTAAGCTTAGCAAGTAAATTCTTAAGCAATCATTTTGAAGTAACTGCTGCTATCAATGAAACAATCGCTGATCAAAACTATATGTATGAACCTACTAAACCAGTAGCTAATAAGAAGTTAGAAAAGAAGATTGAAGAATTAGATTTATCAGTTAGATCATATAACTGCTTAAAGAGAGCTAATATTAATACAGTTGGCGAATTAGCACAAAAGACTGAAGAAGATATGATGAAAGTTCGTAACTTAGGACGCAAGTCATTAAAAGAAGTTATACAAAAGCTTCGTGAAATCGGCTTAGAATTAAAGAGATCTTATGATACAGATTATTCTAGATTTGAAGAAATCGAAGATGAAGAATCAGATTACGAATATGATGTAGATGAAGACATCAATATTCTAGAGATGGATGACGAAGACGATAAAGAATAAGCAAGGGAGGAAGACTTTATGTCATTAGGATATCGTAAATTAGGACGTAATTCTAGTCAAAGAAAAGCAATGTTCCGCGACTTAATTACAGATCTAATCTTAAACGGACATATTGAAACTACTTATCATCGTGCTAAAGAATTACAAAGATTAGCAGACAAGATGGTTACACTTGGCAAACAAGGCGATTTAGCTGCCCGTAGACAAGCTGCTGAACTTATTAGATTTGAAAAAGATGATAATGAACAATATGCAATTCAAAAATTGTTCTCAGAAATCGCTCCAAAATTTGCTGACCGCAATGGCGGATATACAAGAGTATTGAAGTTAGGCCCTCGTAGAGGTGACTCTGCTCCAATGGCGATTATTGAGTTCGTTGAATAATATAAAAAAAGATCATGCAATTATTTGCGTGATCCTTTTTATTTTATAAATCTTTTTAGTCTTAATATTATTATTGCTTCACTGGCTATAGTTAAACAAAGTAAGATTATCCAAATTAAGTATTGTTCTAAATAATATGATATTAACATTACTAGCCAGTTATTAAATACTTGACCAAAAAATACTAAGGCAACTAATAAAATAATAATAGTAATAAATGGTAAGTTTTCTCCGCGGTGTAACAAGATATAAGCTAAAGAACCAATACTAAATCCAAATAGATTTAGGATAAGTAAAGGTATTATTGCATCAGCATATACATGTGTACACTCAGTTGTAAACTTCATTATTAAATTAAATATTATCGTAATAATGATACAAATGATACTATTAACAATATTAGCAAAGATACTATGAATCCAGAATGCTCTTGGATTCGGTTGGAAATTTAGATATGTATGTAATACTATTGAGTATTCATAAATACCAAGTAATATACTAAAGATAAATGTACTAATCATGATATATCCTAAATAGATTCCGTAATCGATATTTAGGGTATATTTTAAAATTAGTGATAAAGCTACGATTGCTAAATAATATAAGTAATAACGATAATTACTATAGAAATGGACTTTAAAAGAAAGTTTAAGTTTCATTAGTTGATACCTTTCCTTTCTCTTAAATTAATCAAATAAATTAAGACTTTTTGAATTGGAACTTCGGAAATATCGATAAAATATTTCTGGAATTTACGGGTTAAGTCTTTATTGATTCGTTGTGAACAACATACAGTTAATGTAGATCCATGTTCTTCATAACCGATTATTTTTAGACCTGGAATAAGATTTCTTAAAACATCTGTTTTACCAGTTAAGTAGCAGAAGTTTTGTTTAATCTCTTTAGAAGTGAAAGCTTCAATTAAAACACCTCTATCTAAAAGTAAGATACTATCCACTAAAAATGACATCTCTTCGATTAATTCGGTTGATATGATAAATGTACGCGGATAGGTTGCTTGATGCTTAAACAAGAAATTATAAAAGTCAAATCTTGCTTTTAAGTCTGCATCACCAACTGGGTTATCCATGATCGTAATGTTAGCTTTACTTGCTAGAGAGATAATGGCAAAGAGTAGTGATTTTTCATTATTATGGAGAGCTGAGAATCTTGATTTTGGATTAATACCAAAATAGTTTAAGAGCTCATATGCATAATAATTATCCCATCTTGGGTAATTAGTTGCCATCAATTTAAAGATATCAAGTAACTTAATATGAGGAGGAAACTTGGTGTCGTTAGGGATAAAGCATACGCGATTATCGATCGCACCGTTATTCCAAAATAGCTTACCATCAAGGTATACATCACCACTTGATGGTTTATTTTTTGCACATAATAAGTTTAGTAAATCGCGACTATTCGCGTCGCTTTTACCAATAATTGCATATACTTTTTTCTCTAGGAAGTTATATGAAAAGTCTTTAATTAGTTGCTTGCCGTTCTTTTCGTATGACAAGTTTTGACAAACTAAAACTGACATATATTTACCTCCTTTTTTCTACCTCCATTTTAACAAAAAACTATCATTAAATCAACATTTAATGATAGGAAATTTTCGCATATTAATGTATTTTAACTGTACCGTTTGTGAGATTAATTAGATCAGCTTTATAAGCTTCAATTTTAGAAGTAGGTATCTTAAATTCGAGTTTTACGTTTTCTTTATACTCTTGAGCTACTTTTTCTTCACTGGCTAGTAGCTTTAATACTTGCGTAGTATACGTATAATCAAATTCAATAACTAAGCTTGCATACTCAATTATTTCAGAAATTGATGCAGCATTAACGGCTTCACTTGCCGCATTAGCATAAGCGCGAACTAATCCGCCTGCCCCTAGCTTAATGCCACCAAAGTATCTTGTAACAATGCAAATAACATCAGTTAAGTTATTTTTTTGTAAACAGTTGTAAATTACGATACCTGCTGTTTGGCTAGGTTCACCATCATCAAAGTATTTATAGATTGTTGCATCTTTACCGATAATATAACTATAGCAGTTATGAGTGGCATCATAATACTTTTTAGATACGGATTTCAAAGCATCTTGGGCTTCTTGTATACTAGTAACTGGAATTAGATTAGCGATAAAGATACTTTTCTTAATTTCAATTTTTGCTTCTACTGGAGCGTTTAATTTATTCATATGTTTTACCTTCACTTAATTATAAAACATTAAGGTGTTATTTAAAAGTAAAAACGCAATTGATAAATAAAATAAAATAATATATAATGTAATTTGGATAAATATGAAATGCAAAAACATATAGAAAGGATAGCAATGGATAATAACTATTTAGATCGCGGTAAAGAAGTTTTAAAGATCTTAATCAGCAATGGTTATGAAGCTTATTTCATTGGTGGGGTAGTACGCTCTGCCATTTTAGGCGTTGACTGCGAATTAATCGATATTACAACTAGTGCTACTCCTGATGCGGCTAGAGTAATCTTTGCTAACTGCGAAGTAGCTGATTACAAACCAGGTAGCATTAAGCTTACTTATGCCAACTATCCATTTATCTTATCCACATTCAGAAAAGAAGAATATTCTGATCGCCGTACACCGATTAGATATCACTATTCAAAGAGCTTACTAGAAGACTTATCAAGACGTGACTTCACAATGAATGCCATCGCCATGAATCACAATTCTAAACTAACTGATGCATATGATGGCTTTAAAGATATTAAAGCGGGAAGAATTCGTCCTATCGGTAAACCAAAAACTAGATTCAAAGAAGACCCAATTAGAATCTTAAGAGCAATTAGATTTGTTAGCGAACTTGATTTTGAATTAGTTAAAGGTGTTTTACCAGCGATGAAAGTATATGTAAAGCTTCTATCAAGACTAGAATTAAAAGATATATGTTCAGAACTTAAGAAAATCATTAATGGTGAAAATGCGAAAAAAGCCGTTAGATTACTAGTTAGCTCTAATGCTTATAAGTACCTACCTTCACTTCGTAAAGGTACGATGAAACTGGCTAAGAAGTATTCGCGCCTTAACTACGAAGAATATTTGTTATTATGCTTCGCGGTAAATGAAAACTTAAATGATGATTACTTAGATTATGTAGATAATATTGAGATGTTTAAAAAGACATACAATTTAATCTTAACTAATCCAAAGTGCAGGTTTGATACTTTGACTTTATTCTCATACGGCCTAGATTCATGCTTATCAGCTAATAAAGTAAATAGATTACTTGGTAAGAGTCATACATCAGAAAAGAATATTAGAAGAGCATATGACGCCTTAATTATTAAAAAGACATGTGATCTTGAATTTAAAGGTGAAGATATCTTAGAAATATGTGCTGGTCAATCAGCTGAGTATATTCAAGTATTAGTTGATAATATTATTTATAAAGTACTAACACGTGAAATTCCTAATGAATATGAAGCTATTAAAGAATATTGCTTATCAGAACTAGAACAAAATGGCTTTACTGAATATGATTCAAAAGGTGATTATATTTATCATAGCGGTATCATCGGTAAGAGAAACGAAGATATCAACGAAGAAATGTTAGTTGATGTTAACGAATTAAATAGATTACTTGATGGTCCAGTTGTAAATACGCCTGCAAGCGCAGCTGCACCAGTTAGCGAGGCTGCCTATAGTGAAGCCGTTAACCCACCTAGTAGCATCGAAAAAGACCTAACAGATCATAGAATTGATATGTTAGAAAAGAGACTTAATGAACAAGAACAACAAATCCATGAAAAAGATGCGCAACTAGAAGAGTTACTAAAAGAATCACGTCAAACTAAGATTAAAAAAGATGTTGATCAAATGGTTAAAGGTAACATGGATTTAATTAGCGATATGGATTACGTGGACGTAAGCGATGAAGAAAAACAAGAATTATCGCGTAAACTTAAGAAAATCTATTTAGATTTCATTAATAATTCAGGAAGTGAAAACGATGAAAATTAAAGATTATTCATTTGGTAGCGATGTTAATGATTTAGTAGTTAGATTATCTGATGTCCATATCCGAAAAACTACTAGTGGAGCTGATTATGCTAGCATGTTAGCATATGATGGCACGGATACGATCGAAGCAAAGATTTGGTCATTTAGTGATGAAATCAGAAATAAATTATCTAACGGTGAAGTATATAAAGTCGTTGGTAAATTTAAAGATTATCAAGGTAAGATGCAACTTAATATTACTGATATTGAACTAGTTGGTGATGATGTAGATAAATCTGCATTTTACGAAAAAGCTAAGATTAATACCGAAGTCTTAAAACAAAACATTTTAGATTATGTAGATATGATTGAAAATAATGTTTTAAAAGAAGTGACTTCAAACATCATTTCTAGATATTACACACCATTCTTTAATCATCCAGCAGCAGTATCAATGCATCATAATTATATTTCAGGTTTAGCTTACCATACTTATTCAATGTTAATGCTAGCTAGCACATACATTAAAATGTATAGCTTTCTAAATAGTGATCTAATTTATGCAGGAATAATTCTACATGACATTGGTAAAGTAATTGAATTAAGTGGAGCAAAAGGAACTGAATATACATTTGAAGGTAAGATGCTTGGCCATATTTCGATTGGTAGCAATATCATTTATGCTACTGCTCGTGATTTAGGCTACGAACATACGGAAGAAGTAACGCTTCTTAACCATATCGTTTTAGCTCATCACGGTGAAATGGAATTTGGTTCACCAAAAGAGCCACTAATTCCCGAAGCTTTAGTAATTCATCTAGTAGATTTAAGTGACTCAAAACTAGCAGCGCTAGATAAAGAATTTGCAAAGATCAAAAAAGGTGAGTTTACCCAAGCGATGAATCAGTTTGATCGTAAGAGTTTTTATTACCCAAATATTAATAAATAAAAGGCCACTGGCCTTTTATTTTTTTGTTTATTATTAAAAAAAACTTAAAATCAAATGATTATTAAAAAAATGTAATGTGCAAAAAATATTTTGATATTGAAATGAATGTTAAAAAGTGATATAATCGTTATAGTGTTTTAATAACGAGGGAGTGAAAAAATATGAATGCTAAGAAAATTCTAATGCGTACACTACCTTTAGCAGCTGTTATTTTAATAATCGTTGCTGTGGCTGTTGTATGCTCAGTTGTACCTCGCAGCCAAAGTAGTGCAAAGTTATCAGATAAATATGCTGATAAAGAGTTCTTAAAGGTTGGAGATGTAACTGTAAGCAATCAAAGTGCATACGAACTATTAACTAAAACATATGGTAATAGTGCACTTATTGAACTAGTTGATACATATCTAGTTCAAAACATCGCCTCACCTACAGGCGAAACTTATTATGAAAAAGCTAAGGCTGATGTTGATGGCCTTGACAAATTTATTTCTGATAATATCTTCTCTGATGGCAGAGCAGTTGATAAACTAGCTGATGATGCTACAGCAGAAGAAATCGAAGAAGCTACAAAAAAAGATGAAGAAACAATTGCTAATTGGTTCGATGTAGCTATTTCTTCATATAACGTAACAAGCGTTAAAGAAATTAAAGATATTTATGCATATCAATATGCTAAATATTTATATACTTTAGATTATTTAATGGATGATGCAGTATATTCTTATGCTAATACTGTATTCCAAAATATGGAAAAGTATTTAACATTCATGACTAGTTACGGTAAAGATGCTCTAGATTTAAGCGATGCTAAATTAGCTGAACTTGAAAAAGCAGCATATGGCCTAAGAGATGAATATGCTAAGAAGTTATTCGAATTAGTTAATGTAGAATATAAAGAAACTAAAACTAAAGGAACTTATAATTCTAAGAAGTTCTCTACAATCGATTCTGAAAGCGTAAGTCATGTATCATTTGCTTCAAGAATTAGCGATAAAGATATTAATGTAGAAGCTGACATTGATAAAGTAATGGCAATCTATGATCAATTCTTAGATGCTGTTTGTGCTAAAATCAATGAATTCGGTGCTACATTTGCTAATACTCAAGCAATGGTAGACGATGATGATGCACCAAACATCACTACAACTTATGCATCTACATATGAAAAAGATTTAGTTGATGAATACTGGGCAATCTATGTTAAGTTCAACACTACTGATGAACGCGACAATGCATTTGCACAACTTGGTGTTCAAATCGTTGATTATGTTTGGGTAAACGCTGCTCAATATAAAGCTAAATATGATGAAGCAATGGCAGTAGAAGGCACAACTGAAGCTGAAGCTAAAGAAACTGCATTAACTGAAGCTAAATTAAGCGCATCTCAAGCATTAGAATTTATGGTTAAGCTATATAACAACTATAATTCTAAATATACTTTAGAAAATGGTACTCATAAATTAGTTAGAAGTGATGCTATTGATGCAACTGGCCTTACTACTTTAAATTCATTAATTAATAATTGGCTAGCAAATGGTTTATTTGACGCTGAAAGCGGCTTAAACAAAGATGGTTCTAACTTTAATATTGAAGATTATAATGAAGGTGGCGCAAGCGAAGATTTAGATGTTTATGAATTCTTATCTAAATTCCACTTCACTTATGCAGAACTTGCTAATGTTTCATCTACATTCCAAACATTAGTATCTTCTACATTAAAACAAGGTTTAACTGCTTATAACCTAACTAAAGATTCTGAAGATTATAAATTTGATTTAGATAAAGTTTATGGTCCAACATCATCTGCTAACTCTACTTTAGTTGTCTTAAAGCTTGGCTGGAGCGCAGCTAAAGGATACGGTAAAGCATGGGCTGATTTAAGCGCAGAAGAACAAAAAGCTAAAGCAATCGAATATATCGCTGCTGGCGCTAAAGATAGCTATACTAAGTCTAAGACTACAACTGCATTTAACGAGTTAAGAAAAGAAAAAGGCTTAGTAATTTATGATGATACATTCGAAACAAACTATATGGCTTCAGTTGATTCAAGCTTCGAAGCTAGCAAGAAAAAGAGCAAGACTTTAGTTGCTAAGATTGCTGACTATGAATTAAGCGCTGATATCATGTTTGAAAAGATGGCTAATGACCACGGCCTAATCAATGTAATGAGCTTATACGAACAAGATTATTTCATTCATAGTGAATGGAGTAGATTAAATGAAGTATATGATTCTGCAAAAGGCAAATGGTTAGAAAAAGCTGATGCTTATAAAGAAGTAATCACAGAACCTCTTCAAAATGCTCAAAATACATATGATTACTATAACGCATATTACTTACAATATGGTTATGGCACAATGACTTGGGAAGAATTCTTAACTAATATGTATGGTTCATATGGTGTTAAGACTACTGATGATCTTAAGATGTACTTCGTATATCAAGATGCTCAAGCAACATATGCTAAGACATACCATCAATTAGGTAGTTATAAAGACGGTAACTTCACAATGAATAATATCTATAATGATGATGCTACATTTAACCTAAATGGTTCAAAGAGCGTTTGGGATGTATTATTCACTGATGGCGCTACAACTTCTTATAACAAGATGGCTAAAATTGATAACAAAGCTGATTGGTTCAGTGTAGCAGGCTGGCATGTACTAGTTTGTGTTAAAGATGCAAGCGGTAATACTATTGATCCAGATGAATGGACTGATGCTCAAGTTTACTATGCAGAAGAATTATATGATAAGATGGTTGATGTATTAAAAGCATCAGAAGTTGAAAACCGTCAATCAAGTATCAATACAATTATCGATTCATGGAAGAACGTTCCTGTTTTAGATTATGAAGTATTAACTTATGACGCAGAAGGTAATGTAGATCCTTCTACTCAATACCAAAACGCTAAATTAAATGGTGAAGCATATCTATTCTCAGTTTATAAGACTTTAGGTTTATCACTAGTTTGCGAAACAATTAGTACAATTACTCCAGCTGAAGCTGATAAATATGATACTGATTTCGTTAACGCAGTTAAAGCAAGTTACAAACGCTTAATCAATAATGAAGAAGGCGTTGAAGAAACTCAAAGCGGATTAAGCGCCATTTATGGTGATGATATCGCATTCGATGAAACAGCATACACTAGCGAATTTAGCGGTGCTAAATACGTTAGAGGTGGATTCGGTTACCACATCTATGTAGCAACTACAGTTACTGCATATGGTAAATATTCTGTTACAGTTAATAGTGAAAAGATCGAACTTGATTACGATTTAGCATACTTAACTCCAGAAACTATTATCTACCTTGCAAGAGATGTTGATTATGCAAGAATCGATGATGCTCTAATCGCTAAACTTGATGCAAATTCTGAAATCGCAAAAGTATTTAAAGATTGGTATACTGATAGCTATGCATATGATGGCGTATTCAAAGATTTAGTAGATGTTGTAAGAGGCTTAACTTCAATTCAAATTGGTAAGTTAACTGATCCTGCAAACAAGAATTCTGAATCTTATTATGTAACTGCTGCTAGCGACTGCGGAAGCAACGATAGATTGAAATATGCACAAAAGACATATTTAGAAGATTTATTAACTAACTATGTTAATGCTATTATCACTAAGTTCTACACTCCAGTTCTTAATGATATCAATGGAACTAATAATAATTATGGTTTAGCTTATACAATGTTTATCCTTCAAATGGGCGAAAGCAATTATAACTTCGGTTCTGATTTCAATTTAATCAAGACTATCAGTTTAACTGATGATACAATCTACTATGTAAATGAAGATGGTGTAAAGACAGCTCTTAACTACACAGCTAGAAATGGTAAGACAACTTTAGAATTCATCTTAAAATACATGTTAGAGACTATCACAAAAGATTTAACTTATGCTAAGGAATTCACTTGCAAGTTAGCAGATGTTCCTTACGAAGAATAATCAAATTAAGAATGGACAACTTGTCCATTCTTTTTTTATCGCTTTAAGTTTAAATATTATTTCATTAATGGTATAATCTATATACAAAGGTAAAGTTTATGAAATATCAAATTATCGCAAGTGGTTCGAAAGGTAATTTAATATATATAGAAGCAGGAGGTGCCAAAGTATTAATCGATGCCGGTATCTCTTTTAAGCAAGCATGCGCTAGATTTGATCTTAAGAATAAAGAAATTGATGCAATTTTAGTTACCCATGAACATTCTGACCATATTGGGCACCTTGCTATGTATTTAAAAAAGACAAAAGCATCTTTATATGTTAATGAAGCTACCTTTAAAGAAATAGTACATAGACACGGTTTTGACTATAAAGGCTACGATATTAAATTTATTGAAGCTAATAAGAAATATAAAATCAAAGATTTAGTATTTATGCCGCTAATTCTAAGTCACGATGTAGCTAATTGTTTTGGTTATTTATTTGTCTATAAAAAAGCAAGTCTAGCATACCTTGCCGATACGGGCTTTATTAAAACACCATATATTACTCTGCTACAAAATGTTAGACATTTAATCATTGAATCAAATCATGATATTCAAATGTTAAATGACTCAGATCGACCTAGAGAACTAAAGAATAGAATACTTTCAATATATGACCATATGTCTAATGTGACTTGTGGAGAAGTGTTAAATAAAATATTAGCATCAAAAAAACTAGAATGTGTAACCCTAGCTCACCTAAGTGAAGAATGCAATACGCCAGAAGTTGCAATTGATACAGTTTTAGAAAAAATAGAAGGCGAGTATTTACCAACTATTAAAGTAGCTAAGCAACATGAAGCGCTAGAAGTAATGGAAGTGAGCGACGATGATTAAAATAGTATGTGTTGGTAAAATCAAAGAAGATTATTTAGTAAAGGGAATTGAAGAATATTTAAAAAGATGTACCCCTTTTACAAAAATTAATATTATTGAAGCTAAAGAAGTTAATACTCTTGATGAGGAAAAGAATAAAAAAGAAGAAGGAAAAGAAATCCTCTCTTACATTAAAGATGATGAATATGTAATTAGTCTAGAAATCGAAGGTAAGATGTTAACTAGTCCAGAACTCGCTAACTTAATCAATGATAAGTTTACATATGGTTATCCAAATATTACATTTGTAATTGGTGGATCAATTGGTTTGTCAAGTGAAGTAATTAATAGAGCTAACTATCATTTATCATTTGGTAAGAATACTTATCCTCATCAATTGATGAGACTTATCTTGATAGAGCAAATCTACCGTTCTTTCATGATTATTAATAATCATAAATATCATAAATAAGGAGTAATTATGTTTAAGTTGCATAGTAACTATAAGCCAACTGGTGATCAGCCGGCAGCTATAGCTAAATTAATTAACAATTTAAATAATGGCGTTAAAGCGCAAACGTTACTAGGTGCAACGGGAACTGGTAAAACGTACACAATCGCTAATGTAATCGAAGCATATGGTAAAAATGTTTTAGTACTAGCTCATAATAAAACCTTAGCGGGTCAGCTTTATGGAGAGTTAAAATCATTCTTTCCCGAAAATAGAGTTGAATTCTTTATTTCATATTATGATTATTATCAACCAGAAGCATATGTAGCATTTAAAGATTTATATATTGAAAAAGATTGTTCAATTAATGATGATATCGATCAAATGCGTCATAGCGCCGTATCAAGCTTACTTACGGATAAAAATGTAATAGTTGTAAGTAGTGTAAGCTGTATATATGGAATTGGTGATCCGGAAGATTATAAAAACAACATGTTACTATTACGTGTTGGGGAAGTAGTTAAAAGGGATGAATTACTTGAAAAGTTAGTTAACTTACAATATAAACGAAATGATTTTTCATTAGAGCGTGGAACGTTTAGAGTTAAAGGTGATATCGTAGATATCATTTTAACTGGTATGGCTGAAGAAGTAATCAGAATCGAATTTATGTTTGATGAGATCGAAAAGATCAAAGTCTTAGATTTATCCACAATGCACCCTAAAGCATCTAAACAAATCATTACGATTTATCCTGCTACCCTATTCTCAATTAGTGATGCCAAACTTCAAGAAGGTATTAGAAGAATAAAAGCAGAACTTGAAGAAAGAATTAATTATTTTAAAGAAAATGGTAAACTCTTAGAAGCTGAAAGAATAGCCCAGCGTACTAAATATGATTTAGAAATGTTAGAAGAGATTGGAACTTGTAGCGGAGTTGAAAATTATTCTAGACACTTATCTTTAAGAGCTGAAGGCGAAACACCTTATACTTTAATGGATTTCTTTAATAATGACTTTTTGTTAGTTGTGGATGAATCACATGTAACGCTACCGCAAGTAAGAGGCATGTATAATGGTGATAGAGCCAGAAAAGAAAGTTTAGTAGAATACGGTTTTAGATTACCTAGTGCGCTAGATAATAGGCCGCTTAAATATAATGAATTTGAAAAGAAAATTGATAAAGTAATATATGTATCAGCTACTCCAGGAGATGAAGAAAAATCAAAGAGTGCTGAGATTGTAGAGCAAATTATTAGACCAACAGGATTACTTGATCCGATTGTAGAGGTTAGGAAGACTGATGGTCAAATTGATGACTTAGTAGCTGAGATTAAAAAAAGAATTAGTGCTAATGAGCGTGTCCTTGTTTTAACCCTCACTATTAAAATGAGTGAAACTCTAACTAATTACTTAAAAGATATCGGCATTAAAGTAGCTTACTTACATTCAGAAATTAAATCATTAGAAAGAATGGAAGTAATTAGAAACTTACGTAATGGTACAGTCGATGTGCTAGTTGGTATTAACTTACTTAGAGAAGGATTAGATATTCCCGAAGTTAGTTTGATTGCAATACTAGATGCGGATAAAGAAGGGTTCTTAAGAAGTGAAACTTCACTTATTCAAATTATAGGTAGAGCTGCTAGAAACGCTAATGGTAAAGTTATCATGTATGCGGATAACATCACCGAATCAATGAAGAATGCGATGGTAGAAACTTATAGACGTCGTAACATTCAAGAAGCATATAACAAAGAACATGAAATTATACCGAAAACTATTATTAAAGATATTAGTGATGATTTAATTATAGTAAGAGATAATAATGCTAGTGTAGATTTATCAGATTATGATAAGATGAGTACACTAGAAAAGAAAGCAATTATTGCTAAGTTAGAAATTAAGATGAAGCAAACTGCTAAAGAACTTAATTTCGAGGAAGCAATGAGTTTGCGTGATATTATATTTGAAATTAAAGCAACGCTTTAGAAAGGATTAACGATGGATGAAGCAAGAAAAAGAGTAGTAGTAGGCTTATCAGGTGGAGTTGATAGTGCTGTAGCTTGCATAGTTTTATTAAAAGCTGGATATGACGTAGAAGCGATGTTCATGAGAAATTGGGATTCATCCATCAATAATGATGTTCTAGGGAATCCTAATGATCCAAATGATACTTGCCCTCAAGAAAAAGATTATATGGATGCAGTGGATGTAGCGAATAAGCTAGGGATTAAATTACATAGAATTGATTTTGTAGGGGAATACTGGGATAATGTATTCAAATACTTTATCGATGAATACTCTAAAGGAAGAACTCCTAACCCTGATATTTTATGTAACAAAGAAATTAAGTTTAAATGTTTCTTAGAAAAGGCAATGGATATGGGCTTTGATTATATCGCTATGGGCCATTATGCTAGAAGCGATGGGGACATGCTTTTAAGAGGCGTAGACCAAAATAAAGACCAATCATATTTCTTGTGTCAATTGTCTCATGCCCAAATAGCGAAAACTATTTTTCCAATTGGTGATATGTGTAAACCAGAAGTTAGAAAGATTGCAAAAGAATATGGCCTAAATATCGCTACTAAAAAAGATTCTACTGGCGTATGTTTTATCGGTGAAAGAAACTTTAGAGAGTTTTTAAAGAACTATATTCCAGCAAAACCGGGCTTAATGAAAACAATGGATGGCAAAGTGGTTGGTAGTCATGAAGGTATCATGTATTATACAATTGGCCAGCGCCACGGCTTATCAATTGGTGGACCTGGGGATGCTTGGTTTGTAATTGGCAAAGATGTGAAGGAAAATGTATTGTATGTTGGTCAAGGAGATGACCAAGAATACTTATATTCGAATAGATGTATCGTATCTAATATTAACTGGTTAGGGGCTCCGTTTAGTGGCGAACTAAAATGCAGTGCAAAATTTAGATACCGTCAAAAAGATGTAAATGTAATTCTAAGCTGGATTGATAAAGATCACTTAGAAGTAAAATATCCAGATAAATCAAGAGCAGTTACACCAGGTCAAGCCGCTGTCTTTTATGATGGTGATGTTGTCCTTGGTGGATCAACGATTGAAGAAGTATTCATGGATGATGTGAAGAGGCACTACTAATGGATACTATTCATGGCATAGTTACTAAAATAAATTATTACGATGAAGCTAAATCATTTGGAATCGTTAAATTAAAAATTGATTTTAACGATAAAGACTTAGCAAAATATCGTAATATTTTATTTACTAATACATTTAGTGTTTTATCAGTCTTTGATCGTAAACCGATCTTAGAAGAAGAATACAAATTTAGTGGTGAATTTGAAACTACGCAGTTTGGGCCACAGTTTAAAGCTAAAACATTTGAAAGATTAAATGAAGACTCTAAAGAAGGAATCATTGCATATCTTTCTAGTGATAACTTTCCAGGAGTAGGGCCAGCTACTGCTTTAAAGATATATGAAAAGCTAGGGCCTAAAGCGCTAGATATGATTGCAAATGATAAATCCGTTTTAGATGGGATGGGTATTAGATCAAACCTAAAAACAATCATCTATGAAAATATTGTTTTAAATACATCATCTAAAAAAGTGATTGTGGAACTACTTAATTTGGGGTTAACGATGCATATGGCTAATGTGATTTACAAGACATTTGGCACAGCATCGCTTGATAAGATTAAAGATAATCCATATATCTTAATGTATAAAGTAGAAGGTATTGGCTTTATTAGAGCTGATAATATAGCTACCCTTGTAGGTATTAAAAAAGATGCTCCAGTTAGACTTAAAGCATTAATTAATTACTGTCTAGTCAGATACTGTGCATCAAGCGGTGATACTTATGTAGATGAAGCAAGCCTTTATAGTGAATGCATTAAGTTCTTAGATAAAGATGAAAAGATTTTAGCCAAAGATGACTTCCTTGATTATTTAAATGATTTAAAGAATGAAGGTAAAATTGTTATCGATGAAGATAATCTTATCTATGTAGCTAAGACATATAACGATGAATATAATATTGCTAGAATCATTTATAAGTTATTACAAAATTCTAAATCAGAATTTAAAGAAGAAAAGATTAATTACGTTTTAGAAGAAGTAATGCGTATTAATAAAATTACTTATACGGATAAGCAAAAAGAAGCGATTAAAAAAGCATTACTAGAACCAATTGTCATTATTACTGGTGGACCAGGAACTGGTAAATCAACAATCATTAAAGCGATTGTAGATATATATTCAAATTTATTTAAGAATTCTGATGCGGCTAGCGACACGATTGCGCTTGCAGCACCAACGGGTAGAGCTGCCAAGAGGTTAAAAGAATTAACATTCCATAACGCTTCTACAATCCACAAATTACTTGGCTACGAAGGAGCCGAAAGGTTTATGTATAATTCTGCCAATAAGTTAGATATCAAAATGTTAATTGTGGATGAATTTAGTATGGTTGATGCGGATCTTGCTTATAGGCTGTTATCAGCCATTAACGATGATTGCAAAGTAGTAATTGTGGGTGATGCCGACCAGTTACCATCAGTTGCTTGTGGGAACGTGTTACTTGATTTAATTAATACGAAAGAAATAACAACGATTAAACTAGAACATATTCATCGTCAAGCAGCTAATTCTTCGATTGTAGAGTTAGCACATAGCGTAAATAAAGGGGCGCTTCCATATGATGTAACTACCCTAAAGCATGATCGTAACTTTTTAGTATGTGATGATAGTCATATCATTCCATTCATTATTAAAACAGTTGCTAATGCACTTGATAAAGGGATGAATTTAGTTAAAGATATTCAAGTCTTAGTACCGATGTATAGAGGCGCTATTGGAATTGATGCTATTAATCATGAATTGCAATCACACTTTAACCCAAGTGGTAAAGAATTTATGCATTTAGGTAAAAGGTTTAGAGAAGGCGATAAAGTAATTCAACTGGTTAATAGAAGCGAAAAGAATATCATGAATGGTGATATTGGTTATATCAGTAGTATTAACTTAATTGATGATAAACTACTTAACCTAAAAGTAAGCTTTGATATCGGCGAAGTAGAATACACTAAAGATGAATTAGAAGATTTGATGTTAGCTTACGCAATATCAATTCATAAATCACAAGGTAGTGAGTTTTCTCTAGTTATCGTACCATTTAGTTTTAAATACTATATTATGCTTAAACGTAAACTGATTTATACAGCAATTACAAGGGCAAAGAAGTATTTAATAATGATGGGGAATGTGGAAGCGATGAGAAAAGGAATTGTGGAGATTGAAGATGATCGTCATACTAAGCTATCTAGTCGCATTAAAGAAATCTTTAATGAACCAGCTAAACTTAAGACAAGTGATGCAATTATTGATACTGAAGAAGATGATATTGAAGAGATATCGCCTTTTGATTTTTTATAAAAATTGCAATGAACTAACCTTTTCTTGCAATTGTATTTAAATAGAATATAATTAAACTATAAGCAGTCTTTTAAAAACGGAGGATATTATGACAAAAATTATTAAAAGAGTGTTAGTCGCTTTTGTTTTAGCTATATGCGTATTCGCATTAGCAGCCTGTCAAATGGGCGGATCAAACAATGGTGGTGGTAATGGTGGCGAAGGCGGTGGCGGAAGCCAAAGCGGTGCTACTGTTGCTAAGCTTCCTGCTAATCTACAAGGCACATATTATGGTGACGATGTAGTTGTAGTAGTAGGTGAATCAAAAGTGTCTATTACTGATCCTAGCGGAAAAGTACAAGAATTTGTAATCTACGAAGAAAATGGTAGATATTATGTAGAAGAAGAAGGCAATAAGAATTATTGTACATTTGGTGATGGTACTGTATCTAATAGCCATGGCACATTCTCTAAAGACCCTAATGGTGGAAGCGGCGGCGGAAGTGGCAGTGGTACTGGTACTGATGATAAAGCTAGAAACGAAGCTCAAGAAAAGATTAGAAGGATTTCTGGCATCGCTAACTTCAGATTACCTGAAGGCGGCACTGTTAGAGGTGAAAGCATTAATAGTGACGGCTTAGTAGGATTCGGTGCTATCGTAATCGGATCAACAGAATCATTTGCTTCATATAAAGCATACTTTGATAAGATCGTTAAAGAAAATGGTTATGAAGAAACATTTGAAGGCTTCACTAAAGATAATGGCGATAGTTTCTTAGGCATGTCGCTAGCTCAAGGTGAAAATGGAGAAATCCAAGTAGCTGCATTTGAAGCAAGCGGAGTTCAAACTGATGAAATCGCGGTTGCTACTTTCCAAGCACAATTCAAAGAAGCAACTGGAATTGATATTGTATTCCCAGATTATGTAACTAGCGTAGTTGTTCCTATTTTTGAAATTAAGAACAAAGTTACAACTAATATTAATTTTGAAGCTGAAGGCGTAAGCGATGCTAGCGAAGAAAGTATACTTGCAATCGCTAACATCATTGGCCCTAATTTTGAAGCTGCAGGTTTAGTAAAAGGTGAAGTTTCATCATCTACTTATGAAGGTGTTGTGACATTCACTTTAGAATATCATTCAGCAGATTATCAATCTCAACTAAGCATTTCTGTATCTTCATATTCAGGATATACAATGTGTACAGTATTCTATACTGGTCCAATCCCTCAAGGCGAGCCTGAATGGCCAGCTGAAGCAATTGCTAAGATATTTGGTACACATGCAACTGTTCCTGCATTCGAAGGTGAGTTTAGCGGTGTAACTGCACTCGAAATTCAAGGCCAGTTAAGCGTTCTTGTAAGTGGCGTAGACCAAAAAGATGCTACTTTATGGTTAGAAAAATTAGTTCGTGCTGGCTTTACAGTTCAAGATGAAGACCTATATGTTAATAGATATGGCGAATATGATGCTGCTGTAGTAGAAGCAAGCTTTGAAAGTGGCATGTTAGCAATTAAGTTCTATTTACAAGAAATGACATCTAATCCATGGCCAAGTAGCGAAATCACTGCTAAGTTTAATGCGGCAGTTGAACAAGTTTTACCTAAACTTGATGGAACTAATAGATCATTTATGGCTCAAGAATATAATGTAAGCTTATACATTTATGTAACTGGTGCTGTAAACGATCAAACAGCAGCAGAATATAATGCGCAACTTTTAAAAGCTGGCTTTATTTTTGATAGCTATGAATATGTTTATACATTTGAAAATTATGATACATTAAAAGTTTATGCATCAATGGGTTCAACTGGTGGCGTAGAAGCTTTAATGATCCATGTTCAATATGAAGAATATGAACCAATTCAATACATTATTCCTGAAAACTTTGAAGCAGAAATTTTAGGCTTCAAGCTAGTAAAGATTGGTGAAAGTTACATTTATTCATATGCATATTCAGGATCATCTACATCAGTTACTGAATACTTATATGATGCTACAAGCAAGACTTGGACAAAAGGTAGCGCTATAGTATATCCATTTGCAGTTAATGGTAAAACTATTGTATGGCAATCATTTGATCAAAATGATCCAAATGCTATTACACAAATAGTTAATAAACCACAAATCGATGACTTCTTAAGAGGAACAAGTGGTCTTGCTTATTCATATTACGAACAATATCTAGAAGCAATGGCAAATGATCCAGCTAGCGTTGTCCGTGATGGATCAAAAGATGCCACAATCGCTGGATTTGCTTGTGAATATTATAAGATTACTGATGACTCACTAGCTTCATACGGAATGACATCAGTTATCGAATTATGGATTAATCCAACTAGTCATATGATCTTTAAAGTAGTAAGCAATGCTAATTACAATGGTCAAGAAACAAGCAATGTAGCATTTGAAATCAAGAGTTTCAATACAAATGTAACTTCATTTGCGGATGCGGGATTCTCTAACTGTATTTTAGTTACTAAGAATGGTTCAACTTTAACTGATAACGATCACACTTGGGGTGAAGTTATTGAAAGTGGTGCTACATGCGGAACTGCTGGTGAAAAATATCAAGTATGTTCTTGCTGTAACGAAAAGAAAGTTTTAGGTACTGTCCCTGCAACAGGTCAACATACTCCGCAAATGGATGGTAATAATCCTGCATGGTTTACTGATTATCAAGGACATCACAATCATTACTGTACAACATGTAGACAATACTATGGTGAAGAGGCTTGTGATTACGATGAATGGATTATCGATTCTCCTGCTACATGTAAGCATGAAGGCGTAAGACATCACTCTTGTAAAGTCTGCGGTGCAACTGAAAGAGGTACAATGCCAATTGATCCTAATGCTCATCTATTCTTAAGGGAATACTTTAATGATGCAGTAGTAGTATTCCCTACTAAAGAAAGTGCCGGAAGCATTACCTGGGAATGTATTGAAGATTGCGGTGCAACTTATACAATTACATTACCAATTCTAAATGCTGATAATTATGCAAGAATCATTTATAAAGATTATGATGATAATTGGGAAGAACAAAACTACGAATTATACGTTATAATTTTAAGCGATCTTGTTGCAGAATTAAAAGCTAAGCTAAATCCATCATTTACAGTTGATGAATACTATGTTTTACAATATGTATTTAACTACCAGTTAGCTAACAACCGTGATTATGATAATTTACTTTATGGATTCAAAGGTGACCAAGTAGCTGATGCAATTGCTAGTGTTCCAAAAGCAATTCAAGGTGAATATTATAATGAAAATAACTTAAAAGTTAATGTTGGTGAAAGTGCAGTCACAATTTACGGTGAACAAACTCAAATATTCACTCTATATTCAAAGGATGAAGATATCTACTTTAATTATGACGGATTAAAAGTATATGTTACAGTAAACGATGACGGCTCAATCGAAGCTGGTGACTTTGGCTTATTTACTAGAAGAATAGTTGCAAGTATCGGTAAAGCTCTACAAGGTATATATGTATCAGAAGAAGAAGGCAATAATACATATATTGAAGTATATGAAGATCATGTAAAAGTAATTACAGGCGGTGGAAATGATTTAGAATATACTTTATATGAAGATGGTGATTATTACTTCATTATCATGAATGATGAAAAAGTATCAGTATATCCATCTGAAGAAAATGTTTATGTAGATAATATTGGTTTCTTCGTAAGACCTAACCAAGGCGGTGAAGGCGGCGAAGAAGGTGACGACGAATTAGAAGACACTGAACTTTGGCCAGTAGCATCAATTGCTAATTTCTTAGGCTTCGAAGACTTCTATATCTTCGGATATGAAGGCGCTGAATATACTTGGAATTCAAATGAAGAATATGGCATTATATTTGTACAACTAACATTACCTGAAGGAGTAGATGCGGCAGAAGTAGTTGCTTCATTCATCGATCAAGTAGAAGAGTATGATCAAGAAGCAGATTATGCAATTTTAGATGGATATTATTTAAGTATCCAAGAATATGAAGGTAGCGTAATGGTTCAATACGGTTTACCTCAATAAAACATTAGGAGACCAAATGGTCTCCTTTTTTAAATAATTAAGAAAAAACCACTTCTAAAGATAAATATATATTTAGAGGTGGTTTTATTATGAAAAAGAAAATACTAATAGGAGTAGGAATTGGCGTTTTAATAATTATTGGAATAGTTGTTAACTTAGTTAACAAAAAGCCACAAGTCGCTACTATAAAAACTAGTACGAGCACAGCTAGTCAAAATACTAAAATTGTATGCCAAATTAAAGGCGAAGTGGCTCGCCCTGGGGTATATAGTTTAGATTTAGGATCTAGACTCCAAGATTTAATCCTAGCAGCAGGTGGGTTTACCAGTATGGCAGATACTAATAGTGTGAGTTTAGTAAGCGTTGTAGAAGATAGTGGGTGCTATGTCATATCTAAAATAGCTAGTGATACTGGTGAATTAACATCAAGTTTACTTAATATCAACTTAGCATCGAAAGAAGAACTGACGAGCCTTCCTGGCATTGGGGATGCCAAAGCCCAAGCAATAATTGATTATAGAAATAAAAATGGTAACTTTAATAGCGTTAATGAATTAACTAAAGTTAATGGCATTAGCGAAAAGATTTTAAATCAAATCATCGATTTGATTTGTGTAAGATGAGAGAATTATCATATAAACTTAAAAATATTAAGTTATTAGATTATGCTAATAACTTAATATTTATTGTCTTTGGTATTACATTACTGCTTTTTACTTTGTCTAACTTAATATATTTATTTATACTTAGTATTTATTTAATATTTTTATTTAAGAAAAATAAAAAGATATTTTGGTTATGCCTTGTATTAATACTAATCATTTTAATCATATATCTAATATATAGTTATGATGATAATTTTAGATATACAAGTATTAGGGGCAAGATTATAGATGTTACTAAATATGAAGAGTATTCAAAATATATAATTAGAGTGAATAATCATAAAGTATTACTTTATGATTATGATGATTATAATTTAAAAGTAGGAATGATAGTTAGCATTAAAGGTAATATTAAAGATACGGATACACTATTTACGCCTAATGCATTTGATTATACTAAATACTTAAAAAATAACCGTATCTTTTATGCATTAACTATTAAAGATTGTACGGTTATTAAAAATGGATTTAGTATAGGGATTTTAAGATCAATACTAATCAATTATTTTGATAAATATTATTCAACTGAATCATCATCATTTTTAAAGGTACTATTAGTAGGTTACTCGAATAGTTTAGATGAAGACTTTTATGCTTCCCTAAAAGATAATGGTACTCTACATTTATTTGCCATATCAGGCTTACATGTATCTTTCTTTACAACAATTCTTTCTAAAGGATTAACTAGAATTAAAGTAAAAGAAAAAGTAAGCGAAGTAATATTAATTATCTTTTTAATAATTTATGTATTCATAACTAACTTTAGTGCTTCCATTTTAAGAGCAAGCTTAATGTATAGCTTAAATTTACTTTCTAAAAAAACTAAATTATACTTATCAAGTATAGATATATGTAGCTTGTCTTTTATAATACTAGTTATCATTAATCCCTTAATTGCTTATAGCAATGGTTTTATATTAAGTTATCTAGTAAGCTTTACCATTATCATGGTAAGCCCACTGGTAGCTAGCTTAAAACAGAGCACCCAAATATTTTTAATATCGGTAGCATCAAGTATCGCAAGCCTGCCGGTTATTATTAATATTAATTATAAGATTAATTTATTAACTCCACTTATTAATGTATTATTTATTGGCTTAGTTACTTTAATCATGTTACCGTTATCCATAATAGTAGCTTTTATTAGCCCACTAGATTATTTGTATACTCCACTAGTTAAAGGATTTATGATGGTGAGTGAAGTTATATCTAAATATATAACCTTAAATTTAAGACTTCCGCACTTTAGTCCAATCATAATTATTATTTATTATTTAATAATAGGCTTACTTTGTATTGCCAGATCAAAGAAAGCACAAATTAAAAGAATCATAATACTAATAATTTATTTATTAATTTTAAATAATATCAACTTATTTAAACCATACGGGGAAATTTATTTTCTAGATTTATATTATGGTGAATCAACTGTTATCTTTTCTAGTTTTAAAAATAGTGTTGTAGTAATAGATACGGGGGATGGGACAAACGAAGTTTTAACTAACTTTTTAAAAAGTAAAGGCGTTAAAAGAATTGAATGTTTAATTATAACCCATAACCACTCTGACCATTACGGAGAAATTAATTCTTTATATAATAACTTTAAAATCGATAATTTAATAATTAGTGATGTAGATAATTATAATTATGGGTATGATTTAGAAAAAGTTAAAGCTGGCGATATTATCGACTTGCGCCGGTTTAGCTTAGATGTTATTAGTCCATATGCAAGCCATGCCGATATAAATGATGATAGCTTAATATTAAAAGGAAGTATTAACAATATCGATATATTATTTATGGGCGATGCAACAAGTATCGCGGAAGCAGAAATAAAAGCAATCGATTTTGGAAATGTAGATATCTTAAAAATTGGGCATCACGGATCATCTTCTTCTTCGTCAACATCATTTATAAATAAAGTAAGACCAAAAAACGCCGTTATTATGAATGGCCGGGTGAAGAAATTTAATTTTCCAAGCAGTGCAGTCTTAAATAGACTAGCTGATGCAAGAATCAATACATATTACACCAAGAAGTCAAAGACTATTTGGGTGAGAAGTTTTATGGGTAAGTTTAATTTTTACTCTCTTGCATAGAATATTTTATTTTTGTATAATCTTATTAGGTGAAAGATATGGAAAATCTATATTTATTTTTAGGAGAAGAAGAATTAATCATCCGTAACAAGATGGAAAAGGAAATCGTAGCAACTGGCGCCGATATCTTTAATATCAAAAGTTATGATATGGAAGAAGTAAATGTCTCAAAAGCGCTTAATGATGCTTCGACTCCCCCATTTTTATGCGATGCGAAAGTTGTAATTTTAAAAAATCCTGTTTTCTTAACAAAGACACCATGCGAAATTAAGCATAACATCAAAGCATTTACTAACTATTTAAAAGATCCTTCCCCATTTACATGTCTAATAATCGATGCAACCGACCTCGTTTTAGATGAATCTAAAGAACACGTTAAGCTCTTATTAAAAACAGCTAAAGTATCTACTACTAAAAAGTTACAACCAGTAGAAGCTGAAGGATGGTTAAAAAGGCAATTTGCTTTAATGGGCATCCAAATTAAGGATGAAACCGTAAAATTATTCTTTAACCGCATCGGTCGTAACTTACTTAATGCGAAAAACGAAGTAGATAAGCTACTTTGCTATATAGGGGATAGAAAAATCGTTACCAACCAAGATGTAAATGATTGTGTAATTAGAGAAATTGAATCAGATGTTTACCAATTATCAAATGCAATCGTTGCCCAAGACCACAATAAGATAATTGCGATTTACGAAGACTTAATTAAAGCTGGTAAATCGGCTCAAGAACTATTTTCTTTGATTGCTAGAAGCATGATACAAGTGCTAGTTGTTAAGAAGATGTTACGTGAAGGCTATAAACAACCTGAAATCTCTTCATCTTTAAGAGTTTCACAAGGTAGAGCCTCATATTTAATCAAAGACGCTAAAAGTTTTAGCTGGCAAATCTTAGAAGATAACGTTTTAAGACTTGGAGACTTAGATTACAAAATAAAAAGCGGCCAAGTAGAAGTTTCTACCGGCCTCGAATTCTTATTATTTAATATCAATAATTAAAAAAACAAGCAGTCATTGCTTGTTTTTTTGGATTAGTAATAAAAATTATCTAATACTATTAACTAATTTAGCTAAACGTGATTTATTTCTAGCAACATTGTTCTTATGAACAAATCCTTTTGCTAATGCTTTATCAAGTTTTGCATATGCAGTAACTAAACTAGCTTCAGCTTTTGCTAAGTCTTTAGCTTCTACAGCAGCTTCTACAGCCTTAATAGCAGTTTTTAAGCTTGATTTAAAGCTATTATTACGTAATTTGCTCTTATTGTTAGTAATATCACGCTTTTTTTGTTGTTTAATATTTGCCATTTACTACTTACCTCCAATATTTTACTATAAACATTATACCAAAGAATGAATAGAATTACAATTCATTTTTATAAGTTTTTAAAAGTGGACTTCCTTTTTAGTTTAACAATTTAAAAATAAATAAATTTAGGGCATATTTGGGACATTCTCAAAATTATATTTTTTAGATTAAATTTTGGTAAGCTAGAAGCCTAAATTTTCGCGTGTAAAAAAATGCGTAAGATTAGGCCAAAAAAATGTGTAAAAATTGGCAAAAAAAACGGCTATTTTTTGAATGAGCCCAAAATTCGAAATTTGCGCTAGGCTTTTAAAAACGGCTCGCATTAAAACTTAATTGAATAAAACCTTAAAAACCATTATAGCGCAAATTTTAAGCAAAATTGGGGGCGATTTTTCGGCACTTTTCAAGTGCAGTGTATTTTAAAATAATGAATATTAAAATTTTTCCAAAATTTATGGAAACTTTCAAAGTTGGGAGTTTTTTGATTTATTTTTTAACGCTAAAATGTTATAATGTTTTTAGGTAAAAAACTATGGATAAAATTAAAACAAAAATTGGAGTAATTGGTGGCGGCGCTTCGGGCCTACTTTTTAGCTATTTGGTTAAAAAATTGGCACCTTCAACTGTAGAGGTGTGCATATTTGAGAAAAATGACAAGGTTGGAAAGAAAATTTTGGCCACTGGAAACGGAAAATGTAACCTTTCAAACGCCAATTTAGGCGCTGGATTGTATAACTCTCGCTTTGGGGAAGACATAATTTCTAAAATTGATGAAAAATATGTCAAAAATGTCTTTTTAGAGCTCGGAATTATCACAAAAACTGACAAAAAAGGGCGTATTTACCCTTATAGTTTGTCCGCAAATTCGGTTTTAGATGCTTTATATGAAGCTAATCTAAATCTAAATAATAAGATAATTACAAACTACGAAGTTAAAGATATAAAATACGAAAATAAGATGTTTTATATCGATGAATTTGCCTTTGATTATCTAATTATGGCTTGCGGTGGTAAAGCAAATACTAAAAATAATAATCTAATTGGCGAGATTTTAACTAAATTTGGCCATAAATGGGTTGCTGATCACCCTGGACTGTGTAGTATTGAGACAGTTGATGCCACAGCTAGCTTAAATGGTATTAAAGTTAAAGCAAATGTAAGCATAAATAATCATAATTTTGATGGAGAAGTGTTATTTAAGAATAATGGTTTATCCGGAATTGCGATTTTTGAAGCTAGTAGATATGTAAAATCGGGCGATATTATTCATTTAGACTTAATGAGCGAATATGATGAAGCTGCTTTAGCTAAATTAATTCCTGATTTAAAGACATTTAATCATACTTTTCCTAAAATGGTAGCTAAAGATATCTTAGCTAGAGCTAATAATGATTTAAATAAGGCTATTAAAATCATTAAAGATTATAAGTTTAGCGTTAAAAAGTTAGCTAGTTATGAAAATGCCCAGATTATGGTTGGTGGCATCGATACAGATGATGTTAAGAATAGTTTAGAATCAAAACTTGTTCCTAATTTATATATATTAGGTGAAGTTTTGAATGTGGACGGAACATGTGGTGGCTATAATTTACATTTTGCTTGGGCAAGTGCAATTATTGCTAGTAAAAATATAGCTGATGGTTTAAAATAATGATAGTAGTGGTAATAAGTGATGCGCATGGCGATCTAGGTTTGATTAGAAGAGTAGCCCAGATCGAGGCAAAAGCGGATGCTTTTATCGATGCCGGCGATTCATGCTTAGAAAGTGAAGCAATTAGACCCTTTATTAGCGTCAAAGGTAATTGCGATTTTACATTTTACCCGCTAAGTAGGATATTATATTTTGAAGGATGGCGCGTATATTTAACGCATGGAGCCGGAATGAGTCACTCTAGCTTAATTAATATGGCTAAAAGCCACGGCTGTAGCGTTTTAATTTATGGGCACACCCATAAATATGATAGTTCAATCGTTAATACTATTTATTCACTAAATCCAGGAAGCTTGTCACGTCCAAGGGATGGATACCTTGGTACTTATTTGGTAATTGAATTTAGTGAAGATGATATTAAAATAACCAAAAAGGAGATAATTTAATGAATCTACCAAACAAGTTAACTTTACTTAGAATCTTTATTGTGCCAATTATTGTTATCATTCCCTTCTTTAGAGTATTGAATGAAACAATATTGTTTGCAATTGATAATAGTTTTTCTATTACTTATTTTAGCCTTGCTAATTTATTAGTACTGATATTCTTTATAATTGCTTCAGTGACTGACTATTTTGATGGTCACTTAGCAAGGAAAAACAATCAAGTAACTGATTTTGGAAAGCTAATGGATCCATTAGCTGATAAAATATTAGTTGTTGCGACCCTAATCGTACTTCTTGAGTGGGGTAGAATGTATGGTTGGGCGATAATTTTAATCGTAGCGAGAGAATTTTTAGTTACTGGCATTCGCCAACTAGGAGTAGCTAAAGGTAGGGTTATCGCTGCTAGTTATTTCGGTAAAGCAAAAACAGTAACGCAAATGATTACAATTATCTATTTATTAGTATTTGCACCAAACTTCGCTAGTGCTACTGGAATAATTGGTTTTGTTTTAATTATCTTAGCAACATTATTAACAATTGCTAGCGGACTAGATTATTTGATTAAAAACAGAAACTTAATTCAATCAATGTAAAGGAGAAAAATATGGCTGAAGATAAACAAAAAAACTTAGAAGAAGCGTTTAAGCAGATAGAAAAACAATTCGGTAAAGGATCAGTTATGAAACTTGGCGATAAAGTCTATGAAAAAATGGAAGTTATCCCAACTGGTTCAATCGCTTTAGATAATGCCTTAGGTGTAGGCGGTTATCCTAAAGGTAGAATTATTGAAATATTTGGTCCTGAAAGCAGTGGTAAAACAACATTTGCTCTTCATGCAATCGCGGAAGCACAAAAGCAAGGAGGCTATGCGGCATTTATTGATGCGGAACACGCACTTGATCCAATTTATGCAAAGAACTTAGGTGTTGATATTGATAATTTAATCTTATCGCAACCAGATACTGGTGAACAAGCATTGGAGATTGTAGAACAACTTGTTAGAAGTAATGCAATTGATATTATCGTAATCGACTCAGTTGCTGCCCTAGTACCTAAGGCTGAAATCGATGGCGATATGGGCGATGCTCATGTTGGCTTACAAGCAAGATTAATGTCTCAAGCAATGAGAAAATTATCTGGTGTTATTAGTAAGACTAATACAGTTGCAATCTTTATTAACCAAATTAGAGAAAAAGTTGGTGTATTATTTGGTAATCCAGAAACTACATCAGGCGGTAGAGCATTAAAATTCTATGCATCTATTAGATTAGATGTTAGAAGAGTAGAACAAATTAAAGAAGGACAAGACGCAATTGGCAACTTAACAAGAATTAAAGTTGTTAAGAATAAAGTAGCTCCTCCATTTAGAACTTGTGAAATTGATTTAATCTATGGAAAAGGTATTTCTCATGAAGGAGAATTACTTGATATCGCTGTAGACAAAGATATTATTCAAAAGAGTGGAGCATGGTTTTCTTACGATGGCGAAAAGATTGGCCAAGGTAGAGAAAATGTTAAGAACTATATCGCTACTAATCCAAGTTTTGCTGCTGAAATTGAAGCTAAGATTAGAGAAAGCTTTAATAAATAATAGTACTTTAAAAGATGTTTGATATTCAAACATCTTTTTACTTGGAAATTATTGACTTTATTTATACATATGATATCATATGTATATGGAGGTACTACTTATGGCATTTAATCAAATAGCTTATCAAGATAATTACAATAGATGTAAATATAAGATGTATCAATTTCGCGTAAAAAAAGAAGATAGTGATATTTAAAATATACCCTGTAAATCGGACACATAAAAAAAGAGACATAGTCTTGTAAGTTGTTTGATTTACAGGGCTATTTTTTTTATAATGTTAAAAAGAGGTAATATTATGAGTGTTAATTGCTTTACTAAAAAACAAATAGA
>JAGCUR010000008.1 GCA_017962745.1 Bacilli bacterium | reverse complement strand
TTTGCTTCTTGCTCCACCTGTTATTCTGTTTAGTTTTCAAAGACCTTGTTGCTAGCGACTTTTTTGCGCCAGCTTCACCATTATATTACATCTGATCCCCCATTGTCAATATAATTTTTATTTTTCAATATGGGGTCGGACCTATATAACCTTTTTCATTATACTCCAGAACATATATAAAGTCAAATGATTTTTGAAAAAAATCGCAATCAAGTACACAACTTGCAATCATTACAAATATTAAAAAAGACCCATTACTGGGTCCATTTTATCTTTTTATTTCTTCAACTATCTTCATTTCGAATAAGTCACCTGGCTTAATGTGATCTAGTAACCACTTGCTAGTAAGCGCTCTACCAACTACATTACTACGGTTATCAGCTGGCATCTCTCTAGTAACTACCGCTACTTCTCCTTGGTATGTAGCAAAAAGATTGTTATCTACTGTTACATCGCCAATGTTTCTTTTAACCGTATTAAATGGTTTAATATGTTGTTTAGTTCTAACAGAGCATCTTAAGAAATAATCACTTTGATCAAATCTATTTTCATGAACTTTTTCTACTAAGCCTTTTTCTAATTTACTAACGCCTCTAAAGATACCAACAGGTAAGCATACTCGATCTTTATTAAAGTCTTGAGCCATCTTGATTTCTTCAGCCGATGCATAAGCATCACCGAAGCATACATCATCAACTTTAAGTAGTGCTAGCTCTGATAAAGCAGCTAGTAGATGACATCTTCTGTGATCTTCAATAGTAGCAAGGCCATCATATACTGGTCCTCTATGCATATTGCTAGAAGGAACAAACGCTAAAACCTTAAGACCATATTCTTTATACATCTTATTCTTTTCTAATACTGATTCTTGCGATAAACCAGTATATGGTTTTGGATAGAAGTTATGACTCACTCTAATACTAGTTAGATCAACACCTAGTGCTTTAAGCTCTTCAAGTAATGATTTTTCGGTAATTGAAGCATTTAGCTCTACATGATATTTACCTTTATCAATCATATCTTTGATTTCATTTGCACTAAAGCCATAATCAAGACGATATGCATAAACATTAGTTGGTAGTTTATATTTAGATAATACTTTCTTATCTACATCCATCGTAAACTTAATACCAAGTTTATTACCAGCATTAACTAGTTTATTTAATTCGCCTAAGTTCTTTGGATTATCCCCAACATGTAAAGCAGAAATGAATACATCTTCAATTCCATTTTCCCTTAACATCTTTAAATATTCAATATTATCGTTAAATGAATATTCTTTCATACCGGTGTATACACTAGCGCCAATATTAAAGTGTCTTTCAAGTTTTACAGGTAGTTTACCTTTTGCTTCTATTTCACCTTTAATTAGCTTCACAAGACTACGATTAGAATTTGGTGTGCATTCATAAACTGTATAGTAATTAACATCACCTTCTAAAACTAAATAATCATATGGATTACGAGTAGATATTACATATAAATTACTATGACATCTATTCAATTCATTGATCATCTTAGCTTGATTAGGATTAGAGAAAGCATTAAACGAAGCAAATATAATTGTATCGTATTCTAATGCTTTACTAATTATGCTAGGTGAATATTCATCATCTACATATTCGCATGCATCTAAGTTCTTAATTCCTTTAACTAAATCAAGGATACTTCCTTCATCTACAATATCTTCGGCACAGTTAAAAGCCGATGGTTTACAGCCTAGCAATATTGTTTTACCAACTAATTCTAATTTCTTTCCTGATACATGAGTAACCGAACTATCAACTACATCTTGAATGAATCTAACTTGCTTATTATCTTTAAAAACATCAAGCGGAGCTTTGTTTTTAAAGAATACTTTAGCCATTGCTTTATATACTTGGTTTTTATACTTTAAGATTCTTTCAATCTTTTCATCAATTTCTTCATTAGTGATTAGATTATCATCAATTGCTTGCTTAATCATCTTTAAAGAATCAATTTGACGTTCTTTAGTATGACATACACATGCAAGATCGATTCCAGCTACGATTCCCGCAGCTGTACCAACTGGTGTAGTCATCGTATCGGCAATGGCATTCATTTCCATGCAGTCACTAGTAATTAAGCCTTTATATTTTAGTTTATCTCTAAGCAAGCCTTGAAGAATGGCTTTAGATAAGGTAGCTGGGTTTTCTTCATCAATTGCTTTAAAAACTATATGAGCACTCATGATGTTTTTAACGCCAGCTGCGATTGCTTCTTTAAATGGCTTTAATTCAATTTCTTCTAAACGTTTAATATCATACGGTAAGATTGGAAGCCCTAAATGACTGTCTACATCTACATCACCATGGCCTGGGAAATGTTTAGCAGTAGCAATTAAGCCACTTTCTTGCATACCTTCAATAATCTTTGTTCCGTATTCTGATACTCTAGTTGGATCATCCGAATAACTTCTAATACCAATAACTGGGTTCTTTGGATTATTGTTTACATCTAGTGATGGTGCTAAATTCATATTAATGCCTAATGATAATAAATGGTTACCCATTAGTTTTCCTACTTCATAAGCATTATTTGGATTTGTTGCGGCAAGAGTCATTGAGCCAGGGTAGAATGCTGCTTTATGCATAATTCTAACAACAGTTCCACCTTCTTGGTCAATTGATATAAAAGGCATGATACCAGTTGCTTCCATTACAACTTCATGTATTTCTCTACAAAGCGCTTCAAGTTGTTTTAAGTCAACGATATTTCTTTTGAATAAAATAAAGTTACCAAACTTGTATTCTTTAATCATCGCTTTTAGATCATCAGTTAAGTATGGTTCTTCAAAACCAATGATTAAAAACTGTCCTAGTTTTTCTTGTAATGTCATTTCTTCTAGTTTTTTCATATTAACCTCACCAAATGATTACTCTTCTTCTTCGTCACGTTTATAATCTAGGTTATCTACATCTTTAATATCATAAATATTATATGATAAATATCCGTATTTATTTCTAGATACCGCATATATTAAAAATAAAGGTAGTGATACACCAATAAAAAACCACAGTGGTGTTGCGTATAAAAACATCGCTACACTTCCGGCTACACTTGCTAGTCCTACTAAAGTAATTAAAATATATTTAATACCCATAAAGATACCCATTTTAAATTGTTCGAAGAAACCAAATTTAAAATAAGTAAATAGGAGTGGGTATTGAAGAAATGAAATAAGGACGATTAAGCCAAACATAAATGTTATGCTTAAACCAATTGTATAAAACCTAACCATTCCTTCTTCAATATCTTCTGCTTCTAGATTTAGTACATATACCCATATACCATAAGCAATAACTAATCCTAGTATTACGAATATAGCGCTATGAAGCAGTGATTTTACAATACAGCTTTTTAGATTTAACCAATATGTGACAAATACATTCTTTTCGCATCCTTCTTGATATGCTTTAAACGACTTAACGCATGACGTAGTTGCAGCTAAGATTGTAATAACTCCCATACTAGTAACTAGCGTTAAGAAGTTTAACATTACCAGTCGCCAAAGCCATTCACATACCGCAAAGAACCTACTATTTACAAATTTCTCATTATTCATATTAAATACCTTAAAATCATTATAGCATAATCTTTTTTAATAATAAAGAAGCAAAGCTTTTGCTTTGCTTCTAATATCTTTATTATGCGAAATCTGCAGTATGTAAACCAAGTGATTCATATACATCGTTAGAATAACGATAATTTTTATGATCTTCTTTAGCTAACTTTTCTAAATGACTTGCTGGCCAGTTTTCTAATGCATATTCAAATATTTCATTTTGAGCAGTGATATGCATTGATAAGTTCTTCTTTAAGAATGTTGGGCATCTATCAAAATCAACTGATCTAATACCATTTAAGTTAATAGCAATAACTGGTTTACCAGAGTTAACGGCATATTCAACTTGCCAACGCGTAAACTTTCTAAAGCTTTTAGTCTTTGGACCGATTACAACTACATATACATCAGCTTTGCTCATAGCTTGTTGCATCGATGCTTTCAAAGTGTCATCATCAACTTTATCGATTTTTTTAAGTTCACTTAATAAGTTAAATGCGTCGTATGGAGTTCCTTCTTTGTCTTTCCATTCTTTAAATGTATCTAAAAATTCTAAGTCCATAGTTCCTTCAAATGCTAAAAAGATTTTCATAATGCCTCCTATTCTAAGAAACTCTTCTTTACTCTTTCTAAGAATAAAGTGTCTCTTCTAGTTATTAGTTTAATCGCTTTATCAGCTAACTTAATTTTAATTTCTTTACAGTTACTATCTACTGCATCACCATCCACTTGGATAAGTAAGCCATCACTATTATCAAATTCTAATTTCACTACATTAGTGTGTGATAAAACAAGTGAAGATGATAATGTTTTATAAACACGGTTATTAATCGATGCCATTTCCGTTAATTGATAGCCATCAATTGATGGGGCCAGGATTGCTCCACCTAATGATTTATTATAAGCAGTTGATCCTGATGGAGTAGATAATACTAATCCTGTTCCTCTAAAGGTTTCAAGTTCTGCTTCATCTACATATATTTTAATAGTTTGGGTTCTTGATGGATTGATTACTAATATTTCGTTTAAAGCAAAATACTTTTTACCATTATTATCAAGTTCTAAAAGACGAAATTCTTCAGTTTTATAATGTTCATTACTTACGATATCCGCAATATCTAAATCATCTTTTACGAAATCAGTATAAAAGCCAAGCTTACCATAATTGATCCCAACGAACTTTACATCATCTAGGTGCATATATTTATGCACTGAATCAAGCATGGTGCCGTCTCCTCCTAAAGAAAAGACATAATCAGGGTTTACATCATCGCGAACAAACCCAAGACCAATTAGTTTTTCCTCTAAGCCTTTATTCTTTTCTCCACAAATTGCAAATCTTTTATGGCTCATACTATCACCTACATCATAAACATTATAGCATATTTACCAATTATTAAAAAGATTAATATAAAATTATATAAAATACTTGCATTTATTTTTTTATTATATATAATGGTATTACTTGTGATGGAGAGACATTATGAAAAAACAACCCGAAATAGAATTTAAAAGTTTATTAACTAAAGATGAATATTTACGCCTAATGGAAAAGTTTAAAGGTAATCGTACCAACATTCAAACTAACCATTATTTTGATACTCCTCGTTTCTCTTTAAAAGCATATGAAGCATCTTTGAGAGTTAGAGAAAGAGAAGATTTCGAAATGACTTTAAAAAAGAAAAAAGGCTATGCCTTAATGGAAGTAACTATTCCTATTACTAAAGAAGAATTTGAAGAAATCAAAGAAACAGGCGTTATTAAAAATTCTGAATTTATGTCAGAGTTAGCTCCACTAATTGGTAATCAAAAAGTGGAAAACTTCTTAAGTTTACAAACATTAAGAATGTATCTACCTTATGGAAATGGCGTATTATTCATCGATAAGAGTAAATATTTAGGATTTGTAGATTACGAACTTGAATACGAAGCTAAATCATATCATCAAGGTAAACAAGAATTTATTGAATTAATCAATGATTTACAAATTCAATACAAGAAATCAGATAAGAAAATTGCTCGTGCATTCAATGCTTATAAAAGAGTGCATGCGGAAGAATAAAATTAAAACTACCCAGTTGAAATTGAAATGGGTAGTTTTTTATTCTATTTCTATATGTTTAACATAATCGCAATCGCATTCTTCGCTTGGACAAATATCACAGTTAGTCTTTCTTAAATCTTCCGGTAAGAATAATGTAATATCGTCTGGATTATATCCAACTTGTAAATCGATATCATTTACAATGATTGGTCTTTTTAAAATCGAAGGATGTTCGATTATGAAGTCAACTAATTCATGAATGGTAAAAGCATTTAAGTTAACATTAGTTTCTTTAAATACTTTTGATTTTGTAGATATGATATCTTCAAAACCATTTTCCGAATTAGCTAACATTTTAAAGATATCCGATCTTAATAATTTAGTTTGGAAAATATTCTTTTCTCTAAATTCAATTTTATTATCCAAGAAATACTTCTTCACTTTTCTACAGCTTAAACAGCTTGGAGATGTATATAATGTAATCATTTTATCACGTCCTTATGTATAAACATTATATAACGAAACAGTGCTTTTTTCAATCAAATGTTTCATTTCTTGACAAAACAGGGTATGTATTCTAAAATGGATACATAATATAGATAAGAGGTAACAATTATGGCTGTTATATTATCAGGAATTAAACCTACTGGTATTCCAACTCTTGGAAACTATTTAGGTGCCTTAAAAAATTTTGTTAAGTTACAAAACGAAAGAACAGAAGATAAGTTCTTGTTTTTCATTGCGGACTTACATGCAATTACAGTTCCTCAAAACCCAGCTGAATTAAGAGCTAATATTAAAAACCTAGCTGCACTGTATTTAGCTTGTGGATTAAATAAAGATAACTTAGTTTTATTTATTCAATCTGAAGTAGCTGAACATGCGGAAATGGGTTACATTATGCAATCAATGGCATATATGGGTGAAATGGAAAGAATGACGCAGTTTAAAGAAAAGTCACGCAAGCAAGAAACTGGCGTTACTACTGCTTTGTTTACTTATCCAGCATTAATGGCTGCCGATATTCTTTTATATAATACTGATCTAGTTCCAGTTGGTGAAGATCAGCTTCAACACTTAGAACTTACTCGTGATTTAGCAATTCGCTTTAATAACCGTTATTCTGATACTTTTAAAGTGCCAGAAGGATTAGTTACTAAAGTTGGTGCTAGAATCATGGATTTACAAAATCCATTAAAGAAGATGAGTAAATCTGAAGATCCAGGTGATAAAGGTTGTATCTTTTTACTTGATCCAATTGATTTAATTAAGAAAAAGATTAAATCAGCTGTAACTGATAGTGATTCAATTGTTAAGTATGATAAAGCTAATAAACCAGGTATATCTAACCTAATGACAATTTATTCTTGCATAACTGGCGAAGACTATAAAACAATTGAAGCTAAATACGTTGGTAAAGGCTATGGTGAATTTAAATCAGACTTAGCTGATATTGTCGCTAGTGAGATTGCTAAGATTCAAGATAATTACAAAAAGTTAATTAATTCTTCAGAACTTGATGAAATACTAGATAAAGGAAGAGATGAAGCAACTTACCTTGCTAGAAAGCAATTATCTAAAGCATATCGTAAAGTTGGTTTAGGAAGAAAAAAGTAAAATAAAAAAAGCTGCATTATATGCAGCCTTTTTCAATTTTAGTATCTAATTAAGAAATAATTCTTCTTTCCTCTTCTAATAACGTTGAATTTATTATCAATAGCTTTATTTTTAGATACTACATATTCTAAATCTCTTACTTGGCTACCATTGATACTAATGGCACCATTAGTGATAAATTCTCTAGCTTCTCTCTTTGATTGACAGAAATGATTATTAACTAAACATTCTACGATGTTTTCTTCTTCTACTGTTGCGTTAACTGAAGGTACATCGTTAAAGCCCATTTCAATTTCACTAGAAGTTAAAGATGCGACATTTCCACTGAACAATGCTTCACTAATCTTAATTGCTTGATTGTACGCATCTTCACCATGGATAAATGTAATAACTTCTTTAGCTAAAGCTTTATGTGCTTCTCTTAAGTGTGGATTAGCATTATGTCTTGCTTCTAAATCTTCGATTTGCTCTTTAGTTAAGAATGTTAAGAATTTTAGATAATCAATAACTTTTGCATCTTCTACATTAATAAAGAATTGATACATCTCATATGGAGATGTCTTTTTACTATCTAACCAAATAGCTTTACCATTTGTCTTACCAAATTTAGAACCATCACTCTTAGTTAATAGTGGCATTGTGAAAGCATATGCTTCTTTACCAAGTTTCTTTCTAATTAGTTCAATGCCAGATGTAATGTTACCCCATTGGTCTTGACCAGCTACTTGCATTGTAACATCTTTGTTTTCATATAACCAAAGGAAGTCAAGAGCTTGCATAATCATATATGAAAATTCAGTATATGTAATACCTTGATCGATTCTACGGGCAACGATATCTTTATTTAACATATAGTTGATATTGAAGTATTTTCCATAATCTCTTAGAAAATCGATAAAGTTAATATCCTTACTCCAATCGTAGTTATTAACTACTTCACAACCAAATAGATTAACTAATTGTTCTTTTAAGCAATCAAAGTTATGAAGAATAGTTTCTTTAGAAACCATCGGTCTTTCACTATCTGGTTTTGGATCACCGATTAAACCTGTTGCTCCACCAATTAAAACAATTGGATAATGTCCAGCATCTTTTAATCTTTTACAGATTAAAAAGCTAGAAAAATGTCCAATGTGAAGTGAATCACCAGTTGGGTCTGTACCGATATAGAATTTCATTCCTCCCTTGTTAAGTTTTTCTTCTAAGGAAGGATCAGATACATCCTTGATTAATCCTCTCCACTGTAATTCTTCAAATATATTCATACTTATTACCTTGTTGACTCTCTCCAAATTATTTCGTTTTCTACAACTTCATTAATTGGTTTAGTTTCTTCAGGTTTTTGCATTAATTCAGTAAGTTGGCTCATTGCACGATTACCTATTTCATAAATAGGTGTATCTACGCAAGTAAGCTTAGGATTTGAAAGAATTGCGTATCTAGTATTTTGGAAACCAATTACTTCTAATTGTTCTGGAACTTTAATGCCCCTCTTTTGCGCTAGATTCATAAATGAAATAGCCATTGAATCTCTAACTGCTAAAGCAACTTCTGGTAAGTTACCACTATCAAAATATGCTCTAAAGTCTTCTTCGTTAATATTTACTTTACCACTAGTTCTAATAATTTCAGCTGTTAAGCCGCCTTCTTCCATGGCACGTTTGTATCCTTTTTCTTTTTGGATATTAACAGTGTAGATATGTTCAGTAGTAATGAATAATATTTTCTTACGACCTTTTTCAATCATATTCTTAGTGATGTTGTATGCGCTTTGTTCGTTATTGATACATACACTACCATATTCAGGATCTTTAGATACTGAATTAACAAATACAACAGGAACTGGTGTATTCTTAATTTGTGAATAAACCTCTGATGACATTTCATCGTTCATAAATAAAATACCATCTACGCTTGAGGCAACGATTTCGCCCCATTCTTTAGCGTTAGACCCTAGATTATCAGTAATGAATAATCTAATAGTGTATCCATAATGATTAGCAGAATCGTAAATTCCTTGAATCATTTCTGATACTGATGCTCTATTTAGTGTAGGCACTACAACCGCAACTGTTGTAGATCTTCTACTAGCTAAGCCTCTAGCGTTAGCGTTAGGGATATAGCCTTTATTTTTAATGATATTCATAACACGATCACGTGTTGCCTTCTTAACTTTTTCTGGATGATTAATTACTCTTGATACTGTTGCTAGACTTACTCCAGCTGCACCAGCAATGTCGTAAATTTTTGATTGATGCATAGTTTACCTCCATAAAAATCTTTCTATTTAGATTTTACTACTTTATGAAAACATTTGCAATCAAAAATGAAAAAATTTTCATTTTCATTATTTTCTCTCATTTTACACAAAAACAATGCATTTCCTACTTTTTCATCTTTTCATGAAAACATATATAGATAAATAAAAAACGATCTATTTCTAGACCGTTTTTTATTAAACTATCGACGTTCTTTAATACGAGCTTTTTTAGCTGATAGAGAACGAATGTAGTTAAGTTTAGCTCTACGAACTTTACCTTTACGTACTACTTCGATACGTGCAACCATTGGAGAATGCACTGGGAATGTTCTTTCAACACCAACGCCGTTTGACATTTTACGAACAGTGTAAGTTTCACTGATTCCGCCACCGCGTCTTTTGATTACTAAACCTTCGAATACTTGGATACGTTCCTTTTCACCTTCTTTGATTCTAACGTGTACTTTTACGTTATCACCAGGACGGAATTCAGGAACATCGTTTTTCATGTATTCACTAGTAATTTCATTAAGTAATTGTTGACTCATGTTTTTCACGCTCCTTCTATAGTGGACATATCTATCATGATAATAGTAGCGGACCACTAGCTTTGGTTAAATCCCATTAACCTTAAACATTATATAAAATTTATCTGTCTATGTCAAGACTAATTATCTTTTTGTAAACTTGAAAGATACTCTTTTTCTTCTTTAGTTAGCTTATTTTGATCAATTAAATCCGGTCTTCTTAAATACGTTTTAGCTAGCGAATTTAAATGACGCCACTTTCTAATCTCTTCGTGATTACCATTTGTTAAGACGAATGGCACATCATATCCATCAAAACTAGCAGGCTTTGTGAACTGATCATATTCTAATAGATTATTATTAAAGCTCTCATCCACAATAGATTCTTCTGTTATTGCCCCAGGTAGCAATCTTACTACACTATCTACAACCACCATTGAAGCAACTTCGCCACCAGTTAAGATATAATCACCAATCGATATTTCTTCATCGATATAATTATTTACTCTCGCATCAATTCCTTCATAATGGCCACAGACAATAATGATATGCTCTTCTTTTGCTAGCGCTTTTGCTTTTTCCTGATTAAAAGTTGCACCGGTTGGTGAAGTTATAATCTTTTTAGCATCCTTTGCCCCATCAATATCTTTCAAGCAATTAGCAATTGGTACTACCGAAATTAACATTCCAGCTCCGCCACCATAAATTGTATCATCAACTTTATGGTGTTTATCGCTAGAATAATCTCTATAATCAATAACTCTAATTTCTACTACGCCTTTATCAATTGCTCTTTTGATGATTGATGATGATAAGAATCCATCATACATCTCCGGAAATAATGTTAAAATATCTATTTTCATAATAAGCCCTCAATTGGTGTGACTACGATGTAGTCATCTGCTACTTCTTTAATGAATGCATCTACATATGGAATAAACTTAGTTTTACCATCAGCTTCGCATTCTAAAATAATACCTTGAGGTACTTCTCTAATATCTTTTACTTTAGCAACTACTTTACCATCAACTACGATATCTTTACCGATTAAGTCTTCATAATATAAAGTATCGCTATCTTCGTGTTTTACAAATAAATTACATCCTTTATATTCTAAAACATCATTGATGTTAGTAAGGCCATTAAAAGTTATTAATTCCATACTTTTATGTGTACGATGGGAATCAATTTTGATTTGCATATATTTACTACCTTTTTTTAAATATAGCATGTTGCCTTTTTCAAAGCGATCAAGGTTAGTTTCACTTTTGACTTTCACTTCACCTTTAATGCCATGCGTATTGACAATGCTACCAACTAAAAAGTATTCATCTTTCATAATTCACCTCATTAACATTTAAAATTATAAATATTATTAATATAGATGTCAAATAAGCAAAAACTGCCACGAGAATATTGTGGCAGCTAAATATTATTCGTTAAATGCATCAAATACAATATCAATACGTCTATTGTGTCTTGCACCGAATGCAAATGCAATAGTTCTAATTGAATTAGCAATTCTACCTTTCTTACCGATAACTCGGCCTAAGTCTTCTGTGTTAACCATAACTTCTAAAGTAACTTCATCGCCTTCATCAGTTAAAGTTGCTACCTTAACTTCGTCAGGAAATGCTACAAGTGGCTTTACTAAGTTAGCAACAAATTCTTCATAGTTAGGATTAGTCATCTTAATACCTACTATTTATTATTCTTTTTTGCTTCAACGAACTTAGCATTAAGTCCTAATTGGTTGAATAATGATTTAACAGTATCAGAAGGTTGTGCACCTTTGCTTAACCATTCTAATGCTCTTTCTTCATTGATGTTTAATTTATCTTCACTTCTTAGTGGATGATAATAACCAATGTTTTCAATAAATCTACCATCACGTGGGCTTCTTGAATCAGCAACAACAACACGATAGTAAGGACTCTTGTGAGTACCATATCTTTGTAATCTAATTTTAACCATAATATTCCTCCTAAATTAAATCTAAAAGCATTATATCATTATTAAAAAGGCCTGTCAAGTATTTTTACTTAACAGCCTTTAAATAAGCAATTTCATCTTCATTCAGTTCACGGTATGATCCAATTTCTAAGTTCTCATCTAAAACTAAATTTCCAATTGCCACCCTTTTTAAATATAAGACTTCGTTAGAAATGGCTTTGAACATCAACTTTACTTGATGAAATTTTCCTTCTTTAATATAGACGTAACTTTTACCATCTTCTATTATTTCTAATCTAGCTGGTAGGCATTTGTAGCTTGCCCCATCAACCGTGATTTCTACGCCTTCGCTAAAAGATTCTATATCTTCTTTTTTAATATTATATTTACTTTCTACATAATATTTTTTTTCTACTTCATGCTTTGGACTAGTAAGTTTATGGGCAAGATCACCATCATTTGTTACGATAATTAAGCCTTCAGTATCTTTATCAAGTCTACCTACTGGGAACAAATCATCCCTTTCTTTGATTAAACTAGTAACTGGCAATCCTTCTTTTTGCGCAGTAGTCGAGATATATCCAGCTGGCTTATTTAACATATAATAATAGTATTCTTTGTATGTTACTAGCTTTCCATTATATGTTACTACATCATCATCTTTCACATCATATTCTTTATTTTTAGGGTTATCATTAACCAATACTTGCTTAGTTTTTATCAAGTTGGCTGCATCGCCTCTTGTGATACATAAAGCGTGTTTAATGTACTTATCAAGACGCATAATTTGCCCTACAATACGTTTTTCATCACATCGTAAATACTTACATGTGATTTTTCAAACAGCATTCTATCGTATTCTTTTTCTAATGCTTTGTTCTTTAAAATGTTACGATATTCGTTATATCCATTGATTAACTCATCTTTTGCTACTCTTTTAGTTTTAGTCTTTTCAATTAATTGAAAGAACTTAATAATCTTTACCAACTCATCAACTGTGTATAATTCATAATCGATTTTGTATTCTTTAGAAGTTTCTTTTGCTTTCATTTTATTCACCTTTTATCATTATCGATTATACAACAATTTTCTATTTTCTTCCATAAAAAAAAGGATAGTTAGAAATTCTAACTACCCTTTTCTTATTTGATTTATTGAGCTAATGCTCCATTTTGGAATGCAACAGCTGCTTGATATGCTTGTCCATCAATTGTGATTGTTACATTTAATGTAACGATTTCATCAGCTGCTGGAGCATGATCTAATGTTACGAAGCATCTTACTGCATCTGCACTTGGATCTGATAAGAAGTGTTCACCAATAGTGTATCCTTCTACAGTTGCGCTAACTTCTTTTGTAACTGTTCCCCAGTTTTCCATTGTTAAACCAATGCTAGCTGGATCAACCCACATATGCACGCCGGCACCTTCAATATGGTTAGATGTAAATTCTGGAACAGCAACATTTAAGTTAGTTAATTGGAATGCAGCTGGGCTTGATACAGGTTGTTCTTCTTCATAAGATAATACAACATCATTTACATAAATAAATGCGCCATCACTCTTCTTGCTGTATAAAACAAACATAACTGTCTTAACTTCTACATCATCAAATGTATATTCTTGAGCATCTAATAATGTTCCAGCAGCGATTGCTACGAATCCATCATTACCAGCAGCACCAAGTGCATAATGTTGATTTCCTTGTGCATCTACAAGAATGATCTTTACGCCGATTTCTTGTGGAGAACTATAATCATTCGACCATGTTACAGTAATCTTATTAGCAATACCTAATGATTTACCTGTAGAGTATTTGTAACGATATGTTGTGCTATATCCACAAGCCATATTAATTGTCCAAACTGATTGTTGGTTAGCATCTTTCTTTTCACGGCATCTCATTTGAGTACCAGTTACATCTACCCATGAAGATGTATATTTGTCATATGTCCAATTGCTACTATTATAATCAGCATGTTTATTTGGACTATCTGCTAATAAATCAACATTAGCATACATACTTCTTACGTGAATAGGAACTTCTTGTTTTGCTTCGTTACCAGCAACGTCTTTTACAGTAATTGTAAGTTTATAATCGCCTGCAACTAATTTGTTAAGTGTTAATCCACCTAAATCAACCATTTCTTGAGTAACTGCAATTGCCCCATCCATATCATCGTTTGCACTAATGCCTGCTAATAATTGACCAAATAATGTAGAAGCATCTTCATTTTCTACGAAGTCATGAGCAGCTAATGCTTGCATTACTGCGTCAGCTACAGTGATGACTGGAGCAGTTGTATCGCGTTCTACACTCATTGTCTTTGTGCTAGGATCATATACGAACTTGTATGTTCTTGTAGAACCTGCACCTGGCATCCATTGTAAACCATCACCTGATTCATGATATAGTGTATGATCATATGCATCGCCAAGTTTGTTTTCAGCTGTAATTGCACCAGTGAATGTGGCATTTGTGTACCACAATGCAATCTCTTTATCGTTTTCATCTACTACTGTAAATGAAATTCTATTCCATTGATTCAAACTTACTACTGCTTCATATTTGCCATCTTTTAATTCAAATGAGCCTTGTTTTGCTCCACCAAATTTAACGCCTTTAACTGTAGCAGGAACTTCAGGAGCATATACATCAACTAATAATAATTTAGTTTCTGGATTGTATCTTACTAAATATTTAGTTTCACTAGTTAAGCTATAGCAGAATGTTCCACTTTGTACTGCTGCATCTGTGTCAATGAATAATGCAGATGTCCATGGAGCACCGTCTACTTTTTCATTTTTAATGCCAGAACCCTGGATTGTAGCATTTGCATAAGTTAATGGATTTTGTGTATCATCACTATATTTTTCGATGAATTGAACTGTATTCCATTGTGTTCCTAATGTAAATGTTCCTTCGTATAAACCAGTTTGTTCGTTTAATACTAAGTCTGCATTTGCAGATCCAACAACTGATACACCAACAAGTGTGGCATCAGCACCAGGTTCTTCAACATCAACTGTTAATGTCTTTGTTTGTGGGTTGTATGATACTACATAGTTTGTCTTTGTAGATATACCATAGCAGAATTCACCTGCTGCAACCATATCATCTGTATCAGCATATAGTTGGTTGTTTTCAGGAGATCCACCTGCTTTTTCATGTAATATACCATTTCCAGCAAATGTAGCATTTGCATATGTTAATGCAACATTTGTGCCATCGCTATAAACTTCTTTGAAGTATGCTCTTCCCCATTGTCTTTCAATTGAGAATGTTCCTTCATATAAACCAGTTTCTGCATTTAATACTAAATCTACATTTGCGGCACCACTAACTGATACGCCTGTTAATGTTGGAGCAGGTTGAGGAGCTTCACCTGGTTCGTAAGTGATGACGATCTTAGTTATTTGTCCGTTAGCTGCTGTAGTAGTAGATAAGTTGAAATAATATAAATTAGAACCTTCTGCAGCAGTATAAACAAGTGGAGTTTCTTTTAATCCAGTGATTGTTGTTGCGCTAGTTTCTAATGCTTCAACTTTTGCATTTTCAAATGCATCTAAATAATATACTGCAGAGCCAGATGGGTTTCCTGCGGCATTTCCGTATACTGTAATTGAAATGATTTTTCCAGGAATTGGAGTCCTGTTTGCAATCCAAGCAGGAGTTTTGCTAGTATTACCTTCAGTGTCTGCATCAGTTAATTTACCAGCTAAAATCAAGTATGATGCACTTGCTTGGTAAACATTTCTCAAATCAAATGTAACACCACGAACTGTAACTTCAACAGAAGTTGTAGAATGACGAGCGTTTTTGTTTTGAGGTATCTCTTGCATTAATTGTGTGAAATCAATTTCAATTGTCTTTTCTGTTGCTGCTGCTTCAGATGTGAAAACTCTAATAGACATTTTGCCAGTAACAGTTGCTGTATAAACACCATTTGTTGCTTCTACAACTTGACCATTTACTTCTACAGAATCGATTACATAATTTTCTTCAGCTTCTACTTTAAATGTAAATGTAGAACCTTTTACGCCGCTTTCAGCACTTAATTCTTTAACTTGAGCTTTATCGCTAGAGTTAGTAGCTACTGTGATTTCATATTCTTTAGCAGTATCTTCAACTTCTGCTAAATCACCAAAATATGCAGGGAATTGGCTAACACCAATTGTGCTCATCTTATCACCACTAATGTATGATGTTCCTGAAGCACTCATTGTTGTATAGTTGCTATAAGTACCTAAATAATAAGTAGTATTATTAGTTTCTTTTGCACAGCCAGTTAGTGCGTATGTGAATAATTTTAATGTAGCATCATATTTCCATGCACCTGTTGCAGTATCAACTAAATGAATACGTACTTTTTGTGAATCATTTTCAAATACTTCTACGAACT
>JAGCUR010000007.1 GCA_017962745.1 Bacilli bacterium | reverse complement strand
TTTATTTGGCTCTCCTGCATAAAAAGCATCTTCACCTAAATAAATAACTGCAGATTTAATATTATCTTTACTTGTAGCGTAAATTGATAAGTCTCTATCTAATATGTCAGTTATATAAGGGTATGGCCACCCATTAAAAAGTTTTTCAACTTTTGAATAATCATCAATTTTATAAACCATATTACATGCCTCCTACTTATTACTATATATATTTTACCATATTTCAGTTGAAATTAGCGGGATTGTTGTAAAAACACAATCCTCATTCTCCCCTAGTGTACAGAAAAGCCTCTCCTCGCCAAGCGTCTGCATGCATTATATCGTGTATTAATTTGTTTGGAAACGCATTTGTAACTTTTATTCAACCTATCCAAGATTAACATTTTCTGATATAATGTATCTAAAGATGTTTATTAAGGAGTGATAAAATGCTTAAAAGAGTTTTATTAATAATATGTTTATTATGTCAACTCTTTGCTTTATTTTTAGAATATTATCCATTTGGAAATATGATGTGGGTAATGGGGATGATTTTTGAAATTATAACTGGAATATTATATTTGGTTTTCTTTTTTACTTTTTTCTTCCGCGATAATAACTTTTCAACCTATTTATTACTTCTTAATATTCCTGCATTTTTATACCATGCTTTATTAATTGCAACTACTGGCAACACAGTTTTCATCATTGCTAGTATTTGCTGCATAGTTATAAATATTGGATTATCCATCTTTGCAATTATTCAAAAAGATAAAGATAAACAATTCATTTATGATAAGAAAATCCTATTAATACTATTTCTTACATCAATAATGTTTATAATAACTGGTTTTATTCTAGAAGATATTTACTATGCTAAGTGGCGCACTGCCATTCCAAACGATCAACCGACTGATAATCTTAACATATTATTTTATTCAACCATTATTTTATTAGGCGTTTTTTACATTATATTATCGATAAGATTAGTTTTAATGATTAAGAAATATAAACATCTAATCAAATAAACTAAATGATTCACTAATTTATGAGATCTATCGTATAAGATAGGTCTCTTTTTGATATAATGTTCAAATAATGAAATATCATTTGTAATCTATTGAACTGTTTATACTTAAATAAGCTCAGCATTACATAAAAAAAGATCATGCTTCTTGCATGATCTATTTCTTGTTATTTACTTGTTTTGTGCTAAGCATGAGCTAAGCTGCTGTGCATGAGATTTTTGTATTCATGTGAAGCATTTGGCCTGTGCTTAAACAAGCACTGTATAGATACAAATCCAATTCTCCTCCAATGCACAGAAAAGCCTCGCCCCAAATTGCTATGTAAAGCTAAGTGCCAAGCCACTCATTGCAATGTAAAGCCCAGCACACGCCTCGCATGTATTATGTCGTGTTTTAGTTTATTTGCAAACTGTTTTGCTAAAAAACTTGCGAAATACTTGCCCAAAGCATAAAGAAAGACCATGCTTCTTGCATGATCTATTTCTTGTTATTTACTTGTTATTGCACCGCTAAGCTAGGCATGGCATTTTTGTACACCATGTAAGATTTGAGCTTGCGCTTAAACAGCACCTAAACTACTCTCTAACAAATGGTAATAAAGCCATATGACGAGCACGTTTAATAGCTACTGCTAATTGTCTTTGATAAATTGCTTTAGTTCCTGTAACTCTACGTGGTAAGATTTTGCCACGGTCAGTTACATAACGACGTAATAATTCGTAATCTGTCCAGTCAATTTTATCAATATTATGTTCTGTAAAATAACATGTCTTTTTTCTCTTTGGACGAAATCCTGGCATTTTTATAATCCTCCTATTTTAGAATGGCAAGTCGTCATTTGAAATATCAAATTGATTTGAAATGTTATCAAATGGATTTTCTTGCTTTTGTTCAGGCTTTGGTTGTTGATTATAACCATTATTTTGGTAATTATTGTTATAACCATTGTTATAATTGTTATTATAACCGTTGTTATTATAATTACGTTGTTGGTTATTATAGCCTTGATTGTTATATGATTGTGGTGATACCATGTCTGCAAATGGATTTACATTTTGATTAACGTTATCTTGTTTCTTTCCTAAGAATTGAATGTTTTCTACAAGCACGTTAGTTGATGTGCGACGCATACCACTATTTGGATCATCATAAGTATTAGTCTGAATTTGGCCTTCAACTCCGATTAAATTGCCTTTATGAATGTATCTGCCAATTAGGTCTGCTGTTGCTCTCCATGCGATACAGTTGATGAAATCAGCTTGGCGTTCACCATTTTTGTTTTGATAGTTTCTATCTACAGCAATTGTAAATTGCACATATGGTAAATTTGTATTAGTCGTTTTAAGTTCTGGATCTCTAGTAAGTCTACCAATTAAAATAACTTTATTCATTTACTATTCTCCACTATTCTCTAACTAATATGTGTCTGATAACATCTTCGCGAATGTTGCAAATACGATCATATTCAAGAACTGCATCATCATTAGCGTTAACTAAGATGACTACATAATAACCTTTCTTGAAATCATTGATTTCGTAAGCTAATTCACGAGCACCCCATTCATTAACTTCTAAAATTTCGCCACCGCGAGTAGTGAAGATATTATTGATATCTTCAATAACTGCTTTAGTTTGTTCTTCAGTTAAATCTGGACGAATGATATACATACCTTTATATTGTCTCATTTGGTACCCTCCTTTTGGTCTAATGGCCGTTGCCGGCAAGGTTAGAAACTTTGGCCTCTAGTTCCTAATTCCTATACGATTATACTACTAATATCCTAAAATGTCAAAACATATTTCGGGCAAGTAACAAATAAGTCTCCTTCCGGAGACTTATTTTTATATTTGTTTACGATATGGATTTCTTACTTTCTTTGGCTTTGTTGCTAACATCTTTTTAAATGCTTGAAGGATGTAATATGAGGCTAGTGCAAAGCAGAATAGTAATAATAAATATTCATGATTACCAGTATTCAAATTAACTGCTTGTACATATTCAAATACAGCACCATTAAAGGCGTTAGCCATTGATAAGATGTATGCCGCAATGGTAATTCCTAAGAACACAACATATATAACAATCTTCCACCATGTCCATGGTCTACATTGTTCGAATAATACAAACAAGAATACGATATTGGTAATTATAATAGCAATTGAATTAAACTGTGCTTGGCTTAAATCAAAGATACCAAGGGCTACTAGAGCATAAAGTATGCCGTGGCCTACGATGATAGTTAAAGCAGCTGGGATAACTGTCTTCATGACATTGATAAAGAATTTACCTTTAACTTTTTCATGGTTAGGCTGTAAAGCAAGCACTGCTGCTGGAATACCAACCGCAAATATTTCAATTAACATTAACATACTTGGTTTTGCAAATGGATAAGTATAGAATGGTTTTACAAACTTACCAAGTAGTAAATAAATAATTGTTAATAAAATTACTGCCATAGTCTTAAGCAAGAATAGAGAAGATGTTCTTTGAATATTGTTAATAACTCTTCTACCTTCTGCTACTACTTGTGGCATTGAAGCAAAATTAGAATCAAGTAATACTAACTGACTTACATATTTAGTAGCATCAGATCCTGATGCCATAGCGATTGAACAATCAGCTTCTTTTAAAGCTAAGATATCATTTACACCGTCACCTGTCATAGCAACAGTCTTCTTTTGCGCTTTAAATGCTTGCACTAATACTTTCTTTTGGACCGGTGTTACACGGCCAAAGACAGTATATTCAAAAGCAATATCAGCTACTTCTTCATCAGTCATGCCTTCTAAGCTAATATATCTATTAGCATTAGCAACACCAGCACGTCTTGCGATCTCTGATACAGTGATTGGATTATCACCTGATATTACCTTAACATCTACATCATTTTGTTTAAAGTAATCAATTGTCTTATATGCTTCTTCCCTAATGTGGTCTTGAATAACAATTAAAGCAACGGCTTTAACGTTTTTCGGACTTTGTCCTTCTTTTAAGCCCGTATTAGTATGACCAAGTACGATTACTCTACAACCTTGTGATGCAAATCTTTCAACTTTAGATTTTAATTTTTCATATTGATCAGTTAATACAAATTCTGGTGCACCTAAATAGAAAGTTCCGATTGAACTATTAGTTTCTGGATCTTTAAAACTAACTGCACTAAATTTTCTCTTTGAGGAGAATGGAATAATATTAACTGGTGTTAATACTTTGTTAGTATCAAAATATCTAATTAAGGCATCTGATGTAGCATTAGTTTCTGGGAATGCACTCATCATTGAACCAATGATTTCCCTAATTGTAAAGTCAGTTGGATTCTTTACTTCAATACAATCCACTACATGCATAGTTCCATCAGTGATAGTACCAGTTTTATCTAAACATAAAATATCAACTCTCGCTAATGTTTCAATACAATATATTTCTTGAACTAATGTTTTTCTTTTAGCTAGATTCAATACACCAACAAATAAAGCTACACTAGTTAACAAGAATAATCCTGATGGAATCATACCTAAAATTACAGCTGAAGTTCTAGGAACTGATGCAATTATCTTATCCCATAAGCTCATTGTGCCTTCCGTTAACTTTTGTATTTCAATATACATAGTTAGAGCACCTAGTGGAATAATGATAAAACCAACTACTTTAATGATTGTTCTTAAAGTTTTTAATAATTCTGATTTAGGAGCTTCATGCTTCTTAGCTTCTGCTGCTAATTTTTCAATATAGTTATCTTTACCTACATGATCAATTCTAGCTTTACATGTGCCACTTGATACAAAGCTACCAGAAAATAGTGTATCACCATTCTTTTTAGTAATGGCATCAGCTTCACCTGTTAGAAGTGATTCATTAGCTTCAATAACCCCATCTACTACTATGGCATCAGAATAGATTTGATCGCCTGCTTTTAAAATGACGATATCATCTAATACTATTTCGTTAGTAGCAACATGCGTTTCTACTCCATCTCTAATAACTGTTGCCTGAGGAGCGGTGATTAAACTTAATTTATCAATCGTTAGTTTTGCTTTAATTTCTTGGTAAATACCAATTACTAAATTTGGTATAACGATAAATAAGTAAAACATATCGCTCCAAGAATGCGCTAAAGCTAACATGACAGTTATACCTAAATAAAGCATGTTAAAGAATGTAAATACGTTATCCACAATAATACGTGGAATCGATTTACCTTTCTTAGCTACATAATTATTAACTTGACCAGCATCAATTCTTTTTTGTACTTCGCTAGAAGATAGGCCATTTTCAATATCACTAACTTCAGGTTCCGTAACATCAGTCATTTGAATATCTACTTCTTCAGTCTTGTTATTAATTATTTTCTTCTTTTCAATTAAATCAGCGCTCTTTTTAGCCATAATTTCACCTGAAAAAATACTAATATGATTAAACACATTGTATCATACATTACTAAATTAAACAAGAGAAAAAGGCTTACAAAGACGTAAGCCTTTAATCTAATTCTTACCCATAATTTGGTTTTTAATTTCTTTGGCTTTGGCACTACCTAATACTTTTTCAATAATAGCTAATGCAAAGTCAGCACTATAATACATTGATCTAGCAGTAATATAGTTACCATCTACTACAACTTCCTTACCGGTATTTGTGCCTTTAGTGATTGGTGAATCACATCCAGGAAAACAAGTATATTTCTTACCTTCAAATAAACCAAGTTTACCAACTAGTGATGGTGCTGCGCAAATGGAAGCAATAACTTTATTTTTCTTAGCATAATCTAGGATGATTAGACTAATAATTTCAAGTTGATGTAATTCTTTAAATACCGCAGGTCCCCCAGGAAGTAATAAAATATCATAACTAGTATAATCAATTTCTTTTAATGTTTTATTTGCTTCAACTTTAAATCCATGGGCTGATTTAACTATTTTGTCTTGATAAATAGTCGCTACATCTACATCAATTTTTGCTCTTCTTAAAACATCAATTGAAGTAATTGCTTCACTATCTTCAAAACCATTTACTAAAATTGCTAAGCAGTTCATTTTGCCTCCTTATGATAATTAACTTGAATATAATTAATCTTATTACCTAAACTAGTAAATTTATCTTCATATTCTGTAGTTATAATATTTTCTTTATCTTTATGTAGATCATAACTTAATTCAATAGTCTCAAATTTAGCTTGTTTAAATGATTCCACACTAAATTCAAATAAACCAATATTATCTGTTTTCATTTCAATATCGCATGGGTTAGCTAAAATTACTTTATATTTTTCTAAATTATCAATATAAGTTAATCTACGTTTCTCATGTCTAGCTTTAGGCCATGGATCACTAAAGTTTAAATAAAGTTTATCAACTTCATTTTCACTAAAGACATCTAAAATGTTAGAAGCATCAAAATGAACAAATATTAAGTTAGGAATTCTAGCCTCGATTCTTTCGGCCGCTTTAATTAAGCAGCCAATTTCTTTTTCTAGGCCAATATAATTTATATTTGGATTTTTTTGGGCTAGCGTTATGATAAACTGACCTTTGCCCATCCCGATTTCTAGATGAACGGGATTATCATTACCAAAGAAAAATTTCCACCTTCCTTTGTGACTTTCGCCATCCTGAATGATTAATTCTTTGCTCGCTTCTAACCTTTTATCAAGGTTCTTAAGTTTTCGTAAACGCATAATCCTACTTAGCTAGTTTATAGATGGCTTCTGAGAAAATCGCTACTGATTTTACTAGTACATCTATATCTACATATTCATTGGCTTGATGCATTACATCTTCTGCTCCAGGCATTAAAATACCAAATGCAACGGCATTATCAAATGCTCTAGCGTAAGTGCCACCACCAATTGTAATTGGTTTATGAGTATAGTCTTCCATATACTTTTGATATGTTTCAAATAATGTCTTAACAAGACTAGAATCCTTATCTACATAATGAGGATGACTATTGCCTAAAGCAACACATTTAATGCCAAATTCACTAGCTATATTTTGCAAACCTAAATAGAATTTATCATAATCAAAATGAATTGGATAACGAATATTAATACCTACTTTTTCATTATCTTTATCCATCTTAAAGTTAGCCACATTAACTGTTAAATCGCCCATTTCTGGATCCGTAAAGTTAAGGTTAACTTGGGCCATTCTTGAATCATATAAACATTTAGATACAAACTTAATCATGGCATCATCAAAGTAGTCTTTGGCAAAATGACATAAGTTTACTAAAGCATTGATACCATTTCTTGGTTCCATACCATGAGCTCTTTTACCGTTTAGAATATATGTAAACTCGCCATTAACTTCTTTTACTTCGCCGCTAAATTTATTATTCTTTAAGTACTCATTAAATTCAGCTCTTAAATCTAACTTAGATACGATTCTAGCCTTTTCTGGTACGACGTTATAAACGTCACCTGAATCCATTAAGATAATGTTAGGGTCTTTTTTAACACTTAAGAAATCAAAACTAGCAATTCCTTTTTCCCCATAAATTACAGGGTAATCGGCATCAGGTGAAAAAGCAACATCAGGAATACGTTCAGTTTGCATATAACGAGCAAGGCATCTAGAACCGCTTTCTTCATCAGTACCAACAATGATTCTAACGATTTTATTTAATTTGATGTTACTATCTTTTAAACATTTTAAAGCATAAAAGGCTGCCATTACTGGACCTTTATCATCGATTGATCCTCTAGCATATAATCTGTTACCTTCACGACGAGCCGTAAATGGATCTGATTTCCATGCATCTAAGTCACCAGTTGGTACAACATCAAGGTGACCTAAGATTGCTAGCATTTCAGCTTTTTCATCTAGGCCAGAATCATATTCAATATATCCAACTACATTATCGATATTTTTTACTTTAAAGCCGGCTTTTTTTCCTTGTTCTAATATCCAGTTTAAACATTCTACAAGTGGTTTTCCAAAAGGAGCGTCTTTTACATCTGGTTGATTGCATAAGACGCTAGGAAACTTAATTAAGTCTGCTAAATCTTTAAGTAGTTTTTCTTCGTTTTGTTTTGCATATTCTAAGAAATTCATACTTCACCTATTTTAGTCTTAAATATCTTTCAACGATATTTTCTACGCTAAACCCAAATTCAGGCATAACTAGTTGATATTTACCACTTACACCAAATCGGTTAATGTTACATAGATCACCACTTAGGCCAATATATTTATATAGATGTGCAGCCTCTCCCATTTCGATACCTAATCTCTTGGTAAGTCTTAGAGGTAATACTTCTTCTTGATAAGCTTTATCTTGTTTATCAAATAAATACATTGATGGCATGCTCACAACTCTAACTTGATGACCCATTTCAGCTAGCTTATCTGCCGCATGCAAAGCTAGAGCAACTTCAGATCCAGTTGCAATTAAGATGCCTTCATCAGCTTCACTACTTCTAACTACATATGCTCCTTTGCTTAAATCACCATGTGTTGGTAAGGTTTCCGTATTTTGACGAGTTAGAGCAATAAATGTAGGGTTATTTTTTGAAGTGAATGCTTGCTTATATGCTTGTATACATTCATGAGCATCGGCTGGTCTAATAACATTTAAATTAGGAATGCTACGTAAGCCCGTTAATTGTTCTACTGGTTGATGAGTAGGTCCATCTTCACCTACTGCAATTGAATCGTGGGAGAAAATATATACGACTGGTAGATGTTGCATCGCAGCAAGTCTAATTGCTGGTTTTGCATAATCACTAAATACGAAGAACCCACTACAGAATGGAATAAGTCCGCCGTGAATTGCTATACCATTGCAAATAGCTGCCATTGCATGTTCTCTAACACCAAACATAATATTTCTACCTAAGCGGTTTTCTAGGCTAAAGTTGCCATCAGCACCTTTTACTTTAGTAGAGGCAATTAAGTCAGCTGACCCACCAATTAATCTAGAATCTAGATTATTTAGAGCGTCTAAAATTTTGCCACCAATATTACGAGTAGCGGCATTAACAAAATCTTCTTCATTAATTAATGAATCATAGTCAATATTAAATTCACCATTAAACATTTTGTTAACTTCTTCAAGTTCGCCTTGCTTGCATCCTTTTTGCCAATTAGCATAAAGTTTGCTACCTTTTTTCGCAATCTCACTATAATATTTCTTTACATCATCATCTACATCAAAGGCATCTCCGCCTAGTAAGCCTCTTAATCGATTTACTTCATCTTGGCCTAATGGATTGCCGTGGCATTTGCTAGTGCCTTCACTTACACATCCATAACCAATAACTGTTTTACATTCGATCATTGTTGGCTTATCTTGCGCTTTAGCACGGTTAATAGCATCAACTATTGCTTCCACATTATTGCCATCTTCGATTAATTCGTAATTCCAGTTTAACGCTTCCATTCTTTTCTTGATGTCTTCGTTAAAGCATACACTAACTTCCCCATCAAGTTGAATATCATTAGAATCAAATAAACAAATAAGTTTATTTAAACCAAGCCTACCAGCTAAGCTCATTCCTTCATATGCTACGCCTTCTTGGAATTCACCATCAGTGCAAATAACATATGTATAATGATCAATTACACTTGGGAATTTCGCATGTAGGTGGGCTTCGGCGATTGCCATACCAACTGCAGTTGGTAGGCCTTGGCCAAGAGGACCGCTTGATACATCAACACCATCAGTAACACCAAGTTCTGGGTGTCCTGGAGTAGTAGAGTGAAGTTTTCTAAATGCCTTTAAATCATCAATTGATACTTTATATCCTGCTAAATGAAGCATACTATAAAGTAGGCTAGATCCGTGGCCACCAGCTAATACAAATCTATCTCTATTAATCCAGTTAGAATGAGCTGGATCAATGTTCATTGCATGATAGTATAAGCTATGAATTAAACTAGCAGCACCTAAGGCAATTCCTGGATGACCAGAATTAGCCGCATTAATTTCTTCTACTGATAAAACTCTTAGAGTTTGAATAGCTTTATCTTGAATATTCATTATTTACCTCCATTTAAACTAGCATATGCATTATCAATATCTTCATAAGTGCTTTTAACTTGGTTGCCCATAATAAGGACATTTTTAGCACCTAATTCTTTAATTCTTTCGGGATTAACTTTTTCTAAATCAACTACACTTACTGTAAGTCTAGTCATCTCTTTAGATACTGATTCAATATTTTCCATTCCACCATATGCCAGAAGTAAATCTTCATTAGCAATTGGTGCTAATTTTTTACCTTTACGATTTAGTTTAATCGTTTTTGTAAATCTAATAATAAAAGCAACAATTGCTAGCACTACGATTAAACAAACGGGTACGATTAATATCCAACCCCAAAGTGGAATGTTATTTTCGATTAATAATAAGTTTATTCTCATTTTGCTTTAACCACCTTTTTCATATAAATATAAGCTAGTCCTAAATGGATTAAATCTTTTTCATAAATACAACCATCGAAATAATCGAAGAAATGCCTTCCAGCTCCACCGCTAAAGACAACTTTCGCATCTTTAACATATGATTTATACTTAGCAATTATTTCTTTTAAAGCCCCAATTGTTCCATATAACATACCAGTTCTTAAAGCATCTTCAGTATTTCCACCAATAAAGCGTTCTGGTTCTTTAATTTCAGTATAGTTAAGCAGAGCAGTTGCATCACACAAGCTCTTAAATGCTGCTTGAGTGCCTGGGTATATTGCACAAGCAAGCAATGTATTATCTTTTACTAAAGTTATTGTGGTAGCAGTGCCCATATCGATTGTAATTGATGATCTAAAGCGTCTTGCGCTTTCTACACAACCGCAGAATATATCAGCGCCTAACTCGTATTTACCAAGTACATCAAGTTTTAGTAAGTCTTCATGCTCTGATGGCTTAATAAACATACAAGGAATATCTACTTCTTTTAGTGCTGCCTTGATTCTTTTATCCACATCAGGCACTACGCTGCTAATTACAGCAGCAAGAGGTACAAATTTGTCTTTTAAATTCAAAAAGTCTTTGCAAAGTGTTGCTTTTTTTGCGTCATCATCTTTGTATTTTTGACTCCACTTGATATCTTTATTCTGGTAATCAATTACCACAATACTTGTATTAGAATTACCAACATCAATTGTTATAATATTTCTTCCCATAATCTACCTACTTCTCATATTTCCATTCAAATAATAATTCGCCTTTAAATACATTTTCACTACTTAGCGAAAACTCATAGTTTCCTCTTTCTAAATCGATATAGTATGTATCGTTAGTGTCTTTTGTTACTTCCATCGTATGAATTACTTCACCTGATGCTTTAATTTTAATGTATAAGACATCTTCAATTTCGGTATAAGTAACAATGCGGACGGTTGTATCTTCGCTAATTGTTTTTTTAAAAGTGTAAACACCTTTAAAAGCACCAAATTTATAATGGTTATGGACAGCATTCTCTTCAGTTGATGAAGCTGCCATTACATAACTTGTTCCGCACCCACTAAAAACTAGTAAAATAAATAATAATAGGCTAATCGTTAATATTTTCTTCATATTTAGATTATATCATTTTCTTATCCCATATTCAATTTACAAAATAATATATGTTATTGGTTGAGAATAATAATATATTTTTGTATAATGGTATTAATTTAGAGGTACAAATATGGAAAAACTACATTTCATGAATTACATTTGGAGTGATTGTATTTTAGTAGAAAGCGAGGGCTTATATGCGCTTGTGGATACAGGCGAAGTAAATCACTTAAACAAGACTTTAGCCTATCTTGATTATCTAGGCGTTAAAAATTTAGAGTTTGTTTATGTAAGTCATTTCCATTATGATCACTATAGCGGATCAGAAGCTATCTTAAAAACATATAATGTTAAGAAGTTCTTTATCCAAGAATATAGCGGTTGCGATGGCGATGATGGATCAGGTAACAAGCAACCAGGTCTAGATGATGAATATCATTTCGATGCCAATTATCAATTTAAAAAGATTTTAGAATTAGCTAAGAAAAAGTGTGAAGTGGCGGAAATTGTAAGCGATAATACTACAGGGATTGAATGCGGAAAATTTAAGTTTAAAGCATTTAGAACAAGAAACTATGTAAGACAAGCGTATGAAGATAAAGATGCCTATTGTTATCATCAATGTTTATTAAGCGAAAATGGAAATTCTTCTCCACTTTACGCTAACGTTAATGGTAAAAATATCTTCTTAGGTAGCGATATAGCTGACTATGATGCCGGCATTGAATATCTATCTTATGTCAATTTAAAGATAGCAAAAGAACTAGGCTGCCAAATGGATATCTATAAAGTGCCACACCATGGTACAAGTGGCTGTAACACTAAAGAAGCTCTAGCTATATATAAACCAAAACATGCTATCATTACTAATAGCTATTGGTATTTAGAAAGATGGACAACTATTAAAGATTTAATGGAAGCAAACAAAGATTGTAAAACCTTAACAACTGAAAGAAAATATCTAATCTATACTATCCCAGTAGATGGCGATATAAAAGTGGATATGATTAGTTATGATGAACTATATAATCGTAAATAAAAAGACAAAGTGATTATCACTTTGTCTTTTCTGTTAACTCTATAATATAAGAATATTCTTGTTCTTCGCCTGGCTTAATTTCAATTAGGTCAGCTTTAGATTCAAATGAATGATTCGAATCTACTAAATCATCATATCCGCACCATGGTTCTAAACAAATATATTTATTATTTGGTTTTGTCCATAAGGCTAGTGTATTAAAGCCCTTAAAACTAAATTTAATACCTTTATTAACTTTATTTAATAAACATACTGTTCTTGATTTAATATTTCTAATAACTAAAGCATCTATTTCAAATAGTTTATAGTTTAAATCGATATGATCGATGTGATCATATTTAGCTAAATAGTTATTAAAATCCATTAACCCATCAGGATATGAAGGAGTTACAAATGATTCTTCTTTTTCAAATACAATTTTGTAATCACCAAACTCTTCATCTTCATTTAGTGGACATCTAAATCCAGGATGACCACCAATATTATATTTATAACTAACCTTATCGATGTTTTTAACTTTAAGAGTTGTTACTAATTTTTCACCATCTAGTTTATATGTAACATATAATTCATATTTAAATGGAAACATCTTAAATGAAGAATCATTATATGTATCCATAAATACTAGTGAATCACTTGTTTTACTAACTAAGACTAAATCATGATCTCTTAAGAATCCATGTTTAGTAATATTGTATTTTTGATTATTAATAATAGTATAACCATCTTTTAAGCAACCAACGATGGGAAATAAGAATGGAGCGCTTCTTCCCCAAGCTTCATCTTTTTGTCTAATAACGCTTAGGCCGTTTATAATTAAGCTATTGACTTCTGCTCCATGGTTATCTACTTCTAATTTAATGTGATCATTATTAATTGTATATAACATATTTTTACCTATACTATTTCAATATTAAATGATACTTCTTTTTCTTCACCTGGCTTAATTTCAATTAAATCCGGTTTAGTTAAGAAATCTTGATTAGTATCATATAAGTCTGCATAGCCATGCCATGGTTCGAAGCATAAATATTTGGCACCAGGTCTAGTCCAAAAGGCGATTGTATTAAAACCATTATATGTGAATTTAATACCGTAGTTATCATTATTTAATAAACATATAACATCAGATTTTAAATTACGATTAACAATAGCATCAACTAAGAAATATTTGTAATCTAGATCGATACGATCGATATTGATAAATTCAAAGCTAGGATGATCAAAGTCTAACATTGATGCATTTACAATACTAGGTGATGGAAATGTTTCTTTTTTATTAAATTTAATATGATAATCATTAAACTCTTCCCCTTTAAATAAAGGACATACAATTCCGGGGTGACCACCAATATTATATTTATAACTTACGCTATCAATATTTTTTACTTTGATGATTGTATCATATGATTTCTTATTTAATTTATATGTAACATATAATTCATATTTAAATGGATAAATATTTAAAGTATCATCATCATACTTATCATATAGTGTTATTTCATTTTCTTTTTTATCAACCACTTTAAATTCACGATGAGCAGCAAAGCCATGCACACCTAAAGTTATCTTTTTACCATCATAAAAAGCATACCCATCTTTTAATCTACCAACGATTGGAAATAGAATTGGTGCAGTGCGATCCCACACTTCATCTCTTTCTCTTAAGTAATTAATACCTTTACAAGTAAAATGAAGGGCTTCAGCGCCTAAGCTATCTATTTCTAAAGTTACATTTTTATTTTTAATTGTTTGAATCATTTTTAATAACCTTTCTAAAAATAAATCCTTCATCATCCTGTGGCGCTATTACTTTATCGCCATACGATAAGATTACTTCAGGCGGAATATATCTTTCTCCTGGCATCTCATTCCTCTTTATTGCTCGATCATAACAAATTTTTGGATCGGTATCAAAAAAGTAAGTACCAATTACAAAATCATTTGTATGTTCTTTAATTATATTTTTAAAATTAGTTCTAACTTTAGGAGTAATGTTAGTTGCATCATATATAAAGTCTTGACCATTTTCAACTAGTCTAATGCATTCATTATATATTAGTGGCCAGATATCTTTTTCTTGTACGTCAGGATGAAGATTACGCATTTCATCACTAGATACAATCGGAATATTAAGGTTTCTTGCTAACTCTTTAGCATAAGTTGATTTACCACTTGCGGGGATACCAACTAACATATGGATAGTAGCCATGTTTCTCTCCTAAATTTCTCTTAATTTTGCTCCTACTCTAAATGATAAATCTTTTAGAATCTTCTTAATCTTTTCATTTATTATTTCATCAGTCAATTGACTTTGTGATGTGAATATTAGTTTTAAAGCAATACTCTTTTCATCGCTTGCTACTTTTTCACCAACATATACATCAAATACCTTAACATCGCTTAATAATTCTTTTTCGCTCTTTCTAATTGAAGCGATAATATCACTGGCTAGAACTTGTTTCTTAACAACAAGCGCTAAGTCTCTTTCGACACTTGGTAGCTTATTGATTGGTGCATATTTTCTAATCGGTTCCACATAATCAAGTAACCAGTCAATCTTTAATTCATAAACATATGTTTCATCTAAACCATTCTCACGGGCATACTTTGGATGAAGTTGGCCAATAAAACCAATTGGTTTACCATCAAATAAAACAGTAGCACTACGATTTGGATGAAGCTCTACTACTTCTTTATCAATTGGTTTATATTCTAGTTTTAGATCAAACTTATTGAACAAGTGATCAATAATACCTTTTACTAAATAGAAATCAACTTTTTCTAGTTTTCCAGAATGTAAAGTTGATGAGAATGTTCCACTCATAATACCAGCAAGGCGGTATTCTTCTAAATAAGAATCTTTAGCGTTTGCTGTATTATCAAAGTATACTTTACCAATCTCATATACTGAATAATCTTTACATTTTCTAGATACATTATATTTACATGCATCAACTAAAGAAGGTAGTAATGATTTTCTTAAAACTTTACGGTCTTCAGTCAAAGGCATTAATAATTTAATGTTACCTAAATCTAGGTGATTATAATTAAACTGTTTATTTTGTTCTTCGTTAACTAGTGAATAAGTAATTGCTTCATATAAACCTAAACCAGATAAAGTATTTTTTATCTTAGCTTCATTAGTTTGCATATTATTTAGCCCACCGACTAAGCTATCTGTAGGAGTAGTTGCTGGTAAGTTTTCATAACCATAAAGTCTACCGACTTCTTCTACGATATCTTGCATAATAGCAATATCAGGTCTACGTGAAGGTACGCTTACTTCTAAGGTATCGCCATCTACTTTTACTTTAAATCTTAAATCTTCTAAAATCTTAACGATTTTTTTAGTTTCAATATTAGTACCAAGTAAGTGGTTTACGTTGTAACTTGATAGTTTTACTACTGTATCAGGAAGTTCTTCAATTCCGGCATGTACCCATGCTTTATCAATTTTAGCATCAGCTAGCGTAACAAATAAGTAATTTGTATAATCTAGGGCTAACTTAGTTCTATTTAAATCAACGCCTCTTTCAAAACGCATTGATGATTCCGAATGTAAGTTTAGTCTAGCTGCTGTCTTTCTAACTGTCATTGGGTCAAAGATAGCTGCTTCAATTAAAACATTTTTAGTTGTATCTTTAATATCTGAATTAGAGCCACCCATTACACCAGCTAGGGCAACCCCTTTAGCACCATCTGTAATTAATAAATCAGTTGGCTCTAAATTTCTTTCAATATCATCAAGAGTAGTAATAGTTTCATTCGCTTTTGCGTATCTTACTACAATCTTATTACCTAATACATCGTAATCAAATGAATGTAGAGGCTGACCAAATAATGCTAAAATATAATTAGTAATGTCTACTACATTATTAATTGGTCTAACACCAAAAGCGATTAATCTAGATTTCAACCATCTAGGTGATTCTTTAATATGAACATCTCTAATAACTTGCGCATAATATGATAAACATGCATCAGCTTCGATTTTAACGCTTAATTCTTTATCAAAACTTTCGCTACGTTTATATTCATACTTAAGCGGTTTAAGTGGTCTATTAAAAGCAGCTGAGAATTCATAAGCTACACCTAACATACTAAGTAGGTCGCCACGATTTGGGGTAATACCTAATTCGATTACATAATCATCCATATTTAATGCTTTCAAAGCATCACTGCCGATTTCTGCCCCATCTTCAAAATAATAAATACCATTTGCAAACTTTTCAGGAATATACTTTGCTTCAATTCCAAGTTCAGCTAATGAACAGCACATACCAAAGCTTTCTACACCTCTAATTTTAGATGCATTGATTTTACCACCAGGAAGTTCAGCTCCAACTAAAGCAACAATTACATATTGCCCCGCCTCTACATTCGGTGCTCCACATACTATTTGAAGCACCTCAGTCTTTACATCAACTGTTAAGACATTTAAGTGATCTGAATCTGGATGAGGAGTTTTTGTTAAGACATGACCGATAACTAGATTACTAGCAGGGATTAACTTTTCTAAGTTTTCAACTTCGATTGAATATAAGCTTACTTTATCTACGATTTCTTTAACTGATAAGCCTGTTAAATCTACTAATTCATTTAACCATTCTAATTTTACTCGCATAGTTATTCACCTCTAAAATTGCTTTAAGAATCTAACATCATCGTTATAGAAGTTACGGATGTCATCGATCCCATATTTAAGCATTGCGATTCTTTCAATTCCAATACCAAAAGCAAATCCTTGCATCTTTTCTGGATCATATCCAGCCATCTTTAAAACATTTGGATGAACCATTCCGGCACCTAATACTTCAATCCAACCATTTTGTTTACATAAAGGGCAACCCTCTCCATGGCATTTGAAGCATGAGAAATCAACTTCTACACTAGGTTCCGTAAATGGGAAGAATGATGGTCTAAATCTAACCTTTACATCTTCTCCAAATAATTTTCTGAAAATAGTTTGTAAAGTACCTTTTAAGTCTGCCATCGTAACATTAGGTCCAACTACTAATCCTTCGCATTGCATGAATTGATGAGAATGTGTTGCATCATCATTATCACGTCTATATACTTTACCAGGGCAAATGATTTTAACTGGCTCACCTTTAGCCGCAAGTAGTGTTCTAATTTGAACTGGAGAAGTTTGCGTACGAAGTAACATGTTTTCCGTAATATAATATGAATCTTGCATTTCACGAGCAGGATGACCTTTAGGTAAATTAAGCATTTCAAAATTATATAAATCGCATTCTACTTCTGGTCCATCAGCTACTTTAAAGCCCATTGAAGAACATATCTCTTCAATCTCACTATATATTTTAGTAAGTGGGTGTAAGTTACCATCCATTATTTGTTTACCAGGTAAGGTAACATCAATTTCTTGTGATGCAAGCATCGCATTAATCTTAGCATCTTCTAATGCTTGAATCTTTTCTCTAACCTTATTTTCTAGAGCTGTTTTAAAAGAATTGATCTTTTCACCTAACTCTTTTCTACCTTCAGCGCTTAAATCGCGCATTGTTGCCATAAGAGCGTTTAGTTTGCTCTTTTTGCCCAAAAATTGCGCCTTGGCTTCATTTACTTCTTGAACTTGACTTGCATTATCAATCGCAAGATTCGCTTCTTCCTCCAAAGATTTCAATAATTCTTCAGTTTCCATATTTGCCTCCATTCATTAAAAAAAGCCTTAAACATATAGTTTAAGGACTAGATTTCTAGCGGTACCACCTTAATTAAAAGTAAACACTATAATTGTTACTTTTCGCTTCATTTACTTTTAACGCTTGCTAGCGGGTATGATTAGTACCTCTCCAAAGACGAATTCACAAAGTCATTTAAAAGTGTTGCACCAACCCACTTCTCTCTAAATAAATAATCATTTGTTACTACTTCTTTATCTACGATTTAATCCATTATAACACTTAAGCATTTTTATTTCAAGACCCACCTAAAAAAGAGTAACACCATTTGGTGTTACTCTATTTTTTAATTTGTTTTAGGAATATAAATCTTGAAGTTTTCTAAAGCCGCAGTGTAGTAGTCATTTACTAGTACTGTGCCATCAAGTTTAGATAAGTTGAATGCACGGTAAATGTAGTTAGACCACCAAGCTTCATCTACTACGATAATCTTTTCGGTAGTATTACCATTTCTATTTGTTTGTTTTGCTTCATCAATCCAGCCTTCAGGACGGTATTGATATCCATCTCCTACTACAATGATACTACCAATTGGTAAATCAACTGGAGTAAATAATTTAGTAGTTATGAATTTATTACAGAAATCAGATCCATCTTGGATTGGTGTTAAGAATTTAGAAGCGTCGCCTGAATTATAATAACCATTACCAATTATATAATCAGCTTGATCAAGTAAAGTATAATTATCATAATTTATAACTACTTGGTTAGTATCTTCTGTATAAACTGAATTAGTTACTTCAAATGGTTTAGCACAAGCATTCATTGCTGCTTCTTTGCATAATGCATCATGCTTTGCTAACACGCTTGCTGGTCTATTGATATTAGTAATATCTTTACCAGTTAGTTTGATTGCCCAAGTTAGAGCAGCTGCATAGCGACCAAATGCTTCATTTAAGTGGTAACCATCACGAGTTATTGTATCTCCTAAGAATGTTGTTCTTAAGTTTTGGATAGTTGTGCCACTTGGTACAACGATTGGATTATTTAGATCAGGTACAATAACAGTTTGTACTGCATTTAAAATACCATTATACATTGTCATTTGGTTTTTATTATAATTTACAAATGCAGAATGAGTTGAGTTTTGTTGATAAGCCCAAGTCATATGCCATACAACTTTAACGTTAGGGTTTTTAACTTTCGCAATATTTAGCGCATATTCGTAAATATAATCGATATCGCTAGCATTATATTGGTTAACTAAACCACTATAATCAGATGCTTGTTGAAGCGAGATATAGTCCCAAGTTTGTGATTCTAATGCTTTAGATGCTTTATATCCATTCTTATTTACCCAAGTACCATCTTGGTTAATACGATATGTATATGCTGCTACATCATTAGCTAAATTAGATTTATGAGTAGCTACACTGCATCCACCAATATAAAGGTTAGCTACGATGATATCATCATATCCTAATTGTTCTAAGATATTATAAAGTAACCATAAACCATCATCAGAGAAACTATTACCGATTGCTAAGATGTGAATTGGGTTTTCACCTGGTTCTCTTGGAACTTCTGGAGTAGGTTCTTTTAAAGTTGCTTTGATTGAAATTAATTCATATGAACCAACAACTGGATCAGTTGATGTACCTGTAAGGCCTCTATGGCCAAAGATAACAAGCCTTGCTGAGTTTCTAGCTGACTCAGATACTTTCATAACATATTCTTGTACTTCACCAGTACCAATAACCATTTCTTCTTGGTCTCCATCGCCACCTTCAAGTTTGAATAAGTATTCTACACCACTTTCGCCCTTAAATTTAAATGTAACAGAATCAAGTCTGCCACTTACACCATCTTCTAATGGTCTAATGATACATGCCCAAGATTTACCTTCAGCTTTGCTATATGATACAGTTAATTTACCACTTGCTTGATCAAATGCAAGTTGGTGAACTGCACCTCTATCGTTATCATAGAATGTATTATCTAATAATTCTTTAATTTCTTCTACTTCGCCAGCAAGTCTAACATTTTTAAATCTTGCTGCTTTATCTTGGATAGTTTTGTTTTCAGTAGCTTCTACGCTACGATTTTGTAATTCACTACCATCTAACATTAGTTCCACCTTATCTAAACTATCATTATCAGTTAATATTGCGTACTTATATTCGATTGTCTCATCTTTATCAAATTCTAAAGTGATAGTGTACTTATCACCATCTTTAGTAAGTTTATTGGCTGCTAAGCATTTCCATTCGCTAAATGAGCCAACAATCACAAAATTAAATTCACCAGCTTCTAGCTTTGGAATCTCTAATTCAAATTTAATTGCTACTTTTTCATCTACTGGTGTTCCATGGTTTGGATCTTTTGTAAATGTACCATGGCTATTAGTTACAGTACCATCACCAAATGTACAATATATTTTTTCACCATTTTCGTTAACATAGTATCTACCATCTTCTTCATAGATTGTAAGAAGTTGGAAACCACCATTAGCATCAGTTATTTGTACTTTTGATTCACTAACAACTACTTCTACACCATCACCATAATATGTGCCTTGTAAAGCTTCAGGGATTTTAGCTATTGTAGCAGCTTGGCTACCGCCACTATCACCATTTCCGCCTTGAGATTGGCCACCGCCTTCTTCACCGCCATTAGCATTTCCGCAGGCAACTAAGAATAAGCTACATATTATTAATAACATTAAACTAAAAATTCTTTTAAAAGTTTTATTCATTTCTTATTCCTCCATATACATTTTACCAAGTCTCTTTATTTTATTCAATCGATTTGCGCTATGATAATAGATATGTTAAAATGGGATAGATGTGGAGGTAAATATGTATATTCCCTATGTAATTGAAAAATCAAGTCAAGGCGAAAGAAGTTATGATATTTATTCTAGATTATTAGAAGATCGAATTATTATGCTTTGTGGAGAAATTGATGATAACTTAGCTAGTAGTATTGTAAGCCAGCTTTTATTCTTAGCAGCTACAGATAGTGAAAAAGATATAAGCATTTATATTAATTCACCTGGTGGATCAATTAGCGCTGGTATGGCTATTGTTGATACAATGAATTTAATTAAACCAGATGTATCTACAATCTGCGTCGGTATGGCTGCATCAATGGGTGCATTTATTCTAGCACATGGTGCTAAAGGCAAAAGATGTGCCTTACCTAATAGTGAAGTGATGATTCATCAGCCGCTTGGTGGTATTCAAGGCCAAGCAACAGATATGGAGATATCTACAAAACATATCATTCGTATTAAGAATAAGATGAATGAAATGTTAGCCCTAGCAACTGGCAAACCATTAAGCGTAATTAAAAAAGATACCGAAAGAGATAATTACATGTTCGCAGAAGATGCATTATCTTATGGTATCATTGATAAGATATTATAAAAAGGTCTACTCTCACGAGTAGACCTTTTTTTATTTCTCGATTAAACTTGCTGCTTCTTCATCTACAATAATTGTTACATTATCATGTAGATTTAGTGCTGATGCTGGTAAGTCTTCAGTTACTTCGCCACTTACTAGTTTAGCGATAGCTTCAGCTTTATTCTTACCGTTAGCTACAAGTAAAATTGATTTAGCATTTAGAATGTTCTTAATACCCATTGTAATGGCATATTTAGGAACTTGGTTGATATCGCCATCAAAGAATCTCTTGTTATCTTCTCTAGTTTTATCAGTTAATTTAATAACTGATGTTTCGTTTTTGAATGGAGTACCAGGTTCATTGAAACCGATATGACCATTAGCACCAATTCCTAAAAGTTGTAAATCTACAACTGTAGAATTTAACATCTTGTTATATGCTTTACAGTTAGCTTGTAAGTCTGATCCTTCGCTTGATGGAAGATGAGTATTTTCTTCTTTAATATCGATGTGATCAAATAAGTTAGCATGCATGAATGAATAATAACTTTCACGATGTTGTTTTGGAAGTTCACAATATTCATCTAAGTTATATGATTTAACATCTTTAAAAGAGATAACGCCATCTTCATAAGCCTTAATTAAGTTTTTATATAAACCAATTGGGCTTGATCCGGTTGCAAGTCCTAGAGTACAACTTGGATTGTTCTTAACTAAATCAATAATAATTTCAGCTGCTTTTTCGCTTAATTCTTGATAGTCTTTAGTAATTATAATTTTCATTTTGTACCTTCTTTCTCTTTAAAAGGTTACACACTTAGGAATATAAGTATGTAACCTTGTTTTATTACATACCAGTTAAACCAGTACGTTCAATGCTTTCTACAAACAATCTTTGAACGAAGAAGTAACCAATTAGTAATGGTACCATCATGATCAAAGCACATGTATTACCGATTAGACCAACCATTCTTTCGTCAACGATTAATTCTGAACCGAAGATTAATCTAAATTCTTCATATAATTGTACAACTAGTTTAATTGAAGATGAAGAAATGTTGGCAAGTCTAGTTGCAATAGTGTTGATACCATAAATACTTGCATAATATGAATCATTGTATTGCCATACAAATGAGAACAAAGCGACAGTAATTATTGTACCTCTAGCATTTGGAAACATAACTCTCCAGAATGTTTGTGTAACAGTTGCACCATCCACTTGTGCTGATTCTTCAAGTTCGATTGGAACATTTCTAAAGAACTGTCTAAATAGATAAATGAAGATAGAACTACGTAAACCCTGGCCAAAGGCTGACATAATGAATACAGCAGCACAGTTTCTAATGATCTGCCATGGAACAAATGAACTAGTGTATGTAGATAACTTAATTAAGTTAATCCAGAAGAATCTATTATTCGAGAAGAATAATGATCTTGTTCCTTTTAATGCTTCATCTGGAACTACAAGAGCAAATAAAACGATATAGAAGAAAATTGTACTTCCTTTAAATTTTAATCTTGCAAATGCGTAACCAGCGATAGCTGTTGATAATACTTGTAATACTGTTGTAACAGCAGATAATGTTAAACTAACCCAGAATGATGTACTAAATTGTAAGCATTCAAGACCGATCTTGTAGTTAACTACTGACCAAGTCTCAGGAATCCAAATAACTAGTGGGTTATCAGTATCAGTTACATATCTAAATGAATAAGATATTTTTTGAAGGAATGGCATTAAAATTATGAAGCATAAACCCAGTAGTAAGAATGCTCTAAAGATCGATGCGATTGTCGATAATAGTCCTGTAAGCCTAATCTTTCTTCTAATTGGATTTTGCATATCTTCTTTGAAGTATGCGATTGCTTCTTTTATTGTCCTAGGTTCTGGTCTTTCATTAATCGTCATAGTAGAATACCAACCTTGACAATATGCCTAACACAATAGCTACGATCAATAAACTCATCAAACAGAATATAACTGACATAGCAGCATTAATTCCGTAGTTTGATAAAGTTCCTAGAGTTTTACTTCCGTATGTACCTGTACCTTTTGCATACCATGCTTGAATACTTGATAAGATTGGTGATCTTAAGAATGCATCTACAACTGTATACACCGCACAAGTTAACATCATTGGTGATACCATTGGGAAAGTAATCTTCCAGAACATATCGTATTGTGTTGCACCTTCCATTTTAGCTGCTTCATATAGGTGAACAGGAACACCTTGAATAGCTGTTAGGAAGATAATAATTTGAATACCTGAATAACTAATAATATCGTAAATCTTCGTTGAAACGCTTCCGATAAATGATACTAAGAAGTATGGAATACCAGCGTTTTGAAGGAACGTACTAAAGTTAAACATTTGGGCAAACAAGTCGTTTGTTGAAGCACTTGCGGCTGCATTTAATGAATTAGATGTATTAGCAATAGCAGCAGTAACGGCTTGTGAGTTAAAGATAACTGGCACGAAGAATATACTTCTTACAAGTGCTCTACCTTTAAATTTAGAATTTAGAATTACAGCCATTAATAAACTAAAGATTAAAATGGTTGGAATATCTGTTAACATTGATAATACGGCTTTACTGAAGTTTTCTGTAAAGTTTGGATCTTCTGTAAAGATATATATGTAGTTCTTAAAACCAACACCCCATTGTTCTAGACCAGCATCACCAATAGTTACAAAAGAGAAACTATAGATGAACATTTGGACGAATGGAATTAAGAAGAAATATGTAAAACCAATAGCTAGTGGAATGACAAAGATAACACCCCAAATAGCTTTTCTTTTACGATAAGGAATATGTTTAGCGATCTTGTTTGGTAAGAATGATAAAATCTCACCAACTTTTCTCATAAACTTTGAATTTCTTATCTTATAGAAGAAATTGCTAATGGCATTGCGCATCTTACGCCAACCATTTGCGATAGAATGACCAAGGTTACGGAAAAATGATTTCTTTTCTTGTTTAACTTCCATTTTTAACCTCCTTTAGTCCTATAACTTGTACCAACTATATGCTTTAATAGTCTTACCATCGTAGATGACATCACGACTATTAGTGTTAACATATAGTTTAATACCGTTACTATATTCTACTTTCGCAATAGTTAATCCATTGACGTTGATTGATTCATGTTTAACTAAGTGACCACCATGAATTCCAAGTTGATTTAATCTTGTAGTCATATCAATGATTGTATCTTTCCATTGTTCAAAATGAACACGGTAATATTGAGTATAATCTGTTTCAAGCAAGATTGAATTATCTTTATATGCTACTTGGAAATATAAGTTAGATCCAGTTTCAGCTGCTTTAGCTAAATACCATTCAACGCTATAGTCATTAGTACCATTAATGATTTCCATACTATAATCAACAATTCCACTTAATACTAATTCATAGAATGGAATAGTATAGTTAATGATTGGATCTAAAGTTGTAGTTAGTGGAGCACCAACGATACTTGAAGCAGATCCAATAGCATAATCAAATGGACGATTTAATTGAACTTTATAGCCATTCTCTTTCCAATAATTCATGGCATCGATTTGATAATACTTATTAGCTTCGGCGTAAATTGGATTACTCTTACGATAATCACCAATCTTTTCATTTCCTAAGTCAATTAAGTAAATACCATTAGCATTTGTCTTTGCAAATGATTTAGATACTACTTCTGAAATATTAGTATAGAACTTAGGAGATACTAAATAAGTTGGTTTTGATTTCTTATCGTATTGATTCTTTGATAAGTCGTATGCATATTCTTTAGCCGCAACATTACCAACACCTCTAGCTGTGTATTTAGAATTACCAAATCCTAACTTATATCCTTTGTTTGTAGAGATATTAAGTTCTGGATAGAAGTCAATTCCTTTGCTAGCAAAGAAGGCGCTTAAATCTTGCATATCTTTCTTGCCACCAAGGGCACTTGAGATACTAAAGTTACGACGTAACTTATATTCTAGCGCATCTTGCGTCCAGCCTTTATAAGATATAGCCATCTTATCGACGCCATTATCAATTAATTCTTGAACGATTTCTTCAGCTTGTTCGAATGATGTTAAGGCACTCTTCTTGTAGTAGATAATACCAAGTGTTAATTGGTAATGTCTATAAGCACCTACCATATTAAGGTTAACAACTGTTTTATCTGTAGCATCAGATGGCAAGATATTATATTGAGCGCATAAGTATGATTGATAAACCTTAGCTAAACTTGAGTAGTTTAGATCGTCGCCTTTAATGAACCAATAATCATATACAATATCTGTTGGGCACATATATTCAGCCCATTTATCGATTTTATATCGATACCATCCATAAGCTAATTCTAGCTTTTCGATTTCACGAATATAAGTTGTAAACTTAACATAGTTATATGGTGTACCCGATCTATTTGAGTCGGCTACAATTGAAGATAGGTTAGCACCTTTCTTAACAACACCCATAACGCCTTTGTTACTTGCGTTATCTAAGAAACCAAACATTGGGAACATTAAATCTGGCGTTTGAGCTGTTTGGTTATTTACTAAGAATACTTCATCAGGACCATAAATTGTATGGTTGTAAGCAGATGCGCCACGGTCTTCGGCGTGGTTATTGAATTCAATAACTGAGCCGCTACCATCTGGTAAGATGATTTGGCCAGCGCCATCTGTTGCTACATATGAAGAAGCAAGCATTGGTGCCATTTCAATACGTGCGATCTTACATTTACCGTTATACATCTTGTTATCATCTTTAGTCCAATTTGATGAATCTAATAATGAATCATGAATAACAGATACTTCTAAACCTTTTTCAGTTAGCTTGAATTGTAAAGCTACTCTAAATACAGGAAGTGTAACATCGGCATCAACACCAAAGTAAATATCTTGTTCTTCTACCATTTCAACGTTATAGAAGCCTTGAACAGGAACTAAGTTACCTTCTTCATCTGTTTCATATAAATAATTACCTTCTTCATCGCGGGCATGGAAACCACCACGGTATACATATTCACCATTATCATATTTTAATTGAACAGTTTCAGTTGTACTACCAACTACTTTTTCTACTGTTTGAATATGTTTTGTGTATAAGTAATTATATAATTCACGAGCGATGTTTGTAGACATTTTATCAACACCGTAATATCTAACAGCTTCGCCGTTTTCATCAACGATTGTATCTGAAACACCCAATTGATAATATGTCTTTGATAAGAATTCCCATTCGTTGTATGAAATGAATGGATTATATTTAAGAGGTGAACCTTCACAATTTAAATATGTTCCATATGTATCATAAAGAAGATTATCAGGATTTAGAGTTACTAAATATTCTCTTTCTTTAGGATCAGTAAGTCTTGGTTCAGTTTCATAATCTAGTAAATCATTATTTTGAAGATATTCTAGAATATCATCACCATAACAATAAGCACGACCAGTATATGAAATATAACCAGTTTCTTTTTGACTAGTAATTCTTTCTTCAAATCTAATGTTACCTCTGATTAGGTCATCCCAATCAGTCTTTTTAGCTTTTGAAGGGAAATAAGCTGAAATTGATGAGAATTTACCAATGTCATAACATACTTGAACTAAGCCTTCTTCTTGGTTTTCATAGAATGAATAATGACGTTCGTATTCACCAATTAATTCATTCTTGAAGGCAACGCTATTTTCAATAACGTTTAAGCTACTTCCGCTTTCTTTACCATCTTTCTTAATGTAGTAAAGAATGAAGTTAGACATTAATGATTTCTTATCTACGTTTTCTAAAATTGGATTATTTTCACTATCAAGTAAGCCTGTATCTTGACCTTCTGCTACATATTCACCTTCGGCGTTAGCTTCAGATGGGATAGCAGTTGTATAAAGCTTATGAGTAGTCTTATCTTCGATAGTTACAACTGTTGTGTCTTCATCAAAATACATAATGAAGTTAGCATTTTCAGCTATCTTCTTATTTTTGTTAAGTGTTTCTTGTTCACTAGCAACCACAAACTTTGATAAATCAAATGGAATATTATCAAATGATTTAGCGTTAGCTTTTAAAGCACCAACAAAATATAAAAGTACTACGATAACTGCAAGGATTACAATTAAAGCCGGAATGATGAATTTAGCTTTTAAAAATCGCATCATTTTCGGAACCTCAAAAGATCTCTTTGCGTTATTTCAGTATACAAAGTATAAAGAAAACCGAACATCTTTTGGAACAATTCATACATTAATAAAATGACAAAGACAATTACGATTGCCGCTATTAATGTAAGAATTAAAGAAAACAGTGTTTTACCTAATCCAAACTCGTGAATAGTAATCATTCCCGTAAAGATCATATAACCCATTAATACATAACCTAGAGCATAAATCAAACGGTAAATGGCAAGTTCTGTACCAGTTAAAATATTACTTAATGCTAAGGCAATTCCACTACACCAAGCAAGTGGGAATAATGAATAGCATGTCATTAAGAATATTTCTTTTAATTTACCTTTACCATCAAGGATGGTAGTACATGCCCAACTAGCAAATGTATAAAGTAAGATGGGTCCTACGATATATGTGATTTGGGCGAAGAACTTTAAGTTCTTCAAATCACGGTCACGAATTTCAATCGAAACATATTGGAAGTCTAAGATGTTAATAATGATAACAACTACGGCATAAAAGATTGCTGGACCCCATTTTGCACGATGTTCTCTTTGGAACATCATGAAACCCTTCATTGGATGGGCAAGAATATATAGTGGAAACTTAATATATTCTTCTACGAAATATTTCCAAAATCTTTTAAGAACGCCGAAGAACTTCTTAGCTTTGCTTTCCTTTGTTTCTTCAGAAGATTTATTTAATTGTTGAGAATCTAATACTTCTTTTTCCATATTATTCGTCCTCACCCATATTTAATTCTTCTTTAGGTTTGTTCTTACCTAGCTTCTTTCTAACAATCTTGAATACAACTAGAACAATTACTAGTCCTACAATTACATATAATACTGGAGGAGCATATTTCTTGATGATGTTATTTCGATATAACTTATATGCTTCAGAGTATTGTAATTTATTAGAACCATTCTTGAAGTATTGCATTGCAGTCTTGTACTCTTTATCTTTTAAGTACTTCTTACCAACACCAACATATGCATATTCGTAGTTAGCATTGAATTTGATAACTTTCTTCCAGTATTCTGCTGCACTATCAATATCGCCTTTGTATTCTAGTTCTACGGCTTTATTGATGTAACCACCGATTTCAGTTGATACGAATACTTTTAATTCTTTAGTATTCTTATCTAGGACGATGATATCATCGCCATAATATTGAATAGCAACAGGAGCATCTAATACGTTAGTGTATTTTCCGCTTTCACCTGAGATATAAAGTAGATGTCCTTCGTTGTCATATGTAAATAGGCGGTTACGTTTACTATCAACGACTGTATACATACCATATTCATTAACAGCGATTGCGTTAAAGCTTGATGGACCAACAGCAATTTCTGCACCATTTGCAGTGTCAGCTACATATGTCAAGTCACCTTGAGGAGGAGCATATCCGTTACGACGTAGTACATCTTTTCCAGCTGGATTAAGTTTCTTAATCATTGCTGTAGAGTTAACACTACCATTTGAGTTAGTAATAGGTGAAGCAGTACTATAAATAAATGTACCAGTTACATCTACTGCCATACTTGTAAATGTCGTATTGATATATGATTTTCTACTTTCGTATTGGGCTTCAGTTGATACTGATAACCAGAAGATATCCCAAGCAGTTAATGTTACGTTGTTAACACCTGTGAAACGTTTATAAATACCATCAGCATCGAATTGAAGAATACCTTCAAAGACACTATTAGCGATAACATAAATTCTACCAGCGTTATCAGTAACAACTTTTTGAGGTTGGAATACTTGCGCGTCGAATACTAATACATTTTCGTATTCGTTAGGGTTAGTAATAACGATCTTAATTTCTAATGTTTGTGAATCGATACATAATACTTGGTTATTATCGTAGTCACAAATGTATAAGAAATCACGGTTATCTAATGATTCATCTGCAAACTTAGTGATAACACTACGATATGCTGATTTAGGGTTAGCTAAACCGATTGTATAAGTACCAGCATTTCTAATAGCATTTAGTGACATTGCACCACAATCTTCTACTAACTTAGCTTCAGTTGCTTCTTTATTTGCGAAGTTTGAAGCTACATAGCTATTACCTTCTACACCGTGTTTTGTTTCACTAGAGTAATTGATTAAGTTAGCAATGTTATTAGCTAACATCTTTGCTGAACTTACATCATATACTTCTGCTGTTGCACCGCTATAATCATATAGCAAGCCTGCTTTGTTACATGCACCAAGTAAGTATTCATTACTTAAATGAGTGCTTTGAGCATATGATAAATACCATAACCATTTTGATGTGAATGCTTTATCAACTTCTAAAAGACCTTTAGCAGTACTATCCCAGTTTTCATCACTTGTTCCTTTACCTACTAAAATATATTTAGTAGCTTCGTAGAAGTTAGATGCGCTAATTGTAGTGACTTTAGTACCGCCACTAATTTCAATACCATTTTGTGGCATAAATCCATTAGCTTTGATTGATTTATTTAAATCTTTCAAAAAGTCTTCTACAATCCTATCAGCTTTTTCATAACTTACTACAATAGAAGCACCATTACTCTTCATTGCTTTAAGTTGTGTATCATTAAATTTAGCTACATCTAAAACAAATGAATTGTATGCATCAATCTTATTAAATGTTGTATCTAATACATATATTGTGTTTGCTTTTGAATCTGTTAAGTACATCTTCACTTCATCTGTAGTTGGATGATTGAAGATGAAGAAGTCTTCAGGAGAAGTAAGTCCACTATAACCAATACCTAATGATTTACCATCGAAGCTGTGGTCATAAATTAAGCCTTCTGCTGAATAAATAATTTTTTTATTGTGGTCATATGAATAACCAGTTGCTGCCTTACTGTGTAATCCGAGACCAAGTAAACTAACGGCTAAAACTAGAATGAAGATTTTAGAGATAATTCTTTTCATAAAACTTACTCCTACTTCATACCAGAATGAGCCATTGTTTCCATAACTTGTGATTGAGAAATTATGAATACAAGGATTGGTACTAAAATCATAATTAAACTAACGGCAGCTGAAATACCTTCTAGGGCTGGACCACCAGCTGAAATCTGGCTTAAGGCATAACTTACTAACTTATAATCTTCACGATAGATATAACTTGATCCATCTGCAGACCATAGATCTTGGATTAATAAGATAATTAAAGTTAACCAAGCAGGTTTAACTAGAGGCATAACGATTTTCCAATAAATTCTAAACTCACCAGCACCATCGATCTTGGCAGATTCTAGAAGTTCTGTTGGTACACCAACCATAAACTGTCTCATTAAGAATAGACCAAGGGATGATTGTAGGGCAGGTAAGATTATTGACCAGTGGGTATCAATCATTCCAAACCAGTTGAAAATGATATAACGAGGGATACCTGTAACACTACCAGGGAACATTAATGATAAAGTGATAATTGATAGAATGAATGCACCACCAGGTACTTTATATTTTGCTAGTGGGTATGCACACATTGAAGCAACTAATAAGTGACCAAATGTTCCGGCGATTGTAATTAATATAGTATTGAAGAAATATCTTGAGAATGGAACTAGTGAACTAGTTAGCGCATTAGCCAAGTTTTCAAAGTTTGCAAGTGTTGGCTTACGAACGAAGAATCTTGGTGGGAATAAGAATAATTCATCAAGTGGTTTGAACGCATTATTAACTGTTAGTAATAATGGTAAGAAACTAAATATTCCACAAATCGCTAAGAATACGATTAGGGCAATATCACCACCTGTTGAACGGTTTACTCTTTTCTTTTTCTTTGATCTACGATATACCTTCGAATTACTAATTTCTGAGAATGGGCGCGAATCAATTCTAGCAGACTTGATATCGTTAATATCGCGTTTAGAACGCTTTACTCTAACTTTTTTAATCTTTTCTGCCATCTTATTCACCTACCTTACTAATGATCTTTCTGATCAACTTATTAAGTCCGATTGATGCTAAGAATAATAAGGTTGCGATAGCTGAAGCGTAACCCATTTCGAAACGCAAGTTACCATAGTCTTGTAAGTGGTTTACAATCGTATGGGCTGCATAGTCTACTGATGGGAAGCCCGCTAGTGATACAGTAATTGATCCGATACCTAAAGTACCTGAAATTTGAATAACGGCACTAAACACAAGTTGTGGTTTCATACTAGGAAGTGTGATGTACCATAACTCTTGCCATCTATTTTTAACACCGTCAACAGCTGCAGCTTCATATAGTGTTTTATCAACACCTTTAAGACCCGCAACTAGTGACAAGAAGTTAACACCTAAACTCATCCATAACTGTACGATAATAACGATTGCTAAGATGTATTTAGTATTTGTTAACCATTGAATTGGTTCTTGGATTAAACCAAAACTTACTAAGAACGCATTAGCATATCCATATGAGTCACTTGAGAAGATATATGTCCAAATAGCTAGGGCATTACCTGCAAGTGATGGTGCATAGAATACTAATGTAATAATAGGTCTAATACGGTCAGGTAGTTCGTTAATTAACCAGGCAAATACGAATGCCATGATATAACCAACTGGACCAGTAATAACTGCTAAGATTACTGTATTCTTTAAAGCAGTAATAAATATTTGGTCATCTAAGAATAGTGTTAAGTAGTTACTAAACCAAATAAACTTTGGTGTCTCTAACATGTTATAGTAAGTAAAGCTTAAATATAAACTCATTAATACTGGAATAACTGTGAAGAATAAGAATAATAGTAAGAATGGGAACATCATTAAATATAATGTTCTATTCAAATATAATTTTCTTCTGATTGGTTTACCACGTTTACTCCATTTGTCAATCTTACGACCAGTTTCGTTCCACCAATTAGTAAATTTCTTCCACCCCTTAACTAAAAAGTTAGGTTCTTTGTTTATTGAATTTTCCATTATTTCCCTCCTTTTTAGCCGTAGTAGTCAGGTGATGTACCAAGTCCGAACTCATCACGCTTACGATTTATTTCGTTATTGATTGTTCTTACATAGTCATCAAGTGTCTCTCGAGGATTTGTTTTATTATTAACTACATATCTAAATGCATTTTCTAGGTTACGTCCAGTGTAATAACCACCTGCTACTTCTGGTACACCAACTGTGTTTTCCCATTGTTGCATTAGAACAGCTAATTCATCAACTGTCCAAGACAATGCTTGGAATGCTTCAATATTAGCAGTTGGATGACGAGCAGCTGCACCTAAGATAGATTCGATTTCACGAGCGTATTGGATTTGTGTATCAGCACTAGTCCACCACTTCATGAATTCCCAACCACCTTCAGGGTTTTTAGCTTGCTTCATTAACATGATTGCGCTACCACCAGCAGCACCATCAATGTGTAAGTCGCCGTTATCATCAACTGTTCCTGGCATTAGGGCAAATTTCCATTTACCTCTAATTTCTGGCGCAGATACGGCAAGTGTATTGTATGTTTCATAACTCGCAATACCGATTGGCATTTCACCAGTTCTAAATCTATTGATGAATGTTCCACCACTTACTGAAAGTGAGAAACTATAATCTGTATAGAATGAACACCAGAATTCGAATGCATTGATTGCTTCTTCTGAATCGAAATTAGATTCCATATATTCTAATCCAGTTTCTTCGTTTAACTTAGTACGATAGAATCTACCACCTGTTTGATATAGTCTACTTGCAAATACTTGGTTAACAACGCTACTTGCACCAACTGTATTTAATGGTAAGTAGAATGATAAGTTCTGGAATTGTAATTCTGGAATTAAGTTAATTGCATCAGTCCAAGTTTGAGGTACATCCCATCCTTGAGCTTCAAAGATATCTGTACGGTAGAACATTACTAGGAATCCTTGGGTATTAGGTAAGGCATAGAAGCCACCTTCTAACTCATAAGGAGTCATCGCACTATCTTGCCATCTAGATTCTGCTTCACCATCAACTTTAACTGAATAACTCTTATTACCATTAGCATCAACTTTTTCTTCTACAACGAAGTCATCAAATTGAGTTAAATCATAAATTGCGCCACGGATAGCGTAGTTAACAGGTGTACCATTATCAGCTTGGATCGCTACATCTGGTCCATTACCAGAAAGTGTTGCTGTTAGTAATACACCACTTGATACGGCTTTTAAGTCAACGTTAATACGATGTTGATGAGTAAATGAACTATTTACTAAAGTTCTAATCGCATTAGCTTGTTCACGACCAGCAGATCCACCAGTAAGTAACCATACTTCGATATTTTCATAGCCAGCAGTTGCTTCTGTTTTACCAATTGTAGTGTAATCAAAGAAGAATGATCTAACGAATGCTATAAACTTGAATCCTAAATCACCAAAGAAGTTAGGATTAGCTCTTGGTAATTTGAAATCTTTTGTATGAACATATATTTCATCAATTGTTAATGTTTGTTCTGTTACTGTTAAAATCCAAGTACCTAAAGAAGAAATATTAGAACTAAATGTCGATAAGTTACGTTGAATGTTACGAGGCTTCTTAACAAACTTTTCTAACTGTAACGCCATTGTTTCAAGTGATGCAGTTTCACCACTCTTTTCACCTGATATTTCAGTGATTCTCGCTGCTATTTCTCTTAGTTCTTTAGCATATGATTTAAATAAACCATCATTTGCTTCTTCAGTATCAGCGTTATCAAATAATTCTGGTAATCTTTCTTTTAACTTATAGTTAATATAGTTATCTGGAGATGTACCAGTAATAGCAATAATTTGACGATATACATTATTTAAGTTATCGATGATTGATTGTACGCTATTAATTTCACTACCATAATCACCTAAGCTTGCTTCTAAAGAAATAATATTTTCACCTTGATTTAGGTAGAAATAGAAGTCTCCTTCAGAATTACCAAGTGTTACGATACTGTAGTTAGCACTATAATTAAATTTACAGTTCTTTGCTTCAGCGAATGGTATTTCATTGTTTATACTTACAGTTCTAACTGCAAATAGTCCACGAGATGAATTTTGCTTACATCTTAGAGAGATTTTATATAAGCCCGCTACTGGAACATTTACATTCCAACTAATCCAGTCGCCTGATGTTGACCATTTAGCTCCACCGATTACGTTTAGTAAAATCTTAACGTGATCAGCAGGATGATTAAATTTAGATGAACGGTCTGATACAGCATATAAAGTAGATGATGAACGATATGTAGAGTCTTCACCTTGGATTGTCCATTCAGTTTGGTTAATATCCATATTGTCTTTATCTACAATCTTAGCACCACTACTAATCCAGTTGTTATAAACTGTTTGATATGAATCATAATGTTCTTTTGGTGTTAGATATACATTATAGATTGTCATGCATTCTCTAACAGCTTCAATTGTTAATTTATGATTACCAGCTTCGAAGAATACAAGGTAAGGTTCAGTAACATAACCAACTGAGTCTTTAGCGTAAACTTGACGTCTGAAGAAGTATTCAGCTTGTTCAGGTTTAATTTGGTTACCATTGATATCAGTAATGATATCAGCACCTGGTGCATCGCCCCAAACACGTTGGAATGATACATTTAGTAATGCATCATATGGAGGGATGTAATTACCATTTGCATCTTTTGCTTCATCAACAACAAATTTACGTTCGATGTTAGCCCCACCGCTTTGTTCTGCTACATAATCAAGTAAGATATTATAGAAGCCATCAGCAGGAACATTAAATTCCCAAGTGGCTGATCCTGTTGCTCCCATGTAAATTACTTTATCTGATGCATCACTTGCTAAAAGTGTGCCATCAGTATCTGTAATCTCATCATATCTAATAGTTACTTCTTGTTCTTCACCACGATCATTTCTTTGCATATGAACATGATTTGAATTGATTTCTTTGAAATATGTTTCGTTTGTTGAACCAGCTACTAAAACAGCGTCTTTAGCATTTAGTTCAATTGTTTCAGTAGGATATAAACTTTCGTCTTCATAATTGTTAAGTTGTAAATATTTCAAGTATTTGCCGGTTGGTGATACATCTTTCATGATTGTTGAATTAGATGACACATGACCTTTGTCAAAACTTTGAACAATAGCAATTATCAGTATGACGAACACAACAACTCCAAGTGCTATAAAGAATATTTTCTTTAGCATCTTATCAGTAATTACTACTTTCATTTAAGCCTCCCTATAAATTCTTCACACATAGTCATTACACTTGTAATTTTCTGTATGCTATCTTCTAATTCGCTATATTTGTTTCTCTCTAACCAAATATATTCGAGCGTTCCAATTAATATGTCTTTTTGTTTCAATACTTCTTTAAATCTCTTAATTCTAAACTTGTTATCATAAATATCATTAACAGCAAGTAAGAATGTAGCAAGAGTCTTTAGTAGATGAATTGCAAATGCCAATTCATCTTTTACTAAGTTATCCACATCACAATCAAGTAGCTGATTATGTTTAGCATCATAGAAATCCATAATTGCGTTGTATTTCTCAATTGTTAATTCTTTACCATGCATTCTCTTAATTACATAATCAACCCTATCTTCTTCCTCTTGATCTAGGGCATTAACTGATTGTGTAATCACATGGAATGAATGAGTAGCATTGCCTACATAATCATTTTCAAAATGATAATAATTGCCTAATTCTAAAATTAAATCAGCTATCATTCCGCTACTATCATCAAATATCTCTTTGTTTACAAACTTTCTAACTTTCTTAAATGCGCCTTCATTACATCTGTAAGATAATAATCCCGCATATGCTAAATAAGGTAAGCTAATTGGTAATGGTTGTAAGTGACCATTATCACCCCAATCAGTAAGGAGAATTCCTTCACCACCATATTCTTTAGTATAGTAGCAAGCATTTAAGATATTTTCATAAGCATCGTCTTTTCTACCAGCAATTGTATTCCAAGTAGATGTTCCTGGAGCAGCTAAGAATTTAATGCCTTCCTTTGATAACTTCTTTAGATGATCTTTAAATGGATGTTCTGCTTCATATCCCCATTCCGCAAATATCATATCTTTTGGAATAAGTGGTAAAGCATTATCGTGATTAATTAATACATCACCCCAAATGATTGGCGTTTTACCGTATTTCTTAATCTCTTCATATGCCTTTAACATATAATCGATATATACTTTTTCTTCACCATATTGTTCTACTGCTTCTTTAGTCTTTTCTAAACCAAGTTCAAATGGTTCATCAAAGTTCATATTGAAGTATTGTGATTTCATATATGGAATCATATCCGCATACATCTTTTTAACTAATTCAATAGATTCAGGATCTAGGGCATTAAGTGTAGATGGTTTTCTAAACTTACCCCATTTATACATACCAGTTTCGGTTTCACCTAAATGTTTAAGCTCTGGAATAGCAAGCCATGCATTCATATGCCCAAAACCATTCATATTTGGTACGAAATCAATAAATTTAGAATTAGCATATGCTTCAATCTCTTGATATTCTTCAATCGATAAATATCCATCCTTGTGTAGATATTCTGGAAATGATTTATATCCGAATGAGAATCCTTCCACATATAACTCTAAATGATTCATTTTAAGTTTTGCCATTACATCAATAATTAATTTAACTGTTTCTACTTTTGGCACTTTATTACGACTGATGTCATACATAAAGCCTCGCACCTTTAAGTCCGGTCCATCAATTATTGTTTGACACTGTATAGATTTATCAAAAATTTGTTTCAGTGTAGTAGTTCCATAGAAATGACCTACAGCACTTGATGCATAGATTGTTATAGTTTTGTCTTCTACCACAATTTTATAATCTTGTTCAGCTAATTCATTATCGAGTAAGTACTTTAATTGTGCATCTTCTTTCGCTGCTTTCTCAAAATTAACAAACGTTTTCAACTCTTCATAAACAAAAAGACTTTCTAACTCGCTGAAAACCTTCATTAATTCACTTGTTTCAAAAAATCCATCGGCTCTTATGACCTTTTTGGGCACAGGAAAAACACTCATAAATATCTCCTTTATCGTAAAAATGAATATAATATCTCTAATTATCATTTTACTATTTTTTGTAGATTAATACAAGAGTGAAAAACAAACACTTTGTTAAGTTTTTATAATAATATTTTATTGTATGTTTTATAAACTTATGCAAATTTAAATTAGTAGCAGTTGGCTAAAACTGCTACTAATTTTTTCGTGCAAAGACAAGTGAAATATCCAATGACACTCATCATAATCAAATCATATGATTTACCATCATTTGTCCATATACTTTTCAAATCTAAACATTCCATCAAAATCATCATATGATTCTTCATCGCACCCTTCCGGATCATTCGGATCAACATGATGACTGTTAAAGAACTCTACAATCTTGAATCCACATTTATTAACATAAAAATGGATATTTCTTGTTTCAAAATAAGGTGTACATGTTTCCCATATAACAGTATCTGGATATAATTTTTCAACTAGTTGCCAAGCTTTATATCCAATTCCTCTACTATGATATGCAGGCTTAATGAATAACAAGTCTAAATGATTATGTTTTGTTTCATAATCGATTTTTAAAACTAATCCACCAACAATTGCTCCATCCTCTTTGATTCTATACGCTTCGCCATTTTGAATACAATCGATGATCGTTTTTCTCGATATTATTTCTTCATCTTCTTCAAAATGGTCATCTCTTTTTCCAAATTCCTCTAAGGCACCATATTTAAATGCTTCTTGATTATCAACTACAAATTGTTCTAAATCATCTTCTTTTAGTTTTGTAAGTGTAACTACTGACATAATACCTCCTCAAAAAATAAAAAGAGCTCGGATAACTAAAGGTATAAACCTAATAATTCCGAGCTCACTCGACACCTAATCAACAAATAGTGCTACGGCACTTGTTCTCCGGTGACCTAATATTCTACTATGATTATATATTAAATAATTCAATTTGTGAAGTTCACATAGATTAATTACTTCGTTTAGTGGTTATTATTGTTTCTAAGTGAATATTCACATCCACAATAATCTTGTCTGTACAATCCAATTTCTTTAGAAATCTCGATACTTCTTTTGTATCCTTCTTTCTTTTTAAAGTCAGAATATAGAAACTTAACGCCAATTTCTTCTTCTAACTTTAAGCCAATTTCGTTAATCCACTTGGCATTTTTATGTGGAGAAATTGAAAGGGTTGTAGAGAAGTAGTCAAATGCTAATTCCTTGGCTAAAGTGGCAGTTTTTTGAAGTCTTAATTCGTAGCATTTGTAGCACCTGGCTCCACCTTCAATTTCAGCCTCTAATCCCTTAGCAACATCTAAAAATTCATTATGATCATAATCTACTTTAATCATCTTGAAGCCATCAAGTTTACTAAACTCGTTATAGCGTTTTTCGTATTCAGCTTCAGGGTAAGTATTAGGATTATAATACAATATCGTTATTTCAAAATAAGGTTTAAGTTGTTCTAAGACAGCACTTGAGCATGGTCCGCAACATGCTTGAAGTAAAAGCGTTGGCTTTTTACCATTTAGCGATGCTAGTAACTCTAAATATTTATTATATGAATCAATCATCATTATCACCATTTACTAAATACTTATCGATTAGTTCTAAGAATTCATCTTTAGTTTTAATGTTTACGAGGGCGCGTTTGTATTCCTTAACGTTAGCCATCCCTTTTACATACCAGCCAGCCATACTACGCATTTCTAAAACTGCAATCTTTTCGCCTTTAAGTTTAACTAGTTCGTTAAAGTGATAGATTAACATATCAATCTTTTCTTTTTTAGATGGAGCGCTAAATGGTCTACCTTCCATTTTATCTACAATTTCTTCTACAAGCCACGGATTACCTAGCGTTGCTCTACCGATCATTACGCCATCGCAACCAGTATATTGCATCATCTTAATCGCATCTTCATATGATTTAATATCACCATTACCAATTACTGGAATTGATACGGCATCTTTTACCATCTTGATATAGTCTAAATTTACTTTACCAGAATATAAATCACTTTTAGTACGGCCATGTATTGTGATCATACTAGCACCAGCGGCTTCAATCATTTTTGCAACTTCAGCGCAGTTAATAGATTTATGATCCCAACCGGCTCTAATTTTAACTGTTACCGGTTTAGATACGTTATCACAAACCGCTTTAACGATATCATATATTAGTTTTGGATCTTTAAGCAAAGCTGATCCCGCGCCAGTGGTTGTGACTTTCTTAACTGGGCAGCCCATATTGATATCGATAATATCGCATTTAGTTTCTTTATCTAATATCTTAGCAGCTACTACTAAGTCTTCAGGAGTCGAACCAAATATTTGCATTGAGCAAATACCTTCATCCCCTACTTCTAACATATCAAATGTTTTTTGGTTTTCGTAAAGCAAGCCTTTAGCGCTCACCATTTCGCAACACACCATCCCGGCTTTATGTAAATGCATTATCTCGCGGTACACTTTATTAGTGTAACCCGCAAGCGGCGCTACAATTACTTTAGATGGCAATATAATATCTCTAATCTTTAATTCCATAATAAATACCTACTGGTAGATTATACCAAAAATAACTAAAAAAGCCTACATTTTAGAAAAATGTAGACTTTTAATTTTATTTCTTAAATTGCTTAACTGCAATTGAAGTACATACTAAGCCTATAAAGGCTGTAATTATTGTACCAAGTGCCGCAAACTTAATTGTATTAGATGTTAAAATCATTCTAATACGATATACACTAAATGCCCCAGCTTCCACACCTTGAGCGTTAATAACTGGGAATGTTAGCGTCATTGCGCTATTAGCTAAGATACTAAATAAGAATGTACCAAGCATTGTCAAACCAAATACTAATACTGACATTAGTAGATATGTAATGAATTGCATTACAATAATCTTTCTTGGTCTTACACCTAAAATACACATCTTAACGATATATACTTTGTGCTTACGTTCATTTAGATAAATACAGCCAATTGATACAACTAGTGCCATTACTAATGTAAAGATTGAAATGCTATCTAGAATTCTTAAGAAGTTATTCATACTCTTAACTGAAGCAGTATTGTAATATTCTGAATACATATTGTATAAAGATATATTACCTTCTTCTGATTCACCGATTGAATCGGTAATTGTAGCAATTGATGCTTCAGGGATAAATTCAGAATATGCACCAGGCATTACATCGATTGGTGACATAATGTAACCTAAATCATATAAATGTTCCATTAACTTCTTTCTTTGATTTAAGTTTAAACCTGCTAAATCTAGCGTTACACCATAATTAATTTCTGGTTGGTTATCCGCAAATAAACTAGCATACAAGTTATCAGATATATACATTGATATATCACCATCTTCTTTAGTAATACCAACGATTCTACAATCCATTTCATTAGAATTATTAATTGTTTCAAATGAAATCTTAAATGTTCTATCTTTTAGATTATTATTGAAATAATTAGTAACAGCTGATTCGCTACTAGTATCTACACTTGGTGCAATCTTTTTAAGTGCACTTAGCGTTAACATTACTTCGTTATCTTGCAAGTTAGCATTAGTTGTAGACTTAACGATGATACGTTCATTGCGGTCTTTTTGTAAGTTATCCACATAGTAAACTGTATAGTAACCATATGTTGGATCATTATATCCTCTTACACGGTAATCATCTGTCCCCACAAATGCCTTAACATTACCGCCAACATTTACATCTTGTAAATCAACGCCTGTTAAGTTAAGAGTCTTAAATAGATATGGTGTAGTTCTAATCGCATCTAAATCAACCATAGTAACGATATATCCATATGGTTGGTTATGAGCTGAATTCATATAAGTTGCTCTACCAGTTTGTTGTTTAATTTTACTAGTATAGTAATAATCGCCTTCACGATAATAGAAATAATCAAGTTGACCAGTTTTAATAATACCAGTTACTTTAAATTCTACTTCGTTAGTGTAGTAATATGAATCAATTTGATAATAAATATCTCTAATAACTACTGTATCACCGATTAGGGTAGTATAGTCACCTGTAAATGTACCATAATATTCTGATACACCACCATTAACAAACGATCCATCTTCAGATCTTGCTCTACAATATAAATCCGCAAATGTATCAGTTACTAATATTTCGTTATCTTCTTTAGGAAGAGTACCGATAATATCGTATTTATTATTTGCATCATATAGATAGTATTCAAATGGTGTTCTTTCATCTTCATGCCAAGCAACTGAGCCAATGCCCGAAATTGATGCATCTTTTGGTTGTGATTTAGAAGCATACTTAACAATTAAGTTACCAACAACACTATTGTTAACATTAATGTTGGCACCATTTACATGGTTTTTAAGGATTTCTAAATCAGAACTATCAAGGCCACCTTTAATAAGTGCTACTTCGCTTAAGTATTGATAAGGTGATTCTTCGGTAGTCTTTGGTGCTACGCTCCACAAATTAATATTATTTTTAATTTGCGTTGATATTACCCTATCTACATTTACACCAGTATAGCCTTCAGCTTCATACTTTTGGTATTCATCATAAATTATCTTTTGTTCAGCTGATACGCTTAAAGCCATCATCGCTAAAGATAAAAGTAAAGTAACAAAGATATTGATGAATAAGCCTCTTGTAAATTGGAACTTAAAGACTGGTGCTAAAGCAGCGCCTCTAGGCTTTTTATAAATATCAACGATTTCTTTATCAGGACAATCATTAATTTCTTTATCTTCTACTACATTACCATCGCTAAAGCGGATGATACGGTCCGCATAGTTAAATGCTTTCTTAGTATCGTGGGTAACCGCGATTACTAATCTTTCTTTACTGATATCTTGGAGTAGCTTAAAGATTTGATTACCATTCTTACTATCTAGAGCACTAGTAGGTTCATCGGCTAAAATGATTGAACAATCTTTAATTAAGACTCTCGCGATACCTACACGTTGTCTTTCACCGCCAGATAGATATTTAATCTTACGCTTTTCAAAACCAGCTAGGCCAACTCGCTCTAATACATCAGCTATACTTGCTTTCTTAGATTGCATATCTAAGACAATTTTTAAGTTTTCTTCTACTGTTAGTTCTTCAAATAAATCTTCTTTTTGGAAGATATAACCAATTGTAAAATTTTTATATTTCGATAATTGCTTATCGCTCATCTTTGATAAAACTTTACCACCGACATTTACTGTACCGATGTAATCATTATCCATTGATCCGATTACATTAAGTAAAGTCGTCTTTCCGCAGCCACTCTTACCAACGACAATATTAAGTCCTGTTGCTGGGAACTCAAGATTTAGGTTAGAGATAACTGGTTCTTCACGCGTATAATACTTAGTTAGGTGTTTAATCTTTACGTAACTCATAATCCACCTCCTAAATATCCTTAATGATCTCGACTGGGCTCTTACGCATGATTGTAGCAATCATGAGTAGTAAGCTTGCGATCATTATAATAGCTATCGTTAAGTTCCAGCCAACAATAACAGCTACTGAAATATAGAAGAATGTAGCTTCTTTATATGCGAAATCATCAGCCATATTAAGTAATCTTAAAATAAATGGGAAACCAAACTTCGCAATACCAAAGCTAATTACAAAACCAATTAAAATGTATAAACTGTATTCTAAGATATATGGTGTTACAATCTTCTTTCTCGATAAACCTAAAGAATATTTAATACCAATCTTACGTTTTTCATTTGATAAAGTATATGAATTAATAAATCCACCAAAAGCAATTAAAATTACAAGTACAGCAAATAATACTTCAAAGATCGCAATACGTGTCGATTTAATACGATCGTTAATGCTATTAGCATAAACGAATGAATTATTGATGACATTTTCGTTATTAACAATCTTATTGTAGTTTTTATCGTTTGTAGAGATGACTAGGCGGCCATAACCTACTTTATCAACTGCATAAGTTCTGAATGTGGAATCAGCTAAAATGATTTCACATTTATCACTCTCAAATACTCCACCAATTTGGAAGTTAGCTGCACATCTACTACGATCATAGAATGTCATCGTTGGGGCATTCTTAGAAACTGCACCACGATAATTATTACCAAATCCCAATGTTTGAATTAAAGCAGTAGAGAAATATGCAGTCTTACCACCAATTGTTGGGTAGCCTCTAACTGAAGTTGACATAACAGAAACACTCTTAGCAGATTGAGTATAAACTGTTATTTCAATATCTTTCATTGTTTCGCCTGTATTAACGTTTTTACAGAAGAATATTTCTTTATATTGAGTACATCTACGTACAAATGATTTAGAATCAGTTGGATCGCCATAACTTGCTTCATCCATAATGATTGAATTGTAGATATACATATTATCTTCAAATGCCATTCTCGTGAAATCATCACTCATATCCGCATTGATAAACTTTTCATAGTTTGTATCAGCGATACCAACTATTTCATAGTTATGGCCATAAATATTTAGTCTATCCGGAGTATAGCCTAAATAATGTTCTAGCGATGCTTCAAGATAATCAGTAATTACGATCTCATCAGTAGATGTAGGTTCCATACCATCAATCTTGAAGAAACCATTTTGATAAATTGATACATGTTTGATTTCATTTGTATAGAATGAATCATAATCTTCATCAGTTTCATTAACTTCTTTAAAGACAATAGATGTATTAAATACTTGAATTAATTTACTACCAGGATAAGCATTAAATGTATCGGTATATAAATCGGCATCAAAGTATACATTAAGTCCTCTTTTTTCAGTAGCTAATACGACATATTCGCCACCATATTTCTTTTGGTGAGATTGATATGTCTTAGCTACATCAAAGAAGCCATATCCAGCTAGGATTGCCCCAATGATTGGGATTAACAATAATGTAATAAAAATAGTTAAAGATCTAGCAAGATATCTTTTAATAAAGCTCTTAGTAAATCTAACTTGATTTTTAAATGTAACAATTGGTTGTCTAAACTCTGGTAATGTATTATCTAAATCTTGTGCTAATGGTTTTGAATCGCTTAAAATCTTACCATCTTCGATTTCAATAATACGATCACCAAATTTATGGGCTGCATAATCATCATGAGTAATGACAACTACTAGCTTTTCATTACTAACTTCTTTTAATAAATTTAATACGATATCGCCATTAGTAGAGTCTAGGTTACCAGTTGGTTCGTCAGCTAAAATGATATTAGCATCTTTTACAAGTGCTCTAGCAATTGCAACTCTTTGCATTTGTCCTGATGATATTTCATTAACTTTGTGATGAAGAATATCTTCAATATCAATTGCTTTAGCTACTTCATCAACTTTTGAGAAGTCAGTTTTGCCTAATAATTCAAGAGGTAATTTGATATTATCGTATACATCTAAGTCATCTATTAAGTTATAGTCTTGGAAAATTAAACCAACATACGAATTACGGTATCCAAACATTTCGCCATTTTCTTGGTCATATAGGCTTTTACCGCCTACGATTACATCACCATTAGATGGTTTATCAATGCCAGATAACATATTCATTAACGTAGATTTACCTGATCCACTAACGCCGACAATAAAAACTAAACCTTTCTCATCAAAGTTTAGTGTCATATCGTTAAGGGCTTTAACGGTATCATATTTTCCACGATAAATTTTGCTCAAATTATTTATTCTCATAAATAATCCTCCCGATAGTATTAATCTCGCCTCATGTACCCATACTCACAAACTAAGTAAGCTTAAGGCTGCTTCTGTCACGACCTGACCTGGTTCACCACTTAATCTTGAATATGGGTACATCAAGCGAGATTACTGTTTCCGAAGACATATAAAGAAATCTTTCATCATCTTTTCGATTTCTTCTTTTAAAACACCTTTAGTAATAATTGTATTAGTAAATAATCTTGGGTTATCTATGACATTACATACGCTTTCGCATGCACCATATTTAGGGCTTGCTACGCCATATACTATTTTTTTAATTCTTGCTTGGCTAATAGCTCCTGCACACATTAAGCATGGTTCTGCTGTAATGTATATCGTGCAATCATCTAGTATCCATCTATTTAACTTGCTGCATGCTTTCTTGATCGCTACAATTTCCGCATGCATCGTAACATCTTTTTTAGTTTCTCTTAGGTTGTGTCCTTTGGCGATGACTATCTCATCGCATACGATACAGCACCCAACAGGAACTTCTTTTTCTTCATATGCTTTTTTTGCTTCTTTCAAAGCAATCCGCATATAGTATGCATCATCTTTAATCATTTTATTTCACGATATGATGGTGTCTGCATCTTGCTTCATATGATTCTTTTGCTCCAACTAAAATAACTGGATCAGAATACTTAGCAGGTTCACCATTTATAATTCTTTGGGTACGTGTTGCGGGAGCTCCACATACTTGGCAAATAGCAGTTAATTTTGTAACATCTTCAGCTCTAGCAAGTAGTTGAGGAACTGGTCCAAAAGGTTCGCCTCTAAAGTCGCAATCAAGTCCTGCTACAATCACTCTAATACCATTATCAGCTAAGCTATTACATACATTAACGATATCATTATCGAAGAATTGTACTTCATCGATTGCTACTGCATATGTCTCTTTCGTGATATGTTTGAATATTTCACTTGATTTAGATATGCTAACCGATTTTAATTGATTCTTATTGTGTGATACAACTGCATCTTCGCTATAGCGATTATCAATTTTTGGTTTAAATAAAACTACTTCTTTTTTCGCATATTGTATACGACGTACACGACGTAATAATTCTTCTGTCTTACCAGCATACATGCATCCACAAATAACTTCAATCCAACCAGCTTGTAAAGGTAAATCCATATCTAACTCCTATTAATTTTACTTCTATTAAAATTGTATAATATCGGTTGCCAAAAGTCAAAGCAATAATCATTATGATGAGATAAAATTTTGTGATATTCAAAACAAAAAATAAATAATGTTTGCAATTAGGCGAGACTTATAGTATAATGTTTAAGGAACTAAAGAAGAAACCCTTCTTTATAAAAAGAAACTTACTATGGTTCGAATCTATCATGGCGGAAGGAGAAAAAAATGAAAAAAGGTATTCATCCAACTTACAATAAAGTTACTGTTACTTGTACATCATGCGGCGCAACTTTTGAAAGTGGATCAACAATGAAGGAGTTACGTGTAGATACATGTTCTAAATGTCATCCATTCTACACAGGACAACAAAAGTTCGTCCAAGCTGCTGGTCGTGTTGAACGTTTCAATAAGCGTTTAGAAAAGAAAGAAAACAAATAATTGACAATATAAAAATGTCCCAGATGGGACATTTTTTATTTATATTCCAAAATCATTTGTTTGTATTCATCCCAAAGTAATCCTTTAGGTAATAATTTAAATACCATTTTCTTTTTGATAACAGGATGAATTAGTTCTAAATAATAGCACCATAAAGCTAACTCGTTATTATTAACTGGGCATGATTTATCATACTTATAATCATTTAGAATCGGATGCTTAATGTATGCGAAACTAAATCTAATTTGATTATATCTTCCAGTTAGTAAATCAACATCAACTACTGAATTATTATTCTTAGTACCAATTAGTTTGTAATTTAGTTTTGCTTCTTTACCATCTTTAGAAAAATAAGCGACATTATTCTTCTCATCTTTAGCAATAGTTAAGCAAATATTTCCGCTATCTTCTAGCTTGCCTTTGCATATACACATGTATTTTTTAACTACTTCATGATTAGATATGGCACTAGACAATCTGCTTGCTGCTTTACTAGTCTTCGCAAATACCATCACGCCACCAACACGGCGGTCAAGGCGATGTACTAATCCTAAATAGACATTGCCAGGTTTATTATATTTTTCTTTGATATATGCTTTAACAATTTCACACATATCAACATCCCCTGTAATATCTTTTTGTGATAAGACATTTACAAACTTTTCGCAAACAATTAAGTGATTATCTTCATAAAGAATGTTAAGTCTCTTTACATAATCATTAACATTCATCATAACTCTTCTCAACCATGTTAACTATTTTATCAAAGGCATCTGCATCACTTATATTATAAGATACATATTTACCATCTAATAAAATACTAAGCTTAATTTCTTTTTCAAATATCATATATGCAAATGTATTGATCTTACGGAAATATACAAAGTTATTATTAGCTGTTTCTATTACTTCATCACCTAAAGATAAAACATAATCACTAATATATTTATATAAGTCATAATAAGGTAGTGCTTTTAAATTAAACTTAAGTAAGGAATGATCAATATTTTTACTTTGATATACTTTTTCAAAAGCAACATATCCATCATATAAATGGATCTGAATTAACTCAATTGTATAAGGTAATTGTTTAATTGCATAATGATCATAACTATTAGCATCATCACAAAATACTAATAATCTAGCATTATAATTAATAGCATCAGCTATTCCTTTCTTATAATCATTAGCAATCATTTTAAATCTACTAATATGATCTTTAATATAGTCGATATAAAATAAACCTTTTTTAGTTAATGAGCCAAATTTACCATAGCGATATTCAATTATAACTAGTTGCATGTTTTCATCTAATCCTAGATAACTAATAGCATCATTACTATTTTCTTCTAGTTTTAGTTCTTTTGCTAACAAGTCGATTTTAAAAACATCTTTTAGATGCCTTTCAATCATTTGTTTAACATCTAAAACATTACATCTTTTAATCTGTTTATTATTCTTTAAATCATATAATTTAATATCGCTCATAATGCTACCTACTTATGATATAAATATTTTTTGATTTTAATGTTTTTACTAATTATTATTTCTCTTAAAGAATTAGCTGTCTCTTCAGTTAATTCTTTTTTTTGTACAATCAAAGCACCATATTTAGAACTATATAAATAAAAATATTTCTTAGTTTCACAAACTTCAATAATCTTATCCCACTCGTATGTTACTTTACCATTTAAATCATATTGAATAAGGTTATCTTCGTTTATCTTAAGCCTTTGATTCGGTCTACTTAATCTTCTAAAATCTTGACGTCTAATCGCACGGCGCATTTGTAATGGGTAATTAACAATTATTACTAAAGCAACAATCATGCAAGCAATGCCAACTGCTGGTATTTTAATTACAAACCACATTACTGCCCCAGCACCAGCTATTACTAAGGCTGCTAAGATAAAAAGCCATTTAGTATTTTGCCTTACGTTAATTTGAAACTTAAAGAAGTCCGCAAGGACTTCTTCTTTATAATCTAAGGAAACATCGATTTGCTTAGTTTCCACTATTATTCCTCTTTAGCTTCAGTTTCTTCAGCAGCTTCTTCAACTGGTTCTGCTGCTTCAGCCTTTTCTTCTTCGATAGCTTCAGCTTCCACTGTCTCTTCAACTTCAGCTTTTTCTTCGCTTTCGATAGCTGCTCTTTGTTCTTCTTGAGCTGCTTCCATCGCATCATAATCTGGATAGTTGAATTCTACAGGTTCTTTTAAAATGTTCTTATCAAGTAACTTGAATGGTTTCTTAGTTGCTTGAGTAGCAATAATACCTTCTAAGTCTTCTTTTGTACCTTCAATAATCATATCTTCATTTCTATCTACGATAATTGGTTGTTTACCCAAATATAAATAATAGAATTGAGGGATTTGATAAATGTGAGTAACATATACCCATTCATAGTTAATTGGATCACCGCCATCAGCAGGATCAATTGTGATACCTTCATCAGTAAATGTGTATGTTTGCACTTGAGGACGTCTTCTCATAAAATGAGCTGTAAGTTGTCTATCGATTGTCTTTTCGATTGATAACATTTGATAAACTAAATATAAAGCAAATACAGCCATTAATGCTACAACGATATAAGTCTTAACAATGATTGAATATACTAGTCCACCAGCAAGTAAAAGCAAGAATATTGCATATAACCAATAAAACTTTCTAACATATTTTAAAACATAAACGTTATAGTATTTTAAAGTTCTGTAGTCGACATTTAATTTAACAACTACTTTTCTGCTACTAGCCTCTAATACTTCTTCTTGAGCTTCAGCTTCTTCAGCTGGAGCCTCTTCAACTGGAGTCTCTTCGCTAGTTGCATTGATTTCTTCTAATACTTCTTTTTCTAATTCTTTTTGTTCCATAAGTATCTCCTTTTTATTCATTATATATAACTTATCTTAATTATACCTTACTTTTGTTATGAATTATATCTAAAATTTCATCTACATGATCTTTTGTCATGATTCCTTCTTTAACTACGTATTCCGCAATCGATGCACAATCGCAGCTATTAACAATTTCTAGACATCTATGATATCCAACTTCGCTGGTAATATATGCTACAAACATATTGTTTTCTTGAATTTGATTAATTGTAGTTTCATTTACTTTAATTTCTTCTACAACCTTACTCCTTAAAGTGGCAATTGTTCTTCTAACAAAATTCAAGCTTTCAAATAAACAAGCTAGCACGATTGGTAGTGTGTTATTTAATTCTAGTTCACCACTTTCAGCGCTTCTTGCAATAGTTAAATCGTTTCCTTCAATATAGTAAACTACTTGGTTAACCATCTCTAAAATAACTGGGATGCTTCTACCTGGATAGTTTGTACTACCTGCTTGTACACGTGGAATCGTAATGTTACCAATGATCGTACTCATTAAGCGAAAATCGTTAGCAACTTTATTTAAGTTAATGGCAAATAACTTTAGTGCTGAACTCATCCATACAAAGGCATCAATGTGTCTAGTAGTATCTACTAAGTTAGATGATTGATAAAACTTTTCACTTGTAAACTTAGCTACATATGTACATACTTTTTCTTTATATACTTCATTTGCATTAAAACCAGTTCCGGTAATGGTGCCGCCTAGTGGAAGTTCTAGTAAGCCTTTAGTTGCCGCTTCTAGTTTGATCGTATCACGTTCAATTGAATTAGCTAGTGAATCAAAGATGGTTCCAAATGAAATCGGACCACTTTCGATTAGGTGAGTTCTAGCTATAGTATAGGCATTTCTAAACTCTTCAGCTTTCTGCATATAAGCATCTTTAAGCTTTTTCATCTCCACAATCAACTTCTTAGATAGCCTTAAAGCCGCAATTCTACCCGCTGTTGCTATTACATCGTTAGTTGATTGGCATAAGTTGACGTGATCAATTGGGTGAACTGGATAGTATTCACCTTTTTCGTGACCTAACATTTCATTAGCACGGTTAGCTATTACTTCATTAGCGTTCATATTCATACCAAAACCAGCACCGCCTTGAATAAGGTCGGTAACAAACTGCCCGTGTAAACGTCCGTTTAGAATCTCATCGCAACACAAAGCGATGACATCTCTAATCTCTTTTGTAATTAAGCCCGCATCGTAGTTCGCATAAGCAGCTGCTTTCTTTACGATAGCAAGTCCCTTAATCATTTGTCTACAAATCGGTCTTTTTGATATTTGAAAGTTTTCTTTAGCGCGATATGTATGGATGCCATAATACACCTCAGCCGGCATTACTACTTCGCCTAATTCATCTTTTTCAATTCTAATACGCATAATTATACCTCTCATCCATTTTATCATAAGTAGCAAAATTATACAAAATAAAAAAAATTATGCACCAAGATGCATAATCATAACTCTTTATAGATGGCAGGGCTATCTGGATTCGAACCAGAGAATGTCAGAGTCAAAGTCTGATGCCTTACCGCTTGGCTATAGCCCTAGAAAATGGTGGTGGGGAGTGGATTCGAACCACCGAACTCGGAGAGAGCGGATTTACAGTCCGCCGCGTTTAGCCACTTCGCTACCCCACCATTAAGCTATTTTCTTTTTACCTTAACCATTATACTATGATAGGCTATAAAATGCAAGAATATTTTTCTATTTGTTAATACAATAAGGTATTTCTTCTTCAAATTTATCGAAACATACAATCTTATAATCGTATGGTGTTTTCGTAATATCAATCGTTTCTAGTTCGCATTCATTAATATATCTTAAGATATGTTCAGTTGAGTAATAAACAATAAATATCTTCTTACCATCAAGGGTTGCTTTAGCGAAATCTTCAATTTCGGTTAGATAACGGTTATTGGGGTAAGCACGGCCTACTTTATCGGGATTTCCTCCCCAAGATAAGCGCCACTTCTCTTTACAGTTAATGGTAATTTGGGAATTAGATGGTATTATTAAATACTTAAAGTATAACTTCTCTTCACCTTTAGTTAGTAAAATATTATATAGACTAGCTTTTTTACCTTCGGTATAACCTAGTTCTTTAAAATAAGATAATAGTTTAGTCGTTACTGTCTTTTTAATTTGGATCGGTCTAATAAAAAATACATATATCAAAATTAAGATAATGATTGAGCCAATTATTATATATGGTAAATATTTCATATCTGCCTCCCATATGGTGCCATTGTATCACAACAGGCACGCCATTTGCAATTATATTTGATTTTATTAGCTACAAGTGATAAAATGGTAGAGAAATAGAGGTGTAATATGGAAGAAATTAAGTTAAACGATCAAGAACTTGTCCGTCGTAGCAAGGCTAAGGAATTAAGAGAATTAGGTATCGACCCATATGGTGCTAGATACGACCGTAAAGCTACTAGCCAAGATTTAAAGGACAAATATTCTGATTTTTCTAAAGAAGAATTACAAGAGATGCATGTAATTACTAGCGTTGCTGGTAGAATTATGTCACTTCGCCGTAAAGGCAAGGTTGCTTTCATGCATATTCAAGATAAATTTGGTCAAATCCAAGCATACGTTCGCCAAGATGTATTAGGTGAAGAACCATACGAAATATTTAAGAAAGCTGACATTGGCGATATTTGTGGAGTAGAAGGGGAAGTTATTAAAACTGATACCGGTGAATTAACTGTTAAAGCAACAGTTTATACACACTTATCAAAAGCCCTAAGACCTCTACCTGAAAAGTTCCACGGCCTTCAAGATAAAGAAGAAGCAAGACGTCACCGCTATGTAGATTTAATCATGAATGAAGAATCTAAGAAGAATGCTTTCTTACGTCCTAGAATCATTCGTTCAATTCAAAGATTCTTTGATGAAAGAGGATTTGTGGAAGTAGAAACTCCAGTGCTTCAACCAATTTTAGGTGGTGCTGCTGCTAAACCTTTCATTACTCATCATAATACTCTTGATAAAGATTTCTATTTAAGAATCGCTACTGAATTATCACTAAAGAAATTAATCGTTGGTGGAATGGAAAGAGTTTATGAAATCGGAAGATTATTCCGTAATGAAGGAATGGATTCAATGCATAATCCTGAATTTACAACTGTGGAAGCATATCAAGCATATTCTGATATCGATGGTATGATGGAATTAGCTGAAAGTTTAATTAAACATGTGGCTAATGATGTTTTAGGTAAGACTACTGTTAATAATCACGATATTGAAATCAATTTAGGTGAACCATTTAAAAAGATTCATATGGCTGATGCTGTAAAAGATGCTACTGGAATTGACTTTAAAAAGATTACTGATGTTAATGAAGCCCTAGATCTTGCTTCAAAGCATGAAATTAAGGTTCAAAATCACGAAAAAACTGTTGGTCATATTCTAAACTTATTCTTTGAAAAGTATGTGGAAGAAACATTGATTCAACCAACATTTGTTTTTGGCCATCCAATTGAGATATCTCCACTTGCTAAAAAGAATCGTCAAGATCCTCGTTATACTGATCGTTTTGAATTATTCATTGCTGGTCATGAATATGCTAATGCTTTTAGCGAATTAAATGACCCAATCGATCAAAGAGAAAGATTTGAAAAACAATTAGCTGAAAAAGAATTAGGTAACGATGAAGCTAATGAAATGGATACTGATTTCTTAGAGGCTCTAGAATACGGGATGGCACCTACAGGTGGCATTGGTATAGGAATTGATAGACTAGTTATGTTACTAGGCGAAATCGAATCAATTCGTGATGCGATCCTATTCCCTCAAATGAAAGATGTCGGTAAGAAAAAAGAAGTTAAGAAAGTGGTAGAAAATACTGAAGAAGTAATTGATTTTTCTAATGTGGAGGTTGAACCATTATTTGAAAGCTTTGTAGATTTCGAAACATTCTCTAAATCTGACTTTAGAGTAGTTAAAGTATTAGACTGCGTAGCAGTTGAAAAGAGTAAGAAATTATTAAAGTTTACTTTAAATGATGGAACAGATTCACCTAGAGTTATTTTAAGCGGTATTCACACATTTTATGAACCAGAACAATTACTTGGTAAAACATTAGTAGCAATTACTAACTTACCTCCAAGACCAATGATGGGTATTGAATCTTGTGGAATGCTATTAAGTGCTGTTCACCATGAAAATGGTGAAGAAAAACTTCACTTAATGATGTTAGATAATCATATCCCAGCTGGTGCTAAATTATATTAGATATTAAAAGAAGACTTAGTAAACTAAGTCTTCTTTTTCTTCTTCTACTATTTCTTGTTTTTCTTTTTCTTTCTTCATCTCTTCAATTTGTTCGTTAGTTTTCTCTTGCATAGTTCTTAGAGCCCTAACATCATTTTGAATGTTTTGAAGAGTTTCATCTTGCTTATTTAAATTAATAGCTTCTTTAATTGTATCAGCGCGATGATTAATCATATAGTAAAGTAATTTCTTAACATCTTGAATTGAGTAATTTGGTAACGCAAGAGGATACTTACTAAAGTATTCTCTTTCTTTGTTTTCAAGAAGTTGTTCTCTTTCACTAATTAAATTAGCAACTAAATCTTTGTTTTCGCTTACTTCACCTTCATATTCAAATAAAAGTCTATTTAGTTTTGCTTTTACTCTTTCTAGATGAATCTTTCTAATAATCATCGATGCAGTTAAAATGATGATTGAGCCTAAGCTTAAATACCAAAAGATATGATTAATTTGATCAAAGCGTGGATTTTCAAATAAAGCATAATATAAATTTGGTTGGCCATCTTTAATACTTACGATATATAAAGTAGCTCCAAATAATAAACCATTTGTTAACCAGTATAGTAAGTGCGCAATAAATGTTTTCTTTGCACCTCTTAGCCAAAATATATATGGAATAACAAATAACATTGTTGCCATAGCACAATATGCTCTATAAGGCTTAGCAAACTCAATAAATGATGGAACAATGTATAAAACTGCGCATAATATAATTAATATTAAAGCACCAAGACTTCTACCATAATCAAGAGTATCAATTGTTTTCTGTAATTGCTCTATTTCTTTTGATTTCTCTTCGATTTTTTCGTTGAAGTCTTTAATCCTCGCATCATAATTATCATTAGTCTTTTGTTTCCAATTATTCCATGCATCAAGAATTATTATTTGATTGTTAAGTAATGTGATGTCATTTGCTCTTTTTGTATCCATATGACACCTCCTTATTCTTGATCAAAATGTTTATGATCTTTCATTATTAATAATTCATCATTTATTTGATTAAATACTTGAGGAACAGTTTGAAGCATTTTATTTGAAGGAATTAAAGATGATACAATCATATCAAATTCTTCTAATACTTCACGTCCGAAAGGTTTTCTATTATTAATGATATCTAATATTTTATTTTGGATATCGCTAAATGCTTCCTTAATTGTTTTAGTATCCATATCTTCTCTTAAGTAAGCATCAATTAAATCTTCAATAAATAAATAGTATCTAAATAATTCTTCATATTTTAAGAATGCGTGTAAGTCACCAATAAAGTCTTGCTTTAAACATGTTTTGATGTAGTTGATACGATCATAAATATATGCATATCCTTCATCAAATATAACTTCTAAATCATTATCGATTTCAGATGCATCTAAACCTTTAATATAGTTTAGAACCGCAATGATATCGCGGTAATCATCATACAGTAATGATTTATGATGTTCTAGATGTTCTAGTAAGTCTTTATTTTCTTTATACCAATATTCATAATCTTTATACATGGCATCTCCTTAGAAAGGTTTCTTTTTACTTACGAAATAATAATGGTAATCAACCTTTCCTTTTTTATTCTTACGCATATTCTTTTTAGCTAATTCTCTAAATGTTACTACATTTCCTTCACTGATATCTTTCTTAACAATAAAGATACCTTGTTTAGGACCAGTGTAAATAAAGATATAATTCTTAGTTTCGCAAATATTTTCTACTTGATACCAAGATATTACCACTTTACCTTTAATCGCTGGATTACTTCTAACAATCTTAACTTTGTTAACTTCAATTGTATCGATACCTTCTCTTAATTCTTGAGTTTCTTTTTTGATTACACTGTTAACTTGACCAATCATTAAGAATGGAACCATCATAGCCGTAGCTGCAGTTAAAGTCCAGACCATAATTAAAGTACTGTATGAATCAGTCTCTTGCATTCTAAGCGTAGTTCTAATCGCATAGAAAATCATAAAGCCCATTAAGATTAAAACTAGTAATGGCGTAGAACTTCTAAAGAAAGTATGGAATAAATAAAATCTTTTGTGATCTTTTCTTCTATATTCACTTTTTGAAATAACGTGATCATATATTTTAGTATTATCTACTTTTTCTAAAGGGGTTTTTTTGATTTCAGACATCTTTTACCTCCGCGTAAAGACATTATAACATATTAAATATCGCTTGTTAAGATAAATCAAGATTAGTTTAAGGCAACTTAAAGATATGATATTTATCTTTTTAAAGCAGTATGTTATAATCTTTTCGGTGATTATTATGAAAAATTATTTAATTAAAGCGCTAGCTTTTAAAGAACAAGTACGTGTATTTTTAGTCAATGCGCCTGATGCTTTAAATGAAGCTATCAAGCGCCACGATATTTGGCCATCAAGTGCTAGCTGTCTTGGTAAAGTTATGACAACTGGCTTATTCTTAGGAGCTAATCTAAAAGGCGAAGAAGCCGTTACTGTAAAATATAATGCCGGTGGGCCAGTAGGTTCCATTATCGTAGATGCAGATGCAAATGGTAATGTAAGGGGTTATGTTGGGGCTAATCATATTAACTTTGTTAACAATGATGGTGGTCTAAATGAAAAGATGACTTTAGGTGATAATGGCTTTTTAGATGTCATTAAAGACTTACACTTAAAAGATTTATTTACATCTTCAGTTGAGGCAACTGGTGATATCGCAACTGATTTTAGTAAGTATTATGTGGAGAGTGAACAAACACCGACCTTAATTAGTTTAGGCACTTTAATTGATGTTAATAACTTAGCCATTATTAATGGTGGTGTTTTAATTCAGTTATTACCTAATGCTACTGAAGATGCTATCACTTATATTGAATCTAAATACGATATCTTAAAAAAGATGTCGACACTTCTTCAAACGCATGCGCTTGAAGATATATTAGATATGTTATTTGATGATGCCGAGATTGTGGGTAAACTTGATATCAAGTTTTTATGCCCATGCAATAAAGATCGCTTTAGCGAAGGTTTACTTACATTATCTAAAAAAGATTTAGAAGAAATGATTGAAGATGGTAAACCAATTGAAACAATATGTCATTATTGTGGAGAAAGGTATGAATTTAGTGTCGATGAATTAAAAGAAATATTAAACAAAAAAGGAAAGTAATTTTTACTTTCCTTTTCTTATATCTTATTCAATAGCTTCTTCTTTAGCTTCTTCGCCATCCTCTTCGTGAGGAGCTTTTTTAGCTTCGATTTGTGCCATCATTTCATCGTAATATTTTTCATCTACGATGAATTTCTTTCTTTGAACCATCATTGATCCAAACATTAATGCAAGTGGTACGATACAACAAGCTATTCTAATAACAATTCTTGTACCAAGTGTACGTTTAACATCATATATTTCATCAGCTGCGTTGTGAATTTCTTTATTTTGAGCATCACTTACAGTGATTAATAATTGATATTCATAACCATCAATGATGAATAAATACGATCCATCTTCTTTTAATTGAATTGAATCTACATATTTACCTTTATCATCTACTCTTACTAAATACATATAGCCGATAGCATCTAAATATTCTGGATTAACTTGGCATTTATTTAATGTTTCATAATTGCCACTTTCCATTTCTGAATTTAGATCATCAACTGTAGCACCATTATTTTCTAAAATAACTAATGCTTTATATTCAGCTACATAATCTCTAGCAGTTTCGATTGTTTCATAACGTTTTTCAAATATATTCTTTTGTGTTTCAATTGTACTAATGTTTTGCGTAATTGCATATAAGCCAGAAACGATTAAAGTAATTGTTACTACTAAATATTTAACAGCATCTGCAAACTTAACAATTAATGGTCTCATTGTTGTTACAACAGCTTCTTCTCTACGACCAGTAATGTATTCGTTGTATTCTACACAGTTATTCAAGTTAACAAGTTCTGCTACATAGAATAATGTATTACCAGCAAATACTAATAAAGCAAATATACATAGAGGGATGATTAGTGGAATGCCAGTATTAAACCAGCCCATTAAGCCAAGGCCTAAGTATCCTGCTGCTTGGACAAAGAAGCAAACAAATTGAATTTGCTTTCTTGAGAATCGCTTAGCGATTCTTGGATACATTAATTGAATAACAGTATTAGCAATACCATATATTACTAAGAAGATAAAGATATCGCCGTTATAGCTTCCTTCTAGATAATACAAGTTATAAATTAAACCAAGTAAAATAGCTGTAGCAGTTGATGAGAATAGTAAAGCTAAGCTCATCCATAACAACTGTTTATTATGGAAAATAGTTTTAACCATCTTCTTAAACGATACGCTATTTTCCTCATGTGCTTCAACTTCATCACGTGGTGCTTCTTTAACAGTAAATACTACCATCATTTGACATACTAAAATAGCAACACAAGCGATAACTGAATAAATTGCATAAGCACTTAATACATTACCAGGGCTGAAGAATGTTACAAGGCCTGTCATGATGATTGTACCAAGACCTGCAAAGAATGTTACATAAGTAGTGATGTTATCACGACGTTCTTTAGTGCGTGATAAAGATGGAATCATACTCCAATATCCAATATCATTCATTGTGAATGATGCTTCCCAAACTAAGTAAATCGCACATATTACAAAGATATATGTCCATCCACTTGGCCTTACGTTAAATAGTAATACTGTAAGTAAGGCAGTAAGAATGGCTCCAATCATGATCCATGGTCTAAACTTACCCATCTTTAGATGTGTCCCATCAATGATTGCTCCCATCATTGGGTCATTGATACCATCCCATACTCTTCCTAAGATACCAATTAAAATTGATAATGTAGCAAACTGTGCTACAGTTAAAGTTAAACCAAATTGAACATATTGTAAGAAATATGTACTAACAAGAGTGTATAGCATATCTCTTCCAATACCACCAGCACTAAAGAACCACTTGTTCTTTCTAAACTCTCTTTCGTCTGCAGTTAAAACTTTCTTTTCTTTCATATAATCTCCTAACCTAATTTTGGCTTATCGTTTATTGTTATAATCGGTTTTTTATAACCTTCTAATTCTAAAATTACAATTTCATTTTCATCTTTTAAAATGCATCCTGGTAAATATAGTGTCTTTTGCGGACCTATCTTATTATATCTACCTAGATTAAAACCATTTACATATATAATGCCTTTACTAAAACCATCAAAGTGAACAAAGCAATCATCTTTTGATGATGCTTTAAACTTACCTCTTAAAAATAGTGGGAATGTTAAATCATCGTTTTCTTTAATATTTCCAATATTATCAAGAGGAATATTATATACATCCATATTATATAGATTAGATGGTACTATCTCTAAACCAGTAATACCTTTCATATCAGTAATATGATTACCAAAGTTTACATGGCCATCATTATCAACTAATACTCCAAGCGTTACCTTACCATCTATTTCTTTTAAAAGAACAGTTGGTTCTTTTAATATTTTAGTTGGTAAGTTTTTAATATTGTTCTTAACTTTCTTAACAAATTTATGATCACGATAAATATAAGCATAATCATGTAATCCTTTTATCGAAAAGATTACTGGACTATATTTACCATTTACTTCTACTTCATAATAAATTAAGCCGCTTGCTTGATCATACATTTCCATTGGTTCTGGATAGATGACACGGCGCTTTGTAGCAAGGTTATCTAGGTTACCAAATAAGCTACCAACTACTTCTAAATCAACTTCTCCAATATTTTGAAGCGTAGGACGCGGTGGAAGCTCTGGCAAATCTAGATGTAATTTGTTTTTCATTACATCTCTAACCATATAATATTGCTTAGTATAGTCGCCCCATTCAGTTAACGGTGCTGCATAATCATAACTTGTTACGGTTGCTGTATATTTTAGATATGTATTAGCTCCACTAGTAAAGCCAAAGTTAGTGCCGCCATTGAATACATAGAAATTAAAGTTAGCATCCATATCGATTAAGTCGCTTACTTGTTTAGCTACCCATTTAGCTTTTTTAGTGTGATGTTTTTCACCCCAGTGGTCAAACCATCCACACCAAAATTCCATAACCATCTTCGGCTCATTGCGATTAAATAATGCTAAATCGTCAAATGCATCTTTAGCTTTTGACCCAAAGTTAATCGTCGCATAGACATTATCAATCATTCCTGATGATAATGCTCTTTTATTTTTATCATCAGATGTACAAAGTAGACAGTCACAGCCAAGGTTAATCATTATGTCGCGCAACCATTCCATATAATTATGATCAGCGCCATAGTTTCCATATTCATTTTCTACTTGCATCATAATTATATTGCCACCATGTGACAATTGATGATTAACTAAATGTTTAAATAGTTCTGTAAAATAATCTTTCACATGGCGAGTATATACTTCATCCATGCAACGAATATTTTTCGTTTCCTTAATTAACCAAGCAGGAAGCCCTCCTAAATCCCATTCAGCACAAATGTATGGACCTGGTCTAACAATTGCATATAAGCCAACTTCCTGAGCAATACTTAAAAACTTTTCAATATCTAGTCTACCGCTGAAATCAAATTCTCCTTTTCTCTTTTCGTTTAAATTCCAAGGAATATAAGTTTCGACTGTATTAAAACCAGCGGCTTTTAATTTAAGTAGTCGATCACGCCAATACTCTGGCATGATTCTAAAGTAATGAATTGCACCTGAATAAATATGGAACTTCTCTCCATTCAATTCAAAATGCCCATCAACAATTTTCATAACTCCTCCTAAGCACCTCTTCCATTTTAACACTAAGCACTAAATATGTAAATCATTTAAAGGTATTGAAAAAAAATAACAAGGTTGCCCTTGTTATTTTGTCATTTCTTTTAAAATTGTTTCTAATTTATTTTTAGGTAATCCCATAATTGTATAATAGTCGCCCTGGTATTCTTTAATATATTTAGAAAAGATTCCTTGGATGGCATAGCCACCAGCTTTATCATAAGGTTCAGGGGTATTGATATAGTCTTCAATCTCTTTATCGCTCATCGGATAAATCTCAACTGTTGCTTCATCTAAGAATTCTACTATTTTTGTAGTCGTCTTAATGCATACAGCTGTATAGACGGTATGCTTAGTCCCTTGAATTAAAGAAATCATCTTTCTCGCATCATCTTTATCTTTAGGTTTACCTAAAATCATATTATTTAATACAACGATTGTATCAGCGCATATTAATAATTCACCATCGTTAATATTTATCGCGCTTGCTTTTTGTGAAGCAATGGATTTAACTACTTCTTGGGGATCAGATGAAGTTATGATTTCGTCACTACTACTTACTCTAACTTCAAAATCATATCCCATTAAAGTTAAGATTTCTTTTCTTCTTGGAGATTTAGATCCTAATACTATTTTCATTATTTATTTAATTCTTCACTTACGATATCAATGATACGTTTTCTCTCACTTAGAGATGGGTATTTACCAGTTAATAATTCTAATGCCCAAATGATTGCACCAGTTGCTGGTGGAACAGTTAGAACATTTACATTAACTTTCTTACCAGTGTATTCTTGAATCTTTTGTTTATATGTATTGATAGCATGAGGGCATGCTCCTTTTACCCATACACTACCAACTAAACATGCATCGACTTCATCACCAAATTTAAGGTTATTGATTAAACCAGCTCCGCTTTTAGCGCAGTTATCGCCCATACGATATAAAATATCTAAAGCAACTTTATCGCCTTTGTTTGCTTCTTCAAAGCAAGCAATAGTTAATTCTGTGTAATTGAATCTACGGCGTTTAAATACGTTAGCGATTCCATCCATTAAATCTTCTTTGCCTTCGATACCTAATTTATCGAATACGATTTGTGATAAAGATGTAGCTTCTCCACATCTATAGGCAGCAGAGTATACTGCTCTTATAACTTCTTCAGCTAAAAATCCACCGCCAGCAAAGTCGCAAGATACATCACCAATACCACCAACTTGTAAATATCCACCATATTGATCAATACCACTATTTGATGTACCAGTACCATTTACGCTACAAATTCCATATCCTTTGCTAGTTCCCGCTTTAATACCAATAGCCGAATCATTTACTACTGCGAAATTAGTGAAACCAATTTTCTTTACAATACCTTCTAAGGCAACTTTTTGGAATGGCACATCAACTCCAGCTAAGCCGAATGTAGCGGCAGCTACATCGCTAACTTTTAAGTTGTTACGTGATAGTAATTCCGTAATGCAATGCTTCATTACGCGGTATGCACCATCAAATTCATCGTCTAATGCTTCATGTGAGCAAGTACCTGCTCTTAAGTGGTCTACAAATTCACCTTTCTCATTAAATAAGAAATAATCGGTTTTTGTATTACCACCATCTACACCTAATACATATCTCATTACTTTTCGCTCGCTTTATGTTCTTCTAACGCTTTTGCAAAGTTAGGTAAGAATTCTTTATGTGCTTCAAGTAATTCCCAGAAGCAAGGAGCAAATTTATCATAATCACCAGTTAGAGGGTTGATTAATAATGCTTGGAATGCTTCATTAACATCGCCAGTTAAAGCAGCTTTAACTGCATGCTTTTCATATGATTTCATCATCTTCATGTAAGCAGCGATATGATCGTTATAATGTTGTACTTTAATAGTCTTACCACCATCTTTACCGATGTATGCTCTAGTTTCAACTACATCATCATCTTCCATGAATGGTACAGCACCATTATTCTTTAAATTAACAACTTGAATATCGTTAATGTTATTGTGAATTGAGTTAACTAAGTTAATAGCAACTTCAGAATATCTAGAACCACCACGTTTACTTAATAATTCAGGTTTAACATGAAGTTCACTATCTGAATAAATCTTAAGTAAGTTTTCTTCAATTTCCATACATTCTTCACCACGACATTTTTCAGCGTGTTGACAATGTTCAACTTTAGCATTTCTGAAATAGAAATATTCTAAATAAGAATTAGGAATTCCACCAACTGCTTGAATTAAATCTTTAGGGAATCCTGTTGCTGGGATATTCTTCATGGCGTCTGAATTTAAACCAGCATTTAAAGCATCTGCTAAGTATTCATGACCATTTGCTTTAATTGATGTAATCCAACTTAAATGGTTTAAACCGATATATTCGATTTCTGCGTCATCTAAACCAAGTTTAGATTTTACGCTACCTTCCATATTGATTGGAACGTTACATAAACCGAACATTTTAATCTTTGTATTATTTAATACAGCTTCTGCTACCATACCAGCAGGGTTTGAGAAATTAATTAACCATGCATTTGGACATAATTTTTCCATACGATGTGCGATATCTACAATTACTGGAACAGTTCTTAAACCTTTGAACATTCCACCGATACCATTTGTTTCTTGTCCTAACAAACCATATTTAAGAGGAATCTTTTCGTCCTTAACTCTAGCAGGTAATTTACCTACTCTGATTTGTGCTAATACGAAATCAGCACCATCTAATGCTTCATCAAGGTTATCAGTTAATACGCATTTACAATTTAAGCCAGCAGCCTTAATCATTCTTACACATAGTCCACCAACGATAGTTCTCTTTCTCTCGTCGATATCCATAAAATATAATTCTTCTAGAGGAAGAGTTTCGCGTTTGTTAATAAGACCTTCAATTAATTCTGGAGTGTAAGTAGATCCAGATCCAATGATTGCAATTTTCAATCCTTTTTTCATAATTAACCTCCCATTTATTTTCTTTTATTTTTCAATCACTTCAATAATTTCATACATACTTGATGCATCGCTTGCTTTAACAACATTATCAATCGATAACACTTTAACCTTAACAATCTTTTTAGAATAGTTGATATCGATGATATCACCTATTTTTAAGTTTGTAGAGGGCTTAGCTAAGCGGCCATTTACATATATATGTTCATCTTTAGCAGCATCAGCTGCTACTGTTCTTCTTTTAATAATACGCGATACTTTTAAATATTTATCAAGTCTCATATTATTCTTCTTTATTATCGTTATCTTCTGTTACATCTTCTACAGGTTCACTGTCGCTAGTGTCATCTGGCTCATCAGTTAAAACAGATTCGTTGTTAGCTGCATTTTTTGCATCTTCCATAGCCTTAAGTTGCTTTTGATAAATTCCTTGAAGCTCTGCTTCTTTTTCTTTCGCAATTCTTTCAGCTTCTGCTTTAGCTTTCTTCTTTTCCCACCAAGCAAGTTTACCTGTTTCTACAAGTTCGTAAATATCTTCTTTAGTAAGAGTTTCAATTTCGTATAAGTGGTCAGCTACAAGTTTTAATAATTCTTTGTTTTCTTCTAAAACTTTCTTTGCTTTTTCATAGCAAGCACTAACTAGTAGTCTTACTTGTGAATCAATTTCATTTGCAATTTCGTTTGAGAAATTCTTATCAGTCATGTAATCACGACCTAAGAATACTGATCCACCTCTTTGTTCATATTGAACAAGACCCAAATCACTCATACCATATTCAGCTACCATTGCACGAGCAATCTTTGTAGACTTTTCTAAATCGTTATGAGCGCCAGTTGTAACAACACCGCACATAAGTTCTTCAGATGCTCTACCACCAAGTAAGCCAACGATTTCATCGATCAATTGATCTTTAGTCTCAATAAAGTGTTCTTCTTCAGGTGTCATCATTGCATATCCACCTGCTTGTCCACGCGGTACAATTGTTACCTTTTGAACAATTTCTGCGTTATCTAACTTAACACCGATAACTGCATGTCCTGCTTCGTGGAAGGAAATAATACGTTTTTCTTTATCAGTATATTTTCTACTCTTCTTAGCAGGTCCCATGATTACACGGTCAATAGCTTCATCAATATCATAAATCTTAATTTCTTTACGATTTTCTCTAGCAGCTAGTAATGCGGCCTCATTTAATAAGTTTTCTAGATCAGCACCACTAAAGCCTGGAGTTCTACGTGATACATCTTCTAAGTTAACACGTGGTGATAATTTCTTATTACGAGCGTGTACTTTTAAGATTTCTGTACGAGCATTAACATCAGGCATTGTCATTGTAATTTGACGGTCAAATCTACCAGGTCTAAGTAAGGCAGGGTCTAAAACGTCAGGTCTATTTGTTGCTGCCATAATGATGACGCTTGAGTTTTCACCAAATCCATCCATCTCTACCAGTAATTGGTTAAGAGTTTGTTCTCTTTCATCATTACCACCGCCAAGACCGGCTCCACGTTGTCTACCAACGGCATCAATTTCATCGATGAATACGATACAAGGAGCAGTCTGCTTTGCAGTCTTAAACATATCTCTAACTCTACTTGCACCAACACCAACAAACATTTCTACGAAATCAGAACCTGAAATTGAATAGAATGGAACTTTTGCTTCTCCTGCCACAGCTTTAGCAAGTAATGTTTTACCAGTTCCTGGATGGCCAACAAGTAAAATACCTTTTGGAATTCTAGCACCAATTTCACGATACTTCTTTGGATATTTTAGAAAATCGATGATTTCTTTCATTTCTTCTTTTTCTTCATCAGCACCAGCTACTTGATCAAATGTAACTGAAGATTGACGATTTAGTTTTGCTCTACTTCTAGCAAAATCAAATGCTTTATTATTACTACCAGCACTATTTCTTAACATTACAATTAAGAAAACAACTAGTAAGATTGGAATACCAATTGAAACAATAATTGTTAACCAATCAATTTCTCTTAATTCTTCTACTTGTAAAGTAAATGAAGCAGTACCATTATTAATCTTTTCTAGTAAGTATGCATATGTGGCATCATCAATTACTGCTACATATTTACCAGCATCATTTTTTAGATTTCCACTAACGCTATATAACTTAGCATTAGCGCCACTTCCTGAAGGGCTTGCTACAATCGTATCAATTTGCCCAGCATCAACATATTGATAAAACTGATTAACGTTTAATTCAGTTGGTTGATTGCGGCTTGTTGAAAAGAAAATAATAATACCAACTACTACAGCTACTAGCAAAACAATAAAAGCAATGTCGCGTTTATTAAAACGACCTTTGTTATTTGGATTTTTGTTTTGTTTATCGTTCATATTTTCACCTATTTTTCATAAACAGTTCGTTTTAGTACCCCAACATATGGTAAATTACGATATACTTCGTTATAGTCTAGTCCAAATCCAACAACGAACTTTTTCGGAACATCAAAGCCAATATATTTAGGTTCTATATTACTAACAGTTCTACCTTCTTTTTTATCAAATAATGTAACTACTTCAACTGAAGTTGCTCCTCTACATCCAAGTAGTTCCATAACTCTTTTAATTGTTAATCCTGTATCAACAATATCTTCACAAATAATGATATCTCTACCATGTACATCTGTTTCAATATCTTTTAAGATTCTAATGTTACCAGTTTGATTTACACCATCATAACTAGACACATCAAAGAAATCAATTTGGATATCACAATCAATGTGTTTGATTAATTCAGCCATAAAAGGTACACAACCTTTTAAAAGACCAATTATAACAGGAGTCTTACCCTCATAATCTTTACTGATTTGTTTTCCAATTTCATCACATCTAGCTACAATTTGATCTAATGAAAACAAAATTTCTTCCACATCTTTATGCATCGTAATCCTCCTTTTTAAAATTAATAATCATATTACAATCTTCTAACTTAGTATATTTTTCTAATGCTTTAAGGCTCTTTTGTAAACCTACTACCATTAAAACATCATCGTCTTTACAAACAACTAATGTTTTCTTTCTATCTAACATACTAATATGATTATCAATTAATATTCTACTTACTTTTTTAGTACCACTTGCGGTAACTATTTTATCACCATTTCTCCAATTTCTAATTACAAGTGGTAAATAGTTATAGTTAAAACTCATCATATAACAATTCTTCGAACTTCTTCTACAAGCATCATTATCAATGTTATTTATATTAACTATCACATTATCTACATTATACTCTAATTTATTCAAATCGTTAATAGTAATTTCTATATTAACGTTTTCTTCGATTTTATTTATAAACAAATATACTTCATTATAAGACTTAACAACTTGAATAGAGCCAATTTCAGTAACGATATTAGCTTTAGAAGAATAAATTATCTTCATAATTTCATCTACTTGTTTGCTTGATAGTTTATTTTCTTTAGTTAGATTAAATATTATTTCTCTTGCGATATATTCATGTACTTTTTTAAAGTCATCTACTTTAAAAGAATAACCATTCTTTTGCTTCTTAACAATTGCTTTAATTAAATTATCGCGATATTCATTTAAAACAATGGCAGCATTTTTAATGTTATTCTTCATTTCAATGAAATTATTAGATGCATCTTCAATCGCATCAAATATTTCTACTACATCATTATGTCTAATTTTATTACGCGAATAAATATCAAGTTCGTTTGAAGAATCTTCAAAATACTTAATATTATTAGCTTTAGCATAACTAACGATATCTTCTTTTAAGACACCAAGTAGAGGCCTTGCGATATAGCCTTCTTCAATCTTTACAAAATCGCTTATTCCCGCATAACCTGCTAAGTTTGATCCTCTTTGTAATCTAAATAACATCGTTTCGATATCATCGTTTAAATGGTGGGCTAACAGTAAATATTTAGCATCTTCTTTAATCATTACCTCTTTAAAGAATTTATATCTAATATCTCTTGCTTTTTCTTGAAAATTACCTTCTTCAATTTCTTGCTTTTGAATATGATATACATAAATTTTAATATCATTATCCTTAGCATATTTTTTGATATATTCTTCTTCTTTAGTGGACTCTACTCTTTTGCCATGGTTAACATGCGCAATAACGATACTAGCTGTTGTATATTTAGATATCAAATCTAAAAGCACCATTGAATCAACGCCAGTTGATACTCCAATAACAACTGTAGATGAATTAATATCAATTGCGTGATTATTAAAATATTCCGTAATTACTTTTTGTAAGTTAACCATAATCTCACCTATTTATTTCATTATACAATACAACGAGGTAGTTTTCAATTTAGGCGCCTAGCGCTTAAGTTATCTTTAAAGAATAAATAAAGCACTATAATCAATTGAATTATAGTGCTTAATTTCATCCAATGGCATCTTCCATTTCTAATTTTATCAATTGATTTAATTCTACAGCATATTCCATTGGTAATTCTTTAGCGAATGGTTCGATAAAGCCCATGACAATCATTTGCATAGCATCGTTTTTCTTAATACCTCTACTCATTAGATAGAATAATTGGTCTTCGGAAATTTTTGATACTGTTGCTTCGTGTTCAATACGTGATGTATTGTTTTGTACGATATTTGTAGGGATGGTGTCACTTCTAGATATATCATCTAAAATGATCGTATCGCACTGAATGCTACTCTTACAGTTAAGAGCGTTCTTTGCATGTTTTACCGTACCTCTATAGTTTACAACCCCACCACTTTTACATATCGATTTAGAAATAATCGTACTTGACGTATTGCTTGCTAAATGGATCATTTTAGCACCAGCATCTTGGTACTGGCCGCTTCCCGCAAAAGCAATTGATACGCAGTTACCTTTTGCACCTTCACCCGCAAGGATACAAGCCGGATATTTCATATTAAGCATTGAGCCAATATTACCATCAATCCATTCCATCATCGCACCTTTTAAGCAAAGTGCTCTTTTAGTAACTAAGTTAATAATATTATTAGACCAGTTTTGAATTGTAGAGTAACGGCAATAACCATTATCTTTAATATAAATTTCTACTACTGCCGCATGAAGTGAATCTTTTGAATAGATTGGTGCTGTACATCCTTCTACGTAATGTACGCTTGCCCCTTCTTCGACGATTATCAAACTTCTTTCAAATTGACCCATCTTTTCTGAGTTAATTCTAAAATATGATTGAAGTGGTTTTTCTAATACAACACCTTTAGGAATATAAATAAAACTTCCACCGCTCCATACAGCCGTATTTAAAGCTGCATATTTATTATCAGTATATGGCACTACTTTTCCAAAGTATTCTTTAACAATTTCTGGATACTTTTTAACCGCTGTATCAGTATCACAGAAAAGAACGCCCTTTTCTTCTAATTCTTGAATAGTAGAGTGATATACTGCTTCACTTTCAAATTGGGTAGAAACACCAGCTAAAAACTTTCTTTCAGCTTCTGGAATACCAATTTTATCAAATGTATCTTTGATTTCTTCTGGCACATCTTCCCATTTAGATGCTACATCTTTTGATGATTTAATGTAGTATGTATAATCATCATAATCAATGAACGATAAATCTGGTCCAAAATTAGGTAATGGCCTTGATATAAATTCATTATATGCTTTAATACGATATTCTAACATCCAATCTGGTTCACCTTTTAATCTAGATATCTCTTTAACAACATCTAGAGTTAAGCCTTTACCAGTTGATGCAACTGTAGCTGCATTTGTTTTAAAGCCATATTTGTAATCGCCAATGATTGATTTTACTTCATCATGATTACTCATCTTTTTTATCTCCATCGGTATCATCATTAATGACGTCTTTTAAAGCTTGCCAAGAAATTGTAGCGCACTTCATTCTTGCTGGAAACTGAGCAACGCCTTGATAAACAAGAGCATCTTCTAAACGGTCAGGATCTTCAATTTCTTCGCCTTTAATCATATTGAAGTAATCTTCAATGATCTCTTTTGCTTCATCTACACTTTTACCACTTAATAGTTCTGACATTACAGATGCACTAGAACAACAAATTGAACAACCAGCTCCATCGTGATTAACTTCCACAACTTTACCATTTTCAATCTTTGCTTCTACAGTTATATCGTCTCCGCAAGAAGGATTGTGCAAATGTTCGCATTTATATCCTTTTAGGCCTTTATGACGTGGACTTTTATAATGATCCATAATTATTTGTCTATATAAATTATTCATATCATTCATAATTATCACCTTAAAATTGTTTAAAGAAACTAATCGTCTCTTTAATACCATCAACTAATGCATCAATGTCTTCTTTAGTATTATAAACATATATACTAGCTCTTAGTGTGCCGTTAACACCTAATGTTCTAGATACAAGCTGTGCACAGTGGTGGCCTGCGCGCAATGCTACATTGTAGTTATCAAAAATGGTAGCAGCATCGTGCGGATGAACATCTTTAATATTAAAATTGATAATGCCTAAATCAGTATTAGGATTATATATAATTACATCTTTGATTTCTTTAAGTTTACTGTGTGCATAATCTAGCAAGTTTTTTTCAACTTTTTGAATTTGATCATAGCCAACTGCTTCAATAAATTCAATCGCCTTAGCAAGACCAATCGCTTCTGCAATCGCAGGAGTTCCTGTTTCAAAACAATAAGGTGGCTTTTTGATTTCTGTTTTATAGAAATCTACATCATTGTTCATATCGCCACCATAGTATACTGGTGCTAATTTTTTCAGTAAATTATATTTACCATAAAACACACCAATTCCGGTTGGACCAAACATCTTATGAGCGGAGAATGCTAAAAAGTCACAATCAATATCTTTAACATCAACTTTAGCGTGAGGGATATACTGTGCTGCATCTAAAACTACTAAAATACCTTTTTGATGAGCATAACTAATAATATCTTTTATATCAGTAATATAACCCATTGTATTAGATGCATATGTAATCGCTAATACTTTTGTATTATCAGTAATTTTTGCTTTTATGTTATTTAGAGTGATACGATAGTCTTCATCTAAATCAATATAATCTAAGATAATTCCAACACTAGCCACATTTTGCCAAGGTAAAATTGAAGAATGATGCTCAAGTGGAGTTGATAAAACGTGGTCACCTGATTTAAGTGTTTTTGCTAACATTAAATCAATTTGATTTAATCCTTCACTCGCGTTTCTACAAAATACCACTTCTCTATCATCCGCATTAATAAACTTAGCAACTTTACTTCTTGCATCTTCATATGCAGTACTAGCTAAATAACTCATTTTATAAACACCACGGTGAATATTAACACCATAGTTTTCATAATAATCATTCATTGCATCAATTACTACGCTCGGTTTTAGCGATGTAGCTGCATTATCTAAATAATGAAAATCTGGATTATTATTATATATTGGAAAATATTTACGAATATCTTCAATATTAATTTTATTCATAATTTTCTCCTATTTTATTTTATCTAAAATATACTTACCTAAATTAGTTTCACTATAATCTTTAAAGTATGGGGAAATATAAGCTTCAATAATTAGTTTTTCTGATGCTTCTTTAGTTAAGCCCCTACTCATTAAATAATATAAAACTTCTGGGTCAATAGCACCAATGGAAGCTCCATGGCTTGCCATAACATCATTCTCATCAATTATTAAAGCCGGATCGGCTTCAATATTTGAATAAGTATCGACAATTATTCCTTTAGTTTTTTGTTTTAAATCACATCTTGGACAGCCATTATTAATTCTACCTATATTTTTAATATTTAAGATTGAATTATTATTAGCTATCGCATATGTATTAAAGTTAGATGCTGTATCTTCGTGTAAATGGTAAACATTTAAGTTTTGATTTTGAATCTTTCCTGATTCATTAATCGCTACGTTTAAGCAAGATAACGAGATATCTTGTTGGAGAAGATACATGTTTAGCGTTAAATCATTTGTATTAGAATTATTTTCTAATGATAAATAATTTAATTGATTAAATCTTAATAAATAAAATGATGTATTGATTTTAGCTTCGCCGCTAAATTCATGATATTCTCTAAAATTAACAACACTTTTATGGTGAATTAATACATCTAGTTTAATCTTTGCATCATTTACTACATATCCATAAACAACCGTTAAATTAACGTTTAACCTTTTAGCGATATCAATTTGATAATTGATATATTTAGCATCATCACAGACGTGGATGATTTTTAAATCAACATCCTTTTTAATGCTAACTAGCGTTTTTACTTTCGCATTTTGGTCGATTAGCTTTTCTAAATCAGTATCGTTTTTCCTTAAATAGTCGCTAAAATCGATAGCTTCATTTAAAGTAATCTCAACTTCATCTAATGCATTAGTATCAATCGCTTTGCCATCATTAAAAATAATGTACTTCTCGTTCTCATCAATTAGAGATTTTGCGGAATCGATTACTTCTAATAATTGTTTCATTTTGTTTTCTTCGCTCCACAAACACCTAATACCGCTTTTTTAGGTTCTTCCATATCTTCTAAGCCTAATTCTAGCTTCAACCAATCATATCCATCTTGATCAATTTTAGTAATTAGTTCTTTACCACCGCTTCTAACAATCTTTCCATCCATTAAAATATGAACATGGCTTACATCAATATAATCAAGTAATCTTTGATAATGGGTAATTACAATACTACCAAAGTCAGGACTTGCCATATTGTTAATGTTTTCACCAACTATCTTTAAGGCATCTACATCTAGACCAGAATCAATTTCATCTAGAATTGCAAAATGTGGCTTTAACATCTTCATTTGAAGAATTTCATTACGTTTCTTTTCACCGCCTGAAAATCCTTCATTAATATATCGTTGAGGAAGATCAGGATTCATCTTTAAGTCAGCTACAGATTTATCTAAAGCTTTAATAAATTTAAATAGTGGAACATGTTCACCTTCAGATAGCCTTGTTTGCATTGCAGATTTAATAAAATCAGCATTAGTAACGCCACTTATTTCCATTGGATTTTGCATTGCTAAAAAGATACCAGCTCTACTTCTTTCATCAACACTCATTTTAAGTAAGTTTTTACCATCAAGTAAAATTTCTCCACTTGTAACTACATATTTAGGATTACCCATAATAGTAGCAGCTAAAGTTGACTTACCATTACCATTAGGACCCATGATAGCATGCATTTCACCAGTATTAACAGTTAAGCTTAATCCTTTTAATATTTCTTTAGATTGATCATCTAAAATTGAAACGTGTAAATCTTTAATTTCTAATCTCATAATCCACCTCGTATCTTACTATTTATCATTATAACAAAATATAAAAAGGCCTGCACAATATATGATAAAAAAGTTTCACTCTAATTAAATAGAGTGAAACCTTTATTTTATTCTGGCCATGTACGCCATTTTCTAGTGTCTTCTTTTGGATTCTTATTATCTGGTAAGTAATCACATAATCCATATGAAGCTGTATTTTTCTTATAGTAATCTACATCACTATTAAACCACCATGAATCTTTTAATAATGTATTGTTATTAGAGCAGTTAACACTTATTTCACCATTGATGCATGATACTACTATATTTCCATTTAATGCTTCATATTGACCATTGCGCATTACACCGGTGCAATACATTTTGTCAGTGTATTTAGCTAGTCTATTGATAGCAAATGTTGATGGGAATATTCTATCGATATCAGGTGTATATTCATCATTGCCTGCAGCACATGTAAATACTGTCATCTTTGGTTTAATAACTTCTAATAATACTTCATTTGAGGAAGTTGGAGAACCATGATGACCTGCTTTAAATAAATCAGCTTCAGGTAAAGTATTATATTGAACTAAATATTCTTCACCTTTTTCTTCTAAGTCACCTAGGAAATAGAAGTTTTTATTATTTGCAGTCTCAGTAATTAATACACATACCGAATAATTGTTTTCATCACTTGATTTATGATCATAGAAATAGTTATATAGGATATTTAAAGTAATACCTTCGGCTATTTCATATGTCTTTTGAGCACCGTTAGTTTCGTTCCAACAATCAAGGGCTGTATAATGTTTCATTCCATTCTCAACGGCTGCATCTCTTTTGGTAATGTAATTTGCATATAAAGTAGGATTGCCTTTGTTAGTTGTTAATGGTTTATCTGATAAATTAAAATCAATAAATACTTCGCAAGTATAATATTCAAATATAGATGGTGCACTATTCGTCCCTACAAAACCAGCAATATGATCTTGGTCAGCGTGAGTTGCAATAACATATTCTAATGTTCCATCAGTACAATATTGATTAATATAGTTTTCTATAATACCAGCTGAACCTTGTCTTGGACCAGCATCGATTAAAATATCAGTGTCACCAGCTTTAATATATATAGCATCACCAGCATATGGATAAGCTGATGTTGGGTCAATGAAATGGATTGATAGGTTTGCAGCACCTGCTAGACCTTCGCCGCCTTGGCCTTCACCACCTTGACCAGTTCCTCCTTGGCCTTCACCGCCTTCACCAGTACCTCCTTGGCCTTCGCCACCTTGACCAGTTCCTCCTTGGCCTTCGCCGCCTTGGCCAGTTCCAGTTGCTTTTGGTTTAACTGTAACAACTACTTCTTCAGTCTTAGTTGTTCCACGATATGTAACTGTGTATGTTACATGATATGTACCAGCTGCGCTAATGCCATTTACTTCATTACCTGCTGCATCAAAGTATTTAACTTCTACGCTATCTTTTAAGTTAGCATTAAAAACGCCTAGATAATCAAAAGATGCTTCGTAATTTAAATTAAGTGCATCACCTTCAGTAATAGTTACATTATTTTGACTAGTCTTTACATCCACATGATATACTTTACCTTCTAAAGCAGGGATGCTAGGAGTAATTAATAAACCTAAAGCTAGTATTGCAATAACTACTAATACCGCAATAATACTAGCGGTTGTTTGTTTTTTCTTTGTTTTCTTTTTTGATGCCATATATATCACCTCAGCTAATTTCATTATAATTAAATAAATATATTAATTCAATCATAAATTATGATATAATGCATATGTGTGTCCCGTTACCTCAGATGGATAGAGGACCCGCCTCCTAAGCGGGCTGCCGGCAGTTCGAATCTGCCACGGGACGCCATTTAAAAAGGAAGCAATTATTTGCTTCCTTTATTTTTATTCATGATAACATTTTGGATTATATCCATCTAAGAAGTCTACATCATTTCTATCTTGGTGATTTAATACTTCAAATGTGATTAAATGATCACCATCTAAATCTTTAATATCTACTACTTTTGCTTTCATAATTACTTTTGCATCTTTAATTAGTAATGCACAGTCATCTGCTTCATAATTAACATGAGCAAACTTATCAACTTTTGAAGAGTGATGCATTCCAAAGATTCTTGAAATTGCTTCTTGTCCACAAGCTAAAGCGCTAATCCCAACAATATCATTAACTTCCAAATTATTACCAGTTTCTGATTGGCCACCAATTAGCATCATAACTTTGCCATAATCTACCATCATTGCCCACGCACATGTCATTCCATATTTTTTATTATTCTTTTCATAAGCTAATACATTAGCTCCACATCTAAATGCTTTTAATGCCATAATTTTTTTTAACTCCTATATATTGATAATTCTTTTCTAACGATATTTCGATTTAGTGTTCTATCTAATATTAATAATACAAAGCATACTAAATAAGAACAGCTTTGAGCTACCATACAATCTCTTACCATTAGTGGTATGTTTTCGTTTACACCAGCACCATCTAAGATTGATAAAAGTGTAAATCCACTTCTAAATGCTAAGATTACGAATGTGATTAATGTTAATATATAAATTATTGACGATGCTCTAATTACTACTGCATCCTTCTTTTTAAATACATATTCTTTCGCAATTAAACAAATACATACTAAGATAACAAATGCAAATAACATCATTGTATATGTTCCATATCCATTGATATAGAAAATTTCTGCTGTTGGGGCTATTATCTTAAAGATATTAAACCAGCCATCAAATGTTCCTTTATAAGCAATATATTTTGATACTAAGTTACTATATAATGATAAATCGGTACGGTTACCAATTGAATGTAGGTTAATTAAATAACCTAAATAGATATTAAATAAGACAATAGCAACTATAAATATATATACTAACTTTCTTCTAACTAAATATGAATTCATTTTAGCTAGTTTCGGTAAGCATTCATTGTTTTCTAAGTTGTAACGCATAAAGCCCCATCTAAATGATAAATTTAGTGGATCGGCGCATCTACAAATCATATTAGCAAGTAAGCTAATGATGATAAATGCCATTATTAAATATGAATATATTCTAAAGAAATAATTTAAATTTAATTTAAAGATACCAATTTCAGTATTGAAATATAATGTAGATACAATAAATGCCATTGAAATACCAAAAATGTAGTTGCTTCTTACCGCGCTTTGTTTCTTTTTAATATTTATAAATATCTTAACGATATAAATAATTAAAAATAGTAGTGCCGTAAATAAGCTAAATACACCAAATGCACCAGCATAATAACTATATGGTAGATGAACAATATCTACTAAATTATTCTTAAATGTTTTAATAATTCTAATAACTAGCATATTGCTAGTTTCATAGAAATACCCAAAGCCAACTAAAAATATACAGCCAATATTAAATATTAGATTAAAGATAGTATTAAATAAATTTATTCTTCTAGATTTAATTATTTCCAATGGTTCTTCATCATCAATAAATATTGGTTCTACTTCTTTAATTTCTTCTTCTATAACTTCTTCTTTCTTTTCTTCAAATATTGACATATCAATATTATCGTTATAATCACTAATATCAGCTGCTTTTACATCTGGATTAGGTAATTCTTCAATCGGTGATATATCTTTATTCTCTTTTTCAAAAAAGACAGGAGTAGCTGCTTCACTATCATCGATAATGATTTCAACTTTTGGTGTCTTTAAGACATCTTTTTTTGGATCAAATTCTTTAGAATCAATTAAGTTTTTGCTAACTACTTTGTTAGCATCAATAAACATATTTTGTTTAGCCCCACAATGTGGACAAACTTGTAATGATTCTTCTATTTCTTTTTTACATCTAACGCAAGTAGCCATGCATACTCCTTTCTAGTCAGATATGACTTTTTTTACTTTTTTCTTTAATTCAATCCTGGGAACAATGATTACGTGTCCACAACCGACGCATTCTAATTTATAATCGATGCCAGTTTTTAATACTTTCCACTTGTTAGATCCACATGGGTGGTTCTTTTTAAATTCTAGAATCGCGCCTTCTTGGTAAATATTAGAAGTATTCATCATTTTCCTAATACTTCCATTACTTTAGTTTGAATAACTGCTTTGGCTTTATCGATATCTTCGTATTTAACTTTCGTAGAAAGAATTATTGTATAAGAATCTTTTTCGATTTTACCAACGCCATCAAAATTAGGCCCTTCTAGAATTAATGGATAATCATTAATTAGTGATGGTAATTCTTTTTCTAAGATTTCTTTTACGTTATCAATCTTTTTATCACTAGATACGCATATATTAATCTTTACATCGTATACATTTTTAGAATTGTTAACGAAGTTAATAATATTTGATCCTCTTAAATATGTATAGTTTCCACACATATCAAGTAATTCTAAATGATATAAAGTGATATTTACGATTTTACCTTTATAGTTATCAACACTAATATAATCATTTACATCACATTTATTGTTTTTAACTATTTCATAGATACCATAGAAATCCTTAGTCTTTTTAATAAATGCATATCTAATAAACATTGTAGCAATAAAGAAGAGGGTGATGATTGCCCCAGCAATCATTCCAAGCCATAAACTAATTAAGCTTAAGAATAAAAACATTGTTACATATGTACAAATAATATAATAAAAATGTTTATATGTTGCTTTTGATAGTGAATGCGCATTACTTTCACTTATTTTATAAGTAACAAAACGGATAATCCCAATAACTAAAAAATAAGTTAAAAGTAAAATAACGCTAACAAGCACACAATATTCAGTTTGTAATAATTTTCCAATCATTGTATCACCTACAAACTCTTCTTCTTGATTTGACTAAAAGCACGTGGATATTTTAAATCCGTACTTTTAATCTTCTTGCACTTAATTATAGCACGAAGACCATAATCAATTCCATCTTCATCAATCAAGTTATATTCGAATGCATCTTCATACTTTAATCCAAGTATGCTTAATGCATTTTTAGATTGATTAACTTCTTCTAAATAATTAGAACCTTTAAGCGGTGCAAAGTAGCCACCAATCTTTACAAATTGGCTACAAATTTCTGCTAGTATTGGCATACTTGCTACTGCTCTAGCCGTAACTATATCAAATGATTCTCTTAATTTCTTTAAATTTTCGGCTCTGTCACAAATGATTGTTACATCATTTAGGCCTAATATTTTAACTAGACTTTCTAGAAAGTCACATCTTTTCTTCATCGCTTCAATTATTGTTACTTTAATACTGGGATATTTAAGTTTTAAAGCGATTGAAGGAAAGCCAGCTCCACTACCAACATCTAAAATAGATATATTGCTATTTAAGTCGAATGCTTCACCTAACATATATGAATCTTTAAAATGTTTACACATTGCTTCTTTTTCATCAGTTATGTTAGTTAAATTATATTTCGCATTTTCACTTATTAAATAATCGTAGTATTTTTTCTCTAAGTTATTCATGCTTATAATTCTCCAAATAAACTAATAGTATTGATATATCGCTAGGATTTACACCACTAATACGTGAAGCTTGACTAATTGTAAGTGGTCTAACTTTATTTAATTTATCTTTAGCTTCACTGGCAATATTAGGTATTAGATTATAATCAATATCTTCTGGAATCTTTCTAGTTTCCATTACAAGCATCTTTGATGCTTGTTTATATGCTTTTTGAATATATCCATCATATTTAGTATTGATTTCAATCTTTTCTTTTAATTTCTTATCTAATACTAATTCTTGATTTAATAATAATTCTAAATCATTAAAATCAATTTCTGGTCTTTTTAATAAATCAAAAGCACTTACTTTGTTATTAACTACATCTTTACCATTATTTAATAAATAATCATTTACTTCTTTAGTAGGGGTTAGATATGTTTCTTTTAGATATGTAACCATCTCATCCATTTTTTCGCATTCATCTAAATAATGATTATATCTAGCATCGCTTACTAGTCCTACTTCGTGACCATATTTTAATAATCTATCTTCGGAATTATCATTTCTTAAAAGTAGGCGATATTCGGCTCTACTTGTTAACATACGATATGGATCTTTAACCCCTTTAGTGATTAGATCATCAATTAAGACACCAATATATGCTTCATCTCTTCTTAAAACTAGTGCTTCTTTATTTTTAAGAGCTTGGCTCGAGTTAATACCTGCCATTAAACCTTGGCATGCTGCTTCTTCATATCCACTTGTACCATTTACTTGACCAGCAAAGAATAAGCCTTTAATCTTTTTAGTCTCTAGAGATGGTTTTAATTCTAATGGATCAATTGCATCATATTCAATCGCATAAGCATATTTGGTAATGATACAGTTTTCTAGACCTGGAATGGTGTGAATCATTTTTTCTTGCACATCATGAGGAAGACTTGTAGAGAAGCCTTGAATGTAATCTTCATCACGTGACATTCCTTCGGGTTCAATAAATAGTTGATGACGCTCTTTATCTGAAAATCTAACTACTTTATCTTCAATCGATGGGCAATATCTTGGCCCCACCCCTTTAACTAGACCTGAATACATACTTGATCTATGCAAATTAGCTTTAATAATTTCGTGAGTCTTTTGCGTAGTATATGTTAAATAGCATACACACTGCTTTTCAAATGGCACAACATCTTTAGTTTCATCTGAAAATCTTAATTCTTTTTTATCGCCATATTGTTTTTCTAAAATATCATAATTAATTGATGATTTTAAAACACGTGGTGGCGTACCCGTTTTTAGCCTAATTAGTTTTAATCCTAACTTTTCTAAACTTCTAGATAATAAAGCAGTTGTAGTTTGACCATCAGGACCAGATGGAGTCGATTCGCTTCCACAAAGTACACAAGAATCTAGATAAGTACCAGTCGTAACAATAATATTAGTTGTATAAATTAATTTACCACCAACTGTTTTAATACTAGTAACTTCACTATTTTCATTTACAAATATATCGCTAACTAAATATTCTAACATATCTAAGTTTTCTTGGTGAGTTACTAAATCAATCATATAAGCTGGATATGTATCTTTATCAGCTTGGGCACGCAAAGCCCATACAGCTGGTCCTTTAGAATAATTTAACATCTTGATTTGAAGAAGAGTTGCATCAATTGCTTTACCCATACAGCCACCTAAAGCATCAATTTCACGAACGATGATACCTTTTGCTGGTCCACCAATTGATGGATTGCATGGCATATTAGCAATCTTTTTGAAGTTTCCACAAATCATTAATGTAGAGTTACCTAGTCTTGCTGAAGCCATGGCTGCTTCTACACCAGCGTGGCCAGCACCAATTACGATACAATCATATCTTTCTTTAATGTTATTCATCTTTAGCCTCCTCTAAGTAAGGCATTACAAGTTGATCGGTTGGAATCTCAAAGAAAGATGCAATCTTATGTAATACATCATAACTACATTTGCTAATATCTACTTTATCGTTGATAATATCGCAGATTGTAGAGTATGGGATATTAGTCTTTTTTGATAATTCATATTTTGATACATTGTTTTCGTCTAATAAGTTTTTGAATGCCATATTAAACCTCCACTATTTATATAAAGATTATAACGCTTTAGCGTTACAATTTCAATATATATTAAAAAAAGTAAGGTTACCCTTACTTTGAAAGTCCATCATTAATATATAAAATACCTAAACATCCTTCACCGCAGTGGCTAGATATTGTACAGCCAGCACGTGTTACATATATTGTTTTAAATCCTTTTTCTTTTAGTATTTCTTTAATCGCTTCAATTGTTTCATCTTTGGCAGTAGTATATGTAATAAATACTAATTCTTTATCCGGATTATTAAATCTCTCTAATGTATCTTCTACATACTTTAGCGTGTTAATTTCCATTTTACCGCGGTATTTCTTACCAACTATCATCTTACCATTTTGTACGATAATTTGTGGATGAAGCTTTAATAAGTTAGCCCCAAATAGTTGCAAAGCATTGCATCTACCACCTTTATATAAATAATCTAATCTTTCTAAAATAAAACTTGCTTGAACATGACTAATTCTAGCTAGTGCGTGATTTACGATATCGTTAAATTCTAAACCAGCACCAACAAGTTTAGATGCATAGATCGCTTCTAGCGCAATTCCTGTTGATAAGCTTTCGCTATCAATAATTTTAATGTTTGGATTCTCGCCGGCAGCGATAAGCGCATTACTATATGCACTACTAATTTTACTAGATAAAGAAAAATGAATAATATAGTCATAATCTTTTAGTAGTTTATCAAAGTGTTCTTCAAATTCAGAAACATTTACAGCACTAGTTTTTGGTAAAATCTTATTTTTATTGACATATTTAAAGATGTCTTCTGGACTAATATTACCATCCAGTGCTTTAATATCCCCCATCAAGACAGTAAACGGTAATGTGTGGATATCATATTGATTTAATAAATCTAATGGTAGGTCGATTGTAGATTCGGCCGAAATAGCTATTCTCATAATTATATCCTCCTTGTACACTTTAATCTTAATAAACAAATGCCAATTTTCAAACCTACTACTATAGTTTTAGTTTCTACTAATTTAAAAATATATCTACTACTAGTAGAATCATTAATATTTTTAGTTTTAACTTTTGAAATTAAATATGTATAATAATTATGAAGGAGGTATCCAAATTGTTTAAAACATTAATTTTAAAAATTAAAGATGCCCTATTTTCGGTTTTACCGATTGTGGGTATAGTTTTATTTTTGTGTTTGATTAGGGTTATCTCCTTAACAACAGCTGAAATCATTACTTTTGTAATATGTAGCGTTGTCCTAATTATGGGTATAGGACTATTTAACTTAGGTGCTGACTTAGCGATGACGCCAATGGGTGAATATGTAGGATCTGGTTTAACTAAAACTAAAAAGCCATTAATTGTATTATTTGTATGCTTCATAATGGGTGTATTAATTACAATAGCAGAACCTGACTTATCAGTTTTAGCTGACCAATTAGTTGGTTTTATCAATCCAACTACGCTAATTTTTACCATTGGTATTGGTGTTGGTTTATTTTTATTACTTGCAATTATTAAAATTATATTCAAACAAAGTTTATCGAATATGTTAATATTCTTCTACTTCTTGCTATTTGCAATTTGTAGCTTGTTAATCGCTAGCGGTAAAAGTTTCTTTATGTCACTAGCATTTGATTCAGGTGGTGTTACAACTGGACCAATTACTGTTCCGTTTATTATGGCACTAGGTGTCGGAATTGCATCAAGCGTTGGCGGAAGAGACGCTAACGAAAATAGTTTCGGTCTTGTTGCCTTGTGTAGTGTTGGCCCAATTATTGCAGTTATGTTTCTTGCTATCTTTGCAACAGGCACTTTAGATTATGAAATTGACCTAAATACTTATTCTGTAGGACATACACTAGCGAATGTTTGGGCAATAATTTTAAATTCTGGCCTAGATGTACTAAAAGCTTTAGGCTTAGTAGTCGTATTTTTCTTTGTTTTAAATTTCGCAATGCTTAAACTACCTAAGCGCAAACTTGCCCAAACTGGTTTTGGAATCATTTATACGCTTGTTGGCTTAATTTTATTCTTAGGAGCAGCTGCGATTGGCTTTATGCCGGTTGGCTTTAAAATTGGATCGGAATTAGCTGGATCTAATCATATCGTTTTAGCATTAGTTGCTTTTATATTTGGTATGTTAACAGTAATCGCCGAACCGGCTGTACAAGTTTTAAATAAGCAAGTTGAAGAAATAACAGCGGGATCAGTATCAAAACGTTCAATGATGATATCACTTTCAATTGGTGTAGGCTTATCAATATGTTTAAGCGTAATTAGAATTATATTTGGTTTTTCAATTTTATATTACTTAATACCAGGTTACATTATTAGCCTTGGATTATCGTTCTTTGTACCTAAAATCTATACTTCAATCGCCTTTGACTCAGGTGGTGTTGCTAGTGGTCCATTAACTAGTAGTTTCATCTTACCTTTCATGATTGGCGTATGTTACTTCATTCAAGGCGAAGATGCTATTTTAACAGGTGCCTTTGGTGTTGTAGCAATGGTGGCATTAACACCACTTATTACTATTCAAATATTAGGCTTTAGAGCAGTCGCTGCTCGTAAAGTTCATGAACGAATCGTATTAAAACGTATACTTGATAAAGATGATGAACAAATCATCTACTTTTAGGAGTTATTATGGCAACTAAAACGAAAAAGACAATTGAACCGGAAAAAAATGTCGCCACTAGTAAACTAGATATCTTAATAACGATTATTAATAAGAAGAAAGGCGACTTCTATACGGACTTAATGCCATCTTTAGGCGTTAACTTTACTTTTAAAGTATTAGGTGAAGGAACCGCTAGTGAGCAAATGAAATCACTACTCGGTTTATCCACATCCGAAAAGTTAGTAATGTTTAATGTAATATCGCGTGATAAAGTTCCTAATGCAATGGCTACTTTAGAAGAAAAATTTAGAACAATCAAAGATGGAAAAGGAATTGCTTTTACAATTTCCTTATCAAGTGTAATTGGTAAGAGTATATATGGTTTCTTATCGGACAATAGAACAATCAAGGAGGACGCATAAATGGCAAAATCTAGTGGATACGAATTAGTTATAGCAATCGTTAATGCTGGTTATTCTAGCTTAGTAATGGAAGCAGCAAGCTCTGTTGGCGCTAGAGGCGGCACCGTAATGCATGCTAGAGGGACAGCTAACAAAGAAGCTGAAGATTATTTCCATATCTCCGTTCAACATGAAAAAGATACAGTATTACTAGTTGTACCATCAAATATTAAAGATGATGTGCTTCATGCCATTTATCAAAAAGCTGGTCTTTCTAGTGAAGGACAAGGTATAGCTTTCTCAGTTACAGTTAACGAATGTGTCGGTCTAAAAAAAGAGGTTAAAAATGAACAGTAACTATGTCGTTTTGACTGGTGCAAATGGAGGGCTTGGTAGAAATACTACCTTAGCCCTCTTAAATAATAATTATCAAGTAATTGGTATTGATATTGCACCATCAAATATTACCCATTCTAACTATACTCATTATGTATGTGATTTAACTAATGATGCTCAAAGGCAAGAATTAATTACAAATATCAAAAACCAAACTAATCATATATATGCGATTATTAATTTAGCTGGTATCTTCATGATGCAATCAATTATTGAAGGCAGTAGCGAAGATTTAAATAAGATCATTCAAGTTAATTTCTTTAGTATGTATTACTTAAATAAAGAATTAATTGAATTACTCGATAATAACTCTAGAATTATTAATATGTCATCCGAAATTGCAATCTATTCGCCACAGCCATTTATGGGCTATTATGCGATTACAAAAAAGATGGTCGATACATATTCGGATGTCTTAAGAAGAGAATGTAATTATTTAGGAATTAAAGTAGTTAAGATTCAGTCAGGATCGATGAAAACTAAGATGTTAACTAAAGCTGATAGTGAATATCAAGAAATGCTTAATAATACTAAGTACTTTAAATCACCACTTACGACCATGAAATATATGATGGACCGCGAAATCACAAAAAACGCTAATCCTGATTTAATAGCTAATTTGATGTTAAAGATATTAAAAGTTAAAAAGCCAAAGATTAGATACCGCATAAAAAATAGCAAAGCATTACGTTTTATGAATGCTTTGCCGGAGAAAATGCAAGATAATATTTATAAAAAAGTAATTAAATAATCTTAAAGATAGGTTAAAGTAAAACGTTATAGTTTTATTTTAACTTATTTTTGTGTATAATGTTTACATATGGAAGATTTTACAACGTTTAGAAAACAAGTAGCAAATAACTTAGCCTATTACCGCAAGAAATGTGGTTTAACACAAAGCATGGTAGCTGAAAAGCTTAACTATTCTGACAAAGCTATTTCAAAATGGGAGAGAGGAGATGGAATACCTGATGCTTATGTGTTAACTAACCTTGCAATAATTTATGGGGTAAGTGTCGATGTCTTACTTTCTACTACTAAAGAACAACTAGCAAGTGAACCAGAACTTGAAGAAATAGCATCAGAAAAAGCACTAAACAAGAAACATAAATATATCGCTATTTTATCAATTGGCTTAACTTTGTTTATAACTGTCTTAGTCTATGTAGTTTTATCAATAGTATTTAGCACTAATAAAGAATTTTTATATGTTTTATTATGGGGTATTCCAGCAGCTTCGATTGTAGCATTAGTATTTAACTGTATTTGGGGCAAAAGCTATAATAATACATATATCGAATCAGTTCTAATTTGGACTATAGCTATATGTACTGTATTAACAATTGAACATTATGTACATATACCTAATGCATGGCTTTTATTACTTTTACCATTCTCATTCCAACTTTTAATAATCATTTGGAATAATATGCGAGCAATGGGTAAATTTAGAATAAAAAAATAAACCACTTCGTTTGTGAAATGATAAACTATTAGTAGACACTAAAAGTACATTAGTGTTTATTAATAGTTTTTTATTTTATAACGTATAATAAAGATAAGAACCCCTATAGGGGTTCGGCGAGGAGGTAAACATGGGAAGACCAAAAGGCGGAACA
>JAGCUR010000001.1 GCA_017962745.1 Bacilli bacterium | reverse complement strand
ATAAAGCAATAGATGATTATATTGCTTACTTTAATAATGAGAGGCTGGCTTGTACCCTAGGGTACAAAAGCCCCATTCAATATAGAACTGAATGGGGTTATTAATTGATCTTTTTGTGTCTACTTTTTCTTTACTATTTCACGTTTGAAGTGGTTTTCTTTTTTATTCTACTAAATCTAAAACTTTAGTTTCACTATTATATGTATAACCTTTTGCTTCGCTCATACTTACTAAATAGAAGTAATCGTTAATTGCTACCATTCTCGCAGATTGTGAATTGGCATCTAGTTTGTTAACTAAAACAATACCATCTTCTACTTCAGGATCAATTCTTAAAACTAAATATTTACCAAGTTGTTCGTAATTATAATTATCATTAATTCTGTAATTATTATATTCATCTAAATTCATACCAATAAATGTAGTACCATTTGTATCTTGGTATAAGAACATTGTACGAATATTATCGACTACTGGTGTATAAATATAAGAATTATAATAATCATATGAGCCGTTATCAATAAACTCTGATGCTTTGATAACAAAGTCAGCCCCTACTTGGTTAACTTCTTCATCAACTACTTGATACAAAGATACTTTATAGTTTCTATCATCAGTTAAACCAACTCCAATTTTATATGGTGTACCATTAATATCAATATCTAGTAGATATGTAGAGTAGCCTGGTACTTTTAAGTAATCTACAATTGCAATTTCGGTATTATTTGTAAACTTAATTAAATATAGTGGATCTGTTTGATAATATGTAACGATACTTACATATTCATTATCAAACTTAACGCTTTTAATTTGTTCACCAGGATAACCAATACCTTCATCTAGTTTACCAACTACTTCTAATACTTTTCCACCATATACTTCTTTTTCTTGAAGAACGTATACTGCATTAATTACGTTACTAGTATAATTAGTAGTATTAGTATAAAATCTACCTGTTGTAGCGATACGTAAGTAGCCATTATATTCATCAAGATAATATTGATTATTTACATGACCATCAACTCTGCCACTTGATGCAAATTTTAAATAGCCATCTTCATTAATTGCATATTTATAAATGATTTCTGATGGATTAGAACTGTTATAACAGTTGTTACATAAATACATGGCATTTTCACTCATATAGATAGTTTCATATGAATTATTACCAAGTTGACATTCATAATTTGCATCTAGAGTTTCTAAATTTACTGAACAAATATAGTTTTCATATGGATATTCTAAATAATCGGGAACATAAATTACATCATCATAATCAAATTTAGTTTCTTTTTCATCACCATCACTTAATTCAGTAACACTTGCAATCTTATAATCTTGAATAGTTTCAGAAGTGACGAAATATAAATAGTTATTATAAACTCTACCATCAATTAAGCCGCCTGGAACTGTAATTTCTTTTGTTAATGTATAATTGTTCTTATTATATATTTGAATAACTGTATCAAATGTATTGCTATAGTAATAACCAAGCCATGAAGCGCTATAAATTCTTGATTGTTTTCGTAATACTTTTTCATACATTAGAATAAGATTATCATCAGTTAAATACATTTCAATTGGTGTGAAATAATAATCGTATACAAATTCAGTATCCTCATCATACTCATATAATTTATTTTGGAGGTCAATCTTAGTTACTTGTGTAGCTTTACCATTTAGTACTTCATATATTTCTACGCTATTTCGATATGCATAGTATATATGCTTAGCATCGCATTTAATGATTTCACTTTCCTGGATACCTTTTACTTGACTAATAGTTTCTGATATTGATCCACCACTTCCGTTGCCTACACTTTGAGTTTCATCATAGATCGCGACTTCTGGTCCCTCAGAATTTTTTGCCCCAAAATTAACAAATGGAAAATACCAAGATCTTTCTTCTCTCATCATTTTTTTAAGATTACTAGCTGATCCTACAGGTCTAGCTACATTTCCTGATAACAATAAACTATTATAGTTATTTGGCGCATTAAAGGCAATTAATGCAACAACAGCAATTAATACTACTGCTAAGCTAGAACCAATTAAAATACCAATTTGTTTTCTACCAAAGCTAACATTTACTTTTTCTTGTTTATTATTTATTGATGATGCTTTAGCGTATGAGGAAACCTCATCGCTCATATTAGCAATTTCAATATTATTTGCTTCATCTCTAACTTTATTTTTAAAGTCTTTAATCTTCATTATAGTTGCTCCTTAATCTTATTGATTGCTTTTTTATATTGGAAATAGGCCGTTTTTAAATTCATATCTAATACTTTAGCGATATCTTTAAACTTGTATCCTAAAATTATTCGATATACAAATATTTCTTTTTCGTTACCTTCTAAAATCTCTAAAGCACTATCGATTAGTGGAGTTGATGTATCAACGCTAAATTTATCATCAAAGTCTTCCACTTCTAGATTTATGCTTCTAGATTCTTTGTTATAGTAGTTAATTGCATTGTTACGAGCAATTCTACTAATCCATGCTTTAAAATTAGTCCCAATTTTATACGACAAAATCGCATCTATCGCTTTAAGATAAGTATCTTGCATAATATCATCTATCGCGCTGTGGTCTTTAATGATTGCGTAGATTGATAAATAGACGCTTTGTTTAGTTTGCTCGTAAATTAAATCAAAACTATCCTTATTACCATTAATAAAATCTTTTACTAATCTGTCTAACTCGGCCATAAGTTATCCTCAAAAAAGCTTTTCAATAATTAAACAAATAAAAAGCTCATTTTTCTAATAATTTTCTAATTTATTTTAACATATATAAAAAGAATAAACTAATTATTAGTTTATTCTATTTCAAGTTCTTGAAAGATTATTAAATTTTTACCGCTATTTTTCGCAGTATATAATCCTTTATCAGCTGTATCAACTAGTTTAGATATATCTTTACAACTATAAGTCATCGTATAACCAGCACTAAATGTTACGGTACCATATTTAGAATTCATATCTTCAATATGGGCTAGTTTCATATCTTTGGCACATTCTTCAAGTAAGCTCTTCATTATTTCCATATTAGGACCATATGTAACTAGCAAGAATTCTTCTCCACCAAATCGAGAAACAAAGAAACCTTGTTTTTTACAGTGGTATAAGAATATACTTGCGATCGTTCTTAATACTTCATCGCCTTTTACATGACCATATGTATCATTATATCTTTTGAAATCATCGATATCGATCATCGCTAAAGCAATTTTATCTTCGCTAGCCATTACTTCTTCTAACTTTTTATGACCAGCACGGCGATTATAAATATTAGTTAGCGGATCGTAGCGTGATTGATATTCAAGTTTATCTCTTAAGTCGTATCCTTCAAAAGTATTAAATAATGTATATCTTCCTAAAAATGTTCCTGCTAGTAAGCAACACAAGCCAAATAATAAATCTTGAATAAAGATGGATGGCTCTTTATGGATATAACTCATTATGACAAATACGATCAAACTAACAACATTATAATTTAGAATTGCATATGGTGGAGCAATTAAAGTAATTGGTAATGTAATTAAAAATACATAATAAATTACAGCAACTCTATTAGCACGGAATATCGTTTCTTCAAAAATCAAGAAAGCCGTAAATGATGTAATAAATATACTTGATATTATTAATGTACCAACATAGCTTTTTCTAGTAGCTAACATATGGATAGCAAATAATACGAGAAATATTCCAAGCATTATAGCAAAAGCTGTAACATTTATTCCCATCGCATTAGTTGTTAGTTCCACAACTAAAAAGCCAACTAAGAATATGGAAATACTAATTAGGCCAATACCGATAATTTTTGAATTACTTTTTAAAATTATATTTTTATGTTTATTATAGAATTCTTTATCGTAGCCACCATCAAACCAATTTAATATTTTTTTAAACATAAAATCCTCATTTTCCTATACATAATAAATGATTAAATTATTTATTAGTATGCTTTGTTTACTGATATTTCTAAAATATAAATTTGATTATCTTCGATGCTTTCTTCAAGCATGAAAGAAATTTCGTAATATTGTTCATGATACAAAAATACCATACTGAAGAGAAGTGATTCATCTTCGATTAGATCAGGTAACTCTACTAAGTTATCGCTGCTTTCAGCGCTGTAACATTTATGATCATCAGCTGAAGCCTTAATTGCAGCTACTACTTCAGTATAATAATCACTCATATAATCTAGGGCAGCATCAATTGATGCAATATCTTCAACTTTAAAATAATAAATAGCAGAACCTAAGCCTAATACTTCCATTGAATGATATGTATCATTGCTTAAGAATGTTTCTTCATCTAGGGCAATACTAGATAGCCCTACAAATGCTAACATATTCCAGTTACCGGATATATTAGGATCAGGTGCATTGATTGGATAAACATCAACTGGGCGCTTTAATCCTTCAATATTTACATTAGTTTTAAATTCAGTTACTTCGAATGTGGAAGTAGAAGTTGATGATCCATCATCACCAGTCACTTCAAACTTTAAACAAATACCTAATTCTTTATCGATGTAATAACTCCATTTTGCATCAACTCCCGTTAAGCTTGATACAATTTGGCCTTTTTGAGAAACTGAATATGTATAAACATCACATTTTCTTCCAGCGATTGTTGCTTGACTATTTTTAGAAAAGCCACTATCGAATTCATATGCTTGAAGAAAAATACTGAATTCATGAGTTAAATCTTTTGTAGAATAGTGACTATCGTTTTTATCATATATATAAGCATATTGATATTCCCATACACCATCTTTTAAAAGATAGTATAAAGTTAAATCATTTGCTTTTTCATATGCTAAACCTGATTCTTTATTACCATTGTAATACCAAGTATAATTTTTATATGCACCGATTGTAGCATAGCTTACTTCTTCAGAATCGCTTGATTCATATCTATAAGTAATTTCAAAACCATTTTTAGATGCTAAATCATTTAGTTTTGCTTCAACTTCTTGTTTACTTGAATCAAGTTTATCATCTTGATTACCAGTGTTATTTAAAAAATCACAAGCAGTTAAGCTAAATGCTAATACTATAACTAAAACTATTGAGAAGATTTTACTAATACTTTTCATATCGTCCTCCGCTACTACATTATAATATATTTCATATTTAAAATAAAGCATTGCATAAAAAAAGGGCTAGATAACTAGCCCTTAGATATTATTCACCTATTGCATTAGCATCTGTAACATCGAAATAAATGTAATATGCTGCTTCAGGAACTGTGAATGTGAATGTTTCACCTTCACCTAGATTTGAAGCAAGAGTTTCACCATCGCATGTTACATTAGCTTTTGCAGTATCATCACCATATGATACATGTAATGTATAAGTAACAGTTTCACCAGATTTTGCATATTTTGGTCCTTCTAATTCGAAAGCATATCCAAACCAACTAATTGATACATAATCTTCATCAGGTTCAGCTAACCTAAATTCTAAAGTTGTATTTGCGTTTACATATACGCTAAAGTAATCTCCACTCCAGTCAACAATATCATAAACAACTCCATCTACTAAAACATATACAACTTTTGTGCTATCTTCCCAACTTAAAGAACCATTTAGTTCTTTTTCTACCCAAGCAGAAGTACCATCGAAAAATGTAGAATCAAATGTAATTCCAGCTCCGATTGTAGGAGTTACTTTTAGATATGTGTTTGCTTTTACTGAAATATTTATGCTAACTGAATAACTAACAACAGCTCCAGTATCATCCTTGTTTTCATTTTTGTATAAATAAATACTCTTAACAAATTCATCATCAATTAATGTCTCAGAATAATATGAAGATGGTTCCGTATTAGTTAAAGTATAGAATGCTTCATATACTGCATTTGCTTCTGCTTCAGTTAAGTCATTTAGATAATAATTATAATATTTTTCTCCATCATATTCAGATACATTCTTTTTGAATGTAGCATTATCTGATAAATTTGGTAAAACAAGTGTAGGTAATAATTCACCAATTGCTGCTTTAACTTTATCATAACTATAAATATAATCAGCTGGGTTAACTTTTGTAATTGCGCCAGATTCTACCGGAGCAATTTGTAAATTTAATTTAATAGCTGTGTTATATGTACAAGTTACAGTTTCATTGCCTTGTTCATCTTTTGTTTTTTCTTCACCAGGAACAACTATATCAATATTAACTACAGTAGCGAATGTATTGAAATTAATTTCTAATTTACATTCGTTAATTGTCATTGAAGTTAAGAATGCTTGTGCTTCAACAAAAGCATTTGTGATTTCTGTACTATATCCTTGTTTGAATGCATCAAATGATTGATATTGTGCTTTATCGCTTTCGCTCATTTCGCTCCATACTTCTTCAAGAACTTTGTCTAAGTTAGCAGCAACGATTACTTGAACACTTAATAATGCTAATTGTGCTTTTTCTTTTGTAATGTTAATCTTTAATTCATTTTCATTTAATGAAAATACTGTGTCTAAAGCCATCTTAATATCAGAATATTTAACGCCAATTTCTGCTAATTTTGCTTCAATTTGTGCAAGTTGGGCAAGTAATCCTTCATAATCAAATGCTTCTGCGTTCATTAATTCTTGTGCTAATTCATCAGCACTAGGTAAATCTTCTACGCTATATTCTGCTTCATCTGGATTGCCTTTATCTTCTTTAGTAAATACTTTTCCATCTTGAGCATTAACTTGAACATTTGCTTTAACTTCTTCGCCATTTGCTTTTGCAGTTAATTGCAATTTAATTTCTGCTAATAATTTAGATAGGTCTGTAATATCAAAATCTTTAACATTTACACTTGCTGTTGCACTTAATTGGCTATCGACTAAAAATGCACCAAGTAAATCAATCTTATTAGGATCTTTTGCTCCACTTACAATTGTTTGCTTAGCTGATGCTGAAACGCTTGCTTCTAATGCAAAATCTTTTTCTGTATTAGTTTTTGCATTTTCAATAATCTTTCTAACAAGTCTTGTTAATTCGCCTTCTTCTACAGGAAGAGGCGCAGCTGTTAAAACATATGTCTTATTTTCTAATGTAACAGATGTAACTGTTGCAACTGTAGCGAATGTAACATAATTTTCTTTACCATTAGCTAAGAAATATACACCAGTTTCGTTTTCAAATAAGATGTGTTGACTCTTATCACTTAATGTAACAGTTGATTCTCTTACAGCAACAGTTGCTAGTGGATCTGTTGCTTCCGCATAAACACCTTGTTTTGCTTCTTCAACTTTAGCGACAGTACGCTTTGTATAAGTTCCAAAACCTTGTAAAGTAACATTTACACCGTCAAATGATAGTGTTAATTCTTTACCAGCGCTATCATTGACTACATATTCTTTACCATCAGTAAAGATATTAAATCTGCCGTCTTTTAATACAACTTGATTAGTTTGAACTTCTAATGTTTCTTCGTTCAAGTTGTAATAAACACCAATTTGGCTTTCATTCATTGTGGCCCAATCAAGTTGTCTTTCTTCTTCTTTTTTACAGCCGACGCCAATTATTACTAGTCCGATAATCAATAAGCTACCGACAAATAACTTTAAAATCTTTTTCATTATTTTTCCTCCTTTTATTTGTCAAAGTACATTGTAGATTGTACTATCTTAATTGCAAAAATACAAGTACAACCGCCTTTTAATGTAAAAAAAGATTATAATTTTAAGATAATTATAATCTTTCTAATATTTTATTCAGTTTCTTTTTCTTTTTTAGAATCTAAATAATACATTGCTAAATAATAGCCACTAACAATTACACCTGAGTATAATACACTAGCAACAATATCGCTAAACCAGTGTACACCACTAAGTAATCTTCCACCTGCCATTAATATTACTAAAAACTCTAACAAGAATACTAAGTTCTCTTTAATAAACTTAATATTAATAAGTTTTTTAGCTTCTAATAAGGCAGTAGAAAATACTACACAAGCAAGTAGAGTATGACTTGATGGAAATGAAGCTGCTACTGCTCCATCTTCTAAAATAGGTCGATAGTTAACAACTACTACTTTTTCAAAGAATACATAGATAATTGCAATGATTACATATACAATTCCTAAACCAATAATTTCTTTATCAACTTTTTTAATACTCTTATTCTTAATTAATTGTATTACGCCTATAACTGCAAAGCAAACTATAACTAAAATTGCTAAATAGCCGAGAATTTGTGTAAAGTAGTACCAAAATCTACTTTCACCAATTGTAGTAAATACTTTTTCGTTTAAAGTAGCTAATCCTAATTTTGGATTATGAAATGATTCTCTTACGTCAACTGTTAATAAAAGTATTGTAAATATTATTGATAATACAAAAAAAGATGCAAAAACGATTAAACTTGTTTTAACTTTTTTATTCATAATATCCTCCCGCTAGATTATATTCTTATAATACATACATGTCAATTTTCTAGGCACCATCTTCATGAGTATCACATATCGATACTTTTTCTTTTTTTCTTCTGTTATCTCTTAGTAGATCAATATCTTCACCGCTTAAATTATTACTTTTATATCTAACTTTACTTCTTTTAACTGGTGCTACTTTATATTTATCAATTTCAAATTCAGTTTGATATAGATCTTTTTTTAAATATATAAGTTCACTAGTTCTATGTTCTTCAATAAATCTGTTATCTAAAAATAACTTAATAGCTTTATTATCGATAGCAATATCATCATATAGATATTTAATACCATTTTCTTTTGCAGCCTTGCAAAGCAAATCTAGCCCTGCTTTGCCATAACCTTGATTACGGTATTTAGCATATACTACAATACCCATTGTATAAATATCTAATTTATTATCATAATGATATGATACTTCTCCAATAAAATTATTACCTTCTTTTAAATATCTATAATATCTTTTATTTTCGTTATTTATAATCCAGTAATCATACCAATCATTCCATATCTCCTTCGGAAATGGAATCACTCCGCCCCATGAATGGTTATATGACATTGTATCATTGTCTTCTAACATCAATTGTCTAAACCACAAATCTTCGTATTTTGGTTTATATAGCTCTAACATTTATTTCACCTTTTTAATTTATCATCTAATAATGATTTAATTTCATTTTCATAATTATCATTAATAATTATTATATTTTCATTATATTTAGTGCATCCTTCAATATAATATTTATTATCCTTCTTTAATTTATCTATTTGGATATCATCGGCGATTCTATTTTCAATCACGTTACTATATTTTTTAATGTCATTATAATGTTTATCAATATATTCATCGCTAAACGCTAAACATATATATTTAATATGTTTTAAATATGTATCATCAAAGCTATTACGCCAATCAAATGGAATATAACATCCTTCGATAATCATATTTTGCTTGTTCTCAATGGCAGTTTTTATCATCTCTTTTACAACCGGCCATAAATAAGTAGTTAATTTATCATCGTCGTAAGGAGTTAAATCCGTGTTTCCACTTCTAATTAATCCCATTTTTAGATGATCTATTGGTAAATATGGATATTTATATTTCTCTAACATAATTTGTGCTAAATTAGTTTTACCAGTATGAGTTGCCCCAGTTATAATAATTATCATTTTAATCTCCTATGGTCACAATAATATAATAACATTAATATTATATTTTTTTAAGCATAATAAAAAGGCATGTTAATTAAACATGCCTTATTGATATATTACCAGTGGTATCTATCACCACTTGTATCGCTTCTCACATATTTCATACTTGAAACATTATCTGCAATCTTAACTAGTTTGTTAGAACAGTAACTGATTGTATAAGTATTATTTTTAGAATCTAAATTAGTCATAACAACTACTTTTTCATCAGGTGTAATAACAGCGTCAGCGATATCTATAGCGATACGTTTACCTCGCCCGCCTTTTGCAACATATAAGTCGCCTTCTTTTACATAATAATATTTACCTTTAGCTTTACCAATAATATCGCTTAATGTAATTTCTTTTTCAATAAGTTTCTTATTAATGTATAAACTTTCATCTCTTACATACATTACTTCATCATCTGTTCCTAATCTTAAGCTTGTAACATTACCTTCATATTCTTTTGGATTCTTAACGCCACTACCAAAGCTTGCTTTCATAATAGTGCCAGTCTTTTTCTCTGAATCATAATCATTTAAGAAATATAATGTCTTTTCATCAGATGTTACTCTAAATGATGTAGCAGTGCCTTTAGTATCAATATCATATACTTTGTCACCTTGTGCAATTTTATAAATAATCTTTTCACCCTCATTCATTCTAAATAATATCCATAATTTCTTGCTATCGATGCCACTATTTGAAATTCTAGAATCATATTTAGAAATTTCAGTAATATTCTTACCATTGAAATAATATAATGAAGTTTTGCCATCAATCGTTCTTGTGAAATAACAAGTATCATTCTTTTGATTTAAAATGCTTGCACCTACTTCTACATCTTTAACTTTACCATTCTTATAAAGTTTTAGTGATCTAACACCTTCAGCGTTTTCTGTAGTAAAGAAGAAGCAATCATATTTACCAGCTTGTTCTAAAGAAACAGAAACTACTTTTTCACTAATTAATTCAGCTTTTCTACCAGGTTTAGTTAAATATAATTGTTTGTCATCAGTACGATACATAATTTGAGTCATATCTTCGTTACAACTATATGAATAAACTTTTTCGGCGATTAATACTTCATCGCTAGATGCTGATTTTCTATAATATAAAGTTTCAGTAAGGTTTTCTTTATTAGCTACTGTATATAATAACTTACTACCTTTTTCAGTAGTAGTAAAATCACTAACGTTTTTAGCAAGCGCATCAGTACGTGAATCTTTACTTACATTATATTGATATAAACTATCATCATTATTTGTATATGTAACTATATTACCATTTGCGCTGATATGATAATCATCAATGTTTGCTGCTACTTTATCAAAGTTAGCATTCGCACCTTTAGTTTTAGAACGATATAAATTACCATCACATAAATAGAACATATATTTTCCATCATCAGTTAAAGTGAAACTAGAAGCTTTATTGTCTTTAATTGCTACTTCTTTAGCTTTCCCATTTAAAGATGTAAAATATGCTTTATCATCAATGATTAAAACAGCACCAGTTTTAGATACTTCTGCTTTCTTACAGCCAACAGATGTAACTAGTAATAATGCCAATACCATAACCATTAGTAGTTTTGTTACTTTTGTCATCAAATTGCACTTGTTAAATTTAGTCATTTAGTCCTCCTATATGTTATTTTCTTATAACATAACTTAATTATGACAAATATTTATTGTATGTCAACTTTTTTCAATATTATCACATTTTTGATTGCAAATTTTATTTAAAAAATCTTCAGCTTCGTTTCTTGATTTAAATATAATTATGTTTTTCTTATCTTTATATTTATCTAAAAGAATTTTTAAAACTGGTAATTTATTATTAAACCAATTAATTATCCATTCTCTAAATTCTGGATCGAACTGGTTTTCAACCCAAGGCATATCAGGCCTATTTTTACCAATTCTAGATTCTACTCCTTTTAAACATACATCTAATGGATAATCTAAAAAGATTATTGTGTCACACATTTTCATTCGAGCTTCATATGTTCTAGAATAATCACCATCAATTATCCATTCATCTAAATTTAATAGTTCATTTAGTTTAATATCAAATTCATCTCTAGTAATATGAGTTTTATCTTTTTTCCACCATATATTATCTAGTGAATATAGTGGTATATTTAATATATTATGTAGTTTTCTAGAGAATTCTGACTTACCCGACCCACTTGGACCTATTACAATTTTCTTTTTCATTTCTAAATCTCTTTCAAATCTAGTTTAACGATTGTTTCTATATGATTACTGAAACAAAACATGTCAAAGCATTTAGCTTCTCTAATTTTATATCCTTTATTTATAAATAATTTTAGGTCTCTAACTAGTGTATTTGGGTCACATGAGACATATATAACTTTTTTAGCACCTACACTTGCAACAGCATTTATAAATTCAGGAGTTGATCCGCTTCTTGGCGGATCTAATACTACTACATCATATGTATGATGTGATTTTGCTTCATTTACTAAATAGTTAGTAGCATCTTCGTTTTCCACATACACATTTTTAATATTATTATCTCTTAAGTTAGCAATACCCGCAAGGCATGCTTCTTTATTATTTTCAATTGATATTACCTTTTTAGCATCTTTTGCGATGAAAGCAGAAATTGTGGATACGCCAGAATAAGCATCAACCACAGTTTCGCACGCTTTTAAGTCAGCTAATCTTTTAACTTCGTTATATAAATTATAAGCTTGCGCTGGATTGACTTGGAAAAATGATTTAGGTCCTAACCTAAATTTAATATCACCAATATAATCATAGATAAATCCTGGGCCAAACAATGTTCTTTGTCCTTCGCCTAAAACAATACTTGTTTTTCTTGGATTAATATTTTGGATAATAGTTGTAATATTCGGATTTAATCTTCTTAATTCTTTAACAAGATTTGCTCTTGCTGGAAAGATATTAGTGCTAGTTACGATAACTACCATAATTTCACCAGTAGTAAATGCTTCTCTAATTAATAAATATCTAATTAGGCCAAATCTTTTATCTTCATCATAAATCTCAAGGTGTAATTTCTTAATTATATATAAGAAATCTCTAAAGATTTTATTTTGAGCATCAGTATGCATTAAGCAGTTATCAATATTTACAATATGATGGCTTCCTTCTTCATAAAAACCAGCTATTATATTTCCTTTTAAATTCTTAAAACCAATTATCATCTTATTACGGTAAGCTATTTGGTTTAAAGAAGGGACGCATTCTTTAATTTTATAGTCAATACGAGCTTCTTTAAATAAATCATTTACATAATTTAATTTGATATCAAGCGTATCGCTATACCTCTTACCTAAAAGGTTGCATCCTCCGCAATCTTTTCCATAAAGACACTTAATTACTTCATTCATATTATTCACCTATCTAAATTATACATTAATTAATTATCTTTAAAAACAATTATTAATTTGTTAAAATGGGGAAGAGGTAAAATTATGCTAATCTGTCCTAAATGCAAATCAAAATTAAATAAAGTAGATAACACATATAAGTGTCCTAACAATCATTCATATGATATCTCAAAATATGGTTATGTTAATTTATTATTATCTAAAACTAATGCGGGTGATTCTAAGTTAATGGTTGATGCCAGATGCGCATTTTTAGAAAAAGGTTATTATTTACCACTAGCTAAGAAGTTAACTAGCCTATTATCTAATTATATTAATAAAGATAGTGTCATCTTAGATGGTGGCTGTGGCAGTGGATATTATGATTCAGTAATCGAAAATACATTTCCTAATATCATCGGCTATGATATTTCTAAAGATGCCGTCACTAAAGCAGTAAAACTTAATAAAGATTTATTATATTTCGTAGCTAGCTCCAATGATATCCCCCTAGAATCTGCTTCAATTGATTGTATTATAAATATCTTTACCCCAACATTTGCAAACGAATGCGCTAGATTACTTCATGATGATGGCATTTTAATAATTGTTAGTCCTAAAGATAATCATTTAATTGAATTAAAGAAATTAATCTATGAAGATGCTTATTTAAATGAAGAAAATATTCCAGTATTTAATAACTTTGATTTAGTTGAAGGTAGTGAATGTATCTCGCAAAGTAATTTAAATAAAGTAGATCTAGATAACTTAATTAAAATGACACCTTATTTTTATAAAACTAGTAAAGAAAACTTAGATAAAGTAAATAATGTAAATACACTAAATATTACATTTGCATTTAATATTTATATTTATAAGAAAAGAACAAACTATTAAGAAATAGTTTGTTCTTTTTTCTTGTTAATATTAATTATAATTAGCGCTAAAATTAAAATACTTAATAAAAAGCCAAGCGAATCAATACCTACATCAATTATACTTCCGCTTCTTCCATCCACAAATGTCTGTATCGTCTCATCAATGATACTAATAAGCAAGCATATTACGATACTAAATGAAATATAGTATTTCGGCTCTTTTAAATATTGATAAACATTTAAAAAGATTATTATGCCTAAAAGAAAGTATTCACTAAAATGCGCTAACTTTCTAATTATTGTGTGCAATGTCTCAATTCTTATATTAATATGCATATTTACAAGTAGGTTATAAATCTTTTCAGTAATGCCACCGCTTAAGCTACCCGATGTAGCTCCATTTAGTAATGAATTACCAAATATAAATCCTACCCAAATGATTGCCATTATTAAATAAATGATTTTTTTCTTATCCATAATACTTACCTTCTAATTTGATTATAGCATAATCATCTTTCTTTTGCTATAATTCTTACTAGAGGTGATAATATGACTAAAATAATTAGAAAGGAAGCGCTAAACGATTCGATCATTAGAATTACTATTAGCGATCAAGACATTGCGTGCCATGCAAAGCCAGGCCAATTCGCAATTTTAAGAGTAAATAGTAATGGCGAAAGAATCCCTCTAACAATCCATAATGTAAATGGCAATGATGTTAGTTTCATATATCAAATAGTAGGTAGATCAACTTATGAACTATCAAAATTAGAAGTTGGCGATGATATTGAAGATGTATGCGGACCTCTCGGCAAGCCAACAGAAATTGATGGTGTTAAGAAAGCTATTGTCATTGGTGGGGGCGCGGGAAGCGCAATTGCTTATCCTATTGCTAAAGCATTAAAAGATAAAGGCGCCGATGTTACTAGTATATTAGGATTTAGAAATAAAGATTTAATTATATTGGAAAAAGAATTTAGTGATGTTTCTAAATTATATATAACTACGGATGATGGAAGTTATGGCGTACACGGTCTAGTTACTAATGTTTTAAAAGATCTTATTGAAAAAGATGATTATGACTCAGTATATGCTATTGGCCCACTTATTATGATGAAGTATGTAGCACTAACTACCAAAGATAAAAATGTTAAGACAATTGTATCAATGAATCCAATTATGGTTGATGGAACAGGAATGTGTGGCGGATGTAGAGTTAGTGTTGATGGTAAAATTCGCTTTGCCTGCGTCGATGGACCAGATTTTGATGGCCATAAAGTTGATTTTGACGAAACAATTAAAAGAAACAATTTCTATAAAGCATTTGAAAGAGAAGATTATGACAATGTAAAACATAATTGTAATCTATTTAAGGAGGTAAAATAATGAATAATCGTGTTATTATGCCTACTCAAGATCCAAATGTTAGAAAAAATAACTTTAACGAAGTTGCATTAGGTTATTCTAAAGAAGATGCAATCATTGAAGCTAGTAGATGTTTACATTGCAAAGCAAAGCCTTGTGTATCAGGTTGCCCTGTAAATATCGATATTCCTGAATTTATTCAAAAAATTAAAGAAGATAATATTGATGAAGCATCTAGAATCATCAATGAAGCTAGCTTATTTGGCCGGATTTGTGGTCGTGTTTGCCCACAGGAACATCAATGTGAAGCAAAATGTGTTCGTGGCATCAAAGGTGAAGCAATCGCAATTGGAAATTTGGAAAGATTTGTTAGCGATAATGCACATCTTATTATTCCTACACCTAAAAAAGCCAATGGTAAAAAGGTTGCAATTGTTGGAAGTGGGCCGAGCGGCCTAGCTTGTGCTTACGATTTAGCAAAAGAAGGTTGCAGCGTTACAATTTATGAGTCACTTCATGCTACAGGTGGAGTATTAAGATACGGAATTCCGGAATTTAGATTACCTAAAGCAATCGTAGATGATGAAGTTAATAAACTAAAAGCTCTAAATGTTAATATTTGTACCAATAAAGTAGTTGGTAAGACTATTTTTATGGAAGAATTACAAAGAAAGTATGATGCTATATATGTAGCAAGTGGAGCTGGACTACCAAAATTCATGGGAATTGAAGGTGAAAACCTAAATGGTGTCTATAGCGCTAATGAATTCTTAACTAGAATCAACTTAATGAAGTCTTATGAGGCTAGTCCAACGCCAATTTACCACGCTAGAAACGTTTGTGTAGTTGGTGGGGGCAATGTTGCGATGGATGCAGCGCGCTGTGCGCTTCGTTTAAACTCTGAAAATGTCTATATAGTATACAGAAGAAGCCAAAAAGAGATGCCAGCAAGGCTTGAAGAGATCCATCACGCGCAAGAAGAAGGTATTATTTTTAAAATGTTAACAAATCCAGTTAAGATTTTAGGCGATGATAACTTCCAAGTTAAAGGAATTGAGTGTATAAAGATGGAATTAGGCGCTCCAGATGCCTCTGGAAGACGCTCACCAGTGGAAATTAAAGGATCTAATTTTGTCTTAGATGTAGACTGCGTAATTATGGCGTTAGGTAATACGCCAAATCCAATCCTAACTAACTCATTCCCAGCCTTACAGACTGAAAAACACGGCTGTATCGTGGTAAATGAGGAGCAAAAGACATCAATTGATGGTATTTATGCAGGTGGCGATATTGCTACCGGCGCAGCTACTGTTATTTTAGCAATGGGCGCAGGTAAAAAGGCCGCTAGCAGCATTTTAAACTATTTAAAAACACACTAATTTTGATAAGGTCGCTAAAATAAATTTAGCGACCTTTAAATTTGGCTAATTTTGGCGATTTTTAAAGGCCCAAAAATTGAGGTCTAAAAATAGCCTAAAAATTGAGCTAATTTTTGGCTAATATTTGACGATTTTTGAAAAATAGCCCAAAATCCGAAATTTAAGCCACGTTTTTAAAAACCGCGGACATTAAAACTTATTTGAAAAAAATTCAAAAAACGATTCTAGGGCAAAAAAATAGTGATTTTGGGCTTAATTTTAGGGCATTTTAAAAGAATGGGTGATTTTTAAACTATATCATTAAAAAAATGGCGATCTTTCGATTTTCGCCATTTTTTGGATATTTTTTAGATATTGTAAAATATACCTATTTTTTAGGGTTTTTGGTACTAATTTTTTGGCTTGTCTAAAATATGCCTAAATAATGCTTAAAACTCCTCGATTTAGAGGGGTTTTAGGGCTTGTTAAAGTGCATGTTTTTGAAGTTTACCCTAAATTCATAGAGTTTTGGGGCTTATTTAGGCTTTAAATTAGCTTTCTTTTTCTTTATTTAGCAGCGTTTCTTGGTAAAAATTGATGAAATCGTCACTTGTTGGCAAATTGTTAGCTGAATTTGAGACAATTTGCGTATAATTTTTGACTAATTCTTCAGTTTTTGCTTCTAAGTTGCCATCAATTTTGGCTTGATTTAAATACGAATTGTGATTTTCAAGCGCTAAAAGGACTATAGCAAGTTTAGCTAGATCATCATTTGCTTTATTTGCTTTATTTTTAGTCTTTAATTCTTCATTTCTTTTATTAATTGAGGCATTTTGGAGCACTTGAGTGATAATTCCTAAGGCTGTTAACATCAAAATTGTGTTTAAAGCGAGGATTGCAAAGTATGTTATCCAGATTTTATTGAATAATTCGTTGTGTCTGACACAAATTATTAGTAAAACTGCTGCAATAACCACAATTCCGATTAAGTAAAAGTATAAAATATCCTTCTTTACACGTTTAAACTTTGTAAATTTTGCATATTCAGCACTACTGAATTGATCTTTTGCGTATTTTTCGCGAAGTTTATATCTTTTTGATACTGCAGAATCATAAATTTGTTGATACCTTCTCATACTATACCTCCAAAGCCTTGAATGTATAATACTTGAAGAAGCTATAAATGGCTTTAATTACTTCATAAAAGTGATTTTTTATATTAACAAAGAAGTTTGTAGACTCCATTTGTGGATACAAACAAGCAAAAGACACTAAATAGATTAGTGAAAAGGTCTCTAATGCTATTAATAAGTAGTTAAGTTTCTTAGTAAAAACTAAATTTATACCAATTACTAGCAGTAGACAAGGTACTACTAATAATAAAATAGTACAAAAATAGACAATTTCTTCGTTTAATTTCCATGCTAGCATGCTAAAGATCATCAAAGCAACAATACCAAATAAAAATACAATGGCACCAGCAGGCTTAGTTATATCATCTACTTTTCTTTTGGGGTTAGGTAACTTAATTTTACTAGCTAAAGCTACTACTTCTTCATCTGTATATACGTTTTTTACATTAATATAATCTTTATATTTATCTAAAAAGCGGCTTCTTGCTTCTTTTAGATCGCTTTTTTGCTCTAATACATCATAAATTTCTTGCGCTTCTTCTTTATAAAATGTTGTATTTTCTAAAAACGAGAATAAATCTTTAGTTTTATGCATATAAAAACTAGCATAAAGATTATAAAACTTATCTAGATTGCCATTTTTACCATTAGTTATATTAGACAAAGCCAAATAGTCGTTATTTATAACGCATTTAATAATATCAATATTCATTTTATACACCTACTAATAACCATTTTACACGCAAAACCCCATTTTTTCAAATATATAAAAATATAGAGCATAGTAAACTATGCTCTATAGATATCTTAAATATCATATTTAGATAAGATTTGTTGAGGAGTCTTGCGTAACATTAGCAAGATTGGAATGCATCCTACAAACAAATTAATTAAAACACTAACTATTAAACAAGCGACAAGTACTAGTGGATTACCACTAAATATCATATCCGCATATATTACTGTTCTAACCTTTATAATTATTATTACACCTAAAATCCAGCCAGCAAGTGTGCCAGTAGCACTAATTGCTAGTGCTTCAGATGCATGCATCTTTAAAATACTTAGTCTCGATAAACCTAATGCTCTATAAACACCCACTTCTTTAACTCTAGATATCAAATTAGATCTCATTAAGAAGAATAAGAAGATTAGTGGGGCAATAATAGTTATTGCTGCAAATAGCAATAAAATTCTAGCCACCATTAATTTTTCATCAGCTGCGTTCTTATAATCAATTTTGTATTTTAATTCTACGCTACTAATTTCGCTCTTATCAAATAACTTCTTCAATTCTTTTGCTTTTAAATTAGATGAAACAAGGATTGAACTAGATACTTTCACCGATGTATAGAATACTTGATAATCCATATCTTCTTTACATAAATAATATGTATCATATTGTAAACTATAATCTTCATGATTACCTTTAACTACATAAAGCGATTCATTAATTTGTGCGTTCGATCCTACAATTTCATCAACTACATTACCAATTACTACAGTTTCGCCTTTATTTAATGAAACAACAGTAGCTAGTTCTCCATTATAAGTTTGCACGTTAGTGAAGTAGAAATTATATTCATCTTTAGGATTAACATAAACTACACCGTTGTTTTCTTCAGATATACCTACAACTTTATATTCTTTTTGACCAAATACAACTTTTGTGAGTTTTAATAAATCATCATTTTGAATAGTGTTACCATATGATAATTCTGTAGAATATAATTTATTAGCGATTAGCCTATCAATTACAATTTCACCTTGATTAGGTACTACATATTTATAACCATTTACACTAGTATAAGGAATAAATGTAGCTTCTAAGTTATATCCTATAGAATATGTATCGAATGAATCAAATCTAAAATATTGAATAGCTGGACCTTCACTAGCATATGTATTAGAAACACACGGATATATAGCATTAATCTTACCATCATTAATTAATGATTGTATTTTTGCATATTTTGCATCAATATCTTCTTTAGTCCTATTAGCTGTATATCTATAATCAATAACTATTAAGTTTCTATCATAATTTAGAAATGTAGATTCGTCTACGGACTGTACACCTACATATGCAGATACACTTAATACTAATAAACATGCACTAATTACAAATCCTAAAATGAATAATTTTTTAAATTTAGATAAATCAAATACTCTTTCAAATCCTTTTTTAATATGATTAAATAAACCAATATTGTACTTACAAGATAGTTTACTTTTATCAAGATGATCAATTTCGTTTACATCTGATATATTTTTATCAATTTCTTCTTTTGTAAGCTGTGGTCTTTTACCATCCACAATATTAATATTTGAATCGTTTGTAGCATATTTAATCTTCTTGTCAGGAGAAGATGCTTTGATAATAATATCATTGCCTTCTAGAATTACTTCTACGTTAACAGTTGCATCAAATTTATCACTATAATATGAAGCTAAAGTGATTTTATTTGAATTAAGTGAATCTTTATTTAAATCTTGAAGATAAATTGTATTATCAGAATATAACTTTAATTCATTATTTGATCCTTCGGTAATATCAACTATCTTACCATCTTGAATTCTAATAATTGTGTCGGCATAAAATTCACCAATTTCTTTTTCGTGCGTAACTAAAATTACTAAGCGATCTCGCGCAATCTTTTTTAGAATATTCATAATCATAATCGTATTCTTTTCATCAAGATTACCAGTAGGTTCGTCCGCAATCATAATTGTAGGGTCTTTTACTAAAGCTCTAGCAATAGCAACACGCTGCATTTCACCACCTGATAAAGCACCAGCTAGACGATTACGATATTTATCCATACCTACCATCTCTAAAGCTTGCATTACGCGGTGTTTAATTTCAGCTTTATCTTTCATACCTAAAAATTCTAGTGATAAGCTAACATTTTCAAAAACAGTTCTTTCCTCAAATATATTATAGTTTTGGAAAATATAACCAAATTCTTGGTTTCTTAATTTATCCCATACTTTACTTTTATATTTAGAAATACTATATTCGTTTACTTCTATTTCACCACTATTAATTTTATCTAATCCACAAAGTGCATTAAGTAAAGTAGTTTTACCTGATCCACTTTGACCCATTATTGCAACTAAACCAGTTTCAGGAAAATCAACACTTACATTATTTAATACATGTAATTCGTTTGATTTGCCTTTATTAAAGTATTTATTAACATTTAGGAGTCTCATTGTAGTTCCTCCCTATCTTTAGACGCAATATTTGCTTTAAAGATATTCTTAGCAAACTTTCGAGCAAGCAAGAATGTCATACCTAACATTATTAAAACCATATAAACCATTTCTAGAACATGCATACGAGAAATTGCGTAGAATATATGTGTACTTGGGAAATATACGCCGTGAAGTACAATACTAACAATAAGGAAACATATAGTTGTAATCATGCTTACGCCTACTAGTTTTATATAAATTTGAGCACCTACTTGTTTTGCGCTAATTCCCAAAGATCTCATTATTAATAAATCTTTTCTTTCGCTATATATAATATTCTTCAGTGATAAATGAGATAGTAAATATATAACTCCAGCTAATGCAATACAGAATAGATATAAGAATATACTTAAAATTGTAGTTAAAATATTACCTGTTTCATCGGCTTTTTCATAATATGCTATTACTGCAATATAGCCATTATTATTAAGAGTAGATTGAACTAAGTTAGCATTCTTTGCATCATTTACATAAATTGATGTATCTTTAACATCAGTAGTTGTAATCATATCAAATAAATCTCTTGATAATACTACTGTTGTGAAATAAGATGATTCCATATTGTTAAAGTAATTGGCAATATCAACACCAGCATCAGCAACCATATCATTAAATTCAACTATATATTTATAATAAATAGCTACTTCATTAATTGTCTGTTGTTCGCCATTTTTTGCATACATTATTTTAGTATTATAAGGCTTTTCACCACCCATTTCATAACTAGAATAAATTGTAATACTATTGTTCGGTAAAGTATCACTAACTAACCATATATTACTATTGTTAGATAACCATTCACTTGTTCTAATTTTATTCTTGTAAAATAATGTTACTTCTTGATATTTATTAAATTGCCCATCGCTAATATATATTTTAGAATCATATGCATCAGAGCTGACAATTATTCCCACAAGTTTAGCTGTGAAAGAAACTCCATAGTCTCCACAAACAATTTCGCTACCTAGAATTCGTTTTAAGTCAGCATAATTAGATTCTACAGTTTCAATTACAACTTCGTCTTTATCTTGAGGAAGCCTACCTAAAGTTAACATTTCTTCTGTTAACATTTCTCTATTATAAATAAAACAATCATAATATAGATATATATCTTCTTCATAATTTTGATAACTAACATGTAATGAATCATCAATTATATAATTATTTTGATATACATATCTAACATTATCAATATTTCTAAAATAATTATAATCAGCATCGCTCAAGATCGCATCATCTTGCCTTTTAACTAGTATTCTTTTTTTATCATAACTTTGTTGGCTGCTATAATATCCAAACCAGTTTGAAGAATCATTTGTAGAATTAACTGATGCACAAGCAAAACCAATAAAGATTGTTGCTAATAATAATATTAATACTAACAATATACTTTTCTTTGGCGTATTCTTAAAACTCTTTAAAGCAAGATGCACAATTTCACTCTTTTTTATTGGTTGTGTATCTTTAATTTTAACTTCTTCAGAATATTCTACTTCTTTTAATACTTTATCGCTTTGAATTGACCCATCATACATTGAAATAACGCGAGTTGCATATTGCATAACTTCTTCTGGATCGTGCGTTACCATTAATACTAATTTATCTTTGCTTAAAGAATGAAGTAATTTAATGATTTCAATTGAAGTATCATGGTCTAAGTTACCAGTTATTTCATCACATACAAGTATTGGTGCATCGCTTACTAGCGCTCTAGCAATTGCAGTACGTTGTTTTTCTCCACCAGATAGTTTAGTAACTTTATTTTTTAGTCGATGATCGATACCCACTTTTTTAGCTACATCTAAAATAAGTGGTTTTCTTTCTTCTTTTTTAACCCCACGCGCAATTAGCGCCAGTTCTATATTTTCATATACGCTATATGAATCAATAATATTATAGTTTTGGAATATACAAGCTATGTAATCTTTACGGTATTTTTCATATTCGTTATGGCCAAAGTAACTTGAATCTTCACCGTTAATGTACATTACGCCTTCTTCATAAGAAGTCATACCACTTAGTACATTAAGTAAAGTCGATTTACCTGATCCACTAGCGCCCGTAATGATTACGAATTCGCCCATATGAAAAGTAGCATTTACTTTTCTAATTCCTATGGCTACATTGTTAGCAGTTTTATAAAACTTACTAACATTTTCTAATCGTAATATTTCACTGTTACTCATAGATTCACCTCCTTGAATACCTATTTTACTCTTATTTGCATATTAAATCAAATATTTAAGCCTTTGACACCTTCAAAAAACTTGCAAATCATACTAATCCACTCTTTTTTAGTGCCTTGTTTTATATACTTAACAAATATCTTTTTATTTTTATATTCGAAGCTAAATTTAGAACTAAGTTTATATGCAATACTAAATAGGCTTGCCGCATCAACCTTACTTGAAAAATCAGTTGTAAATGTAATTTCAATTAAACTTACTAATTCTTTAATTTTCTCTACACTACATCTAGCTACTAATATATCTAAATACTTCTTATCGATATATAAAAGTAATTCTTCGCTTAATTTTCCAAATCGATCTTCTAATTCTTCAATTAATAATTCTTCTTCTTCTAAATTAGATATCGAATCAATCCTTTTATGGATATATATTCTAATCTCATCATCAGATACATATCTTTTATCTACATGTTTAGATACTTGTATTTCATTAGATATATTAACCGGTTCTTCTTTTTTAATACCTTTAAGTCGGTCCATCTCTTCAGCTAACAATTTCATATATAAATCTAAGCCAATATCATCAATAAAACCAGATTGTTCTTTACCTAAGATATCTCCAGCACCTCTTATGGCAAGGTCGCGAAGAGCAATTTTATATCCACTACCTAAATTAGTAAATTCTTTAATTGCATTTAGTCTTTTTCTTGAGTTATCTGTTAATACTTTACCTTCATCATATACAAAGTATGCATAAGCAAGTCGATCTGACCTACCTACTCGACCCCTAATTTGATACATTTGTGATAGACCAAGACGGTCTGCCATTTGTACAATTAATGTATTAGTATTAGGAATATCAATACCTGTTTCAATAATTGTAGTGCAAAGTAACACATCATATTCTTTATCAATAAAGGATTGAATGATATCTTCCAAGTCTTCTTTTGGCATTTGACCATGAGCAATTGCAATACGCGCTTCTGGTACTAATTTATGTAAGTGCGTAGCAACGCGGTTAAGCGTTGATACCCTATTATATAAATAAAATACTTGGCCGCCACGAGCTAATTCGTTATATATCGCTTCTCTAATGACGATATCGTTATATTCTAAGACATATGTTTTAATTGGATATCTATTTTTTGGTGGTGTTTCGATTAAACTAAGCTGTCTTGCTCCCATTAGTGACATCTGTAATGTCCTTGGAATCGGGGTAGCAGTTAGCGTAAGCACATTAATTAGTGATTTATACTGTTTAATCTTTTCTTTATGCTCAACGCCAAACCTTTGTTCCTCGTCTACAATCAATAATCCTAAATTTTTATATTTAATTTTATCATTTAGCAATGCATGTGTACCAATTACGATATCTATTACACCACTAGATAACCCTTTTATTATTTCGTTTGTTTCTTTTTCGCTAACAAAACGGTTTATTAAAGCTACATTAATACCATATTTTTCAAATCTTTCTTTAAATAAATAGTAATGTTGACGAGTAAGGATTGTAGTTGGCGCTAGATATGCTACTTGTTTACCATTCATAACAGTTTTAAAAGCAATTCGCATGGCAACTTCTGTTTTACCATACCCAACGTCTCCGCAAACTAGCCTATCGACAATCTTACCTTTTTCCATATCTGCTTTAATATCGTTAATAGTTTTTATCTGGTCTGCTGTTTCTTCATATATAAAATCATTTTCAAAATTAGACTGTTCAGCGTCATCTACTTCATACTTATATCCACTACTTGAATCACGCAAAGCTTGTACTTTAATTAGTGAATCAGCTAAACTAGCTAATTTTTCCCTAACAGCAGCTTTTTTCTTCTCCCAGTCTTTAGTTCCAATCTTGGATAGCCTTGGTACTACTCCTTCACTAGCTTGATATTTATCAATCATGCTAATTTTTTCAACTGGTAAAAGTAAATCCATATTGGCAAATGCTAAAACAAGGTAGTCATTACATATATCATTTAGTTTTACTTCTTTAATTCCTTTATATCTAGCAATACCATAATCATAATGAACTACATATTCACCAATTTCGATATCTTCTTTAGAATTAATCGGTACGATATCTTTATAAGATGAACGATATTTCGCAAGTTTTTCATAACTTTTCTTAAATATTGATGCTTCACTTATATATAAGATATCTTCAATACCTAAACTAAAGCTATCTTTGCATTCTACTAAGTTAATTTTATGCTCTTTTATGCTATTTATATTTACATCAATTTCGTGCGATGCAAAGATATCTAAAAGTAATTTCTTTCTTTCGTCACTAATATAACCAATAATGGTAGTACTTTTTCTATTTTTAATTTCTTGAGCAAGAAGCGCTACATTTCCTTTATAGTCAATTAAACTACTTGAAGATATATCTAAAATATCAGTTAGATATATTCCATTTAGGCTTTGTTTAAACTCTGATAGATATATAATTTTATTGTTATTAATATCTAAAAGGGGAATAAACAGATTTAAATCTAACTCTTTTATTACTTCACTAGGTAATAATTCGTATGCTTCTTTATTAATTTTAGTTTCTACTTCTAAAATATTATTATATTCTTCAAATATAATTACCTTTTCATCTACATAATCAATAATATTTGTAGGGTTATTTGTACAATATTTAATATATTTAAGTAGTTTAAGCGAATAATCAAAGTTAGAGAAGTCATCTAACTCAATACTTAAATAATTTTGGGTTTCAATACTCTTAGCATCTTTTTTTATTGCTTCGATTACTTTATTTGCATCATCATAATATATCTCACTAATCGGTAAGATATCTAAATTATCGATTCTTTCGATTGATTTTTGGGTACTAGGGTCAAATGTTTTGATATATTCTATTTCGTTATCGAAGAAATCGATACGAATTGGATAGTCTAAGTTAATCGGATAGATATCTATAATTTCACCACGGACACTAAATTCGCCTACTACTTCTACACTAGCGGTTCTTTTATATCCGCTTTCAAATAAGATATCTATTAATCTATTGATATCTACATTATCGCTTACTTTTAGGTGAATTATATGGTTTTCGATATCTACTTTTGGATTAATTAATCTAAGAATCGATGCAACGTTTGCGACAACGATTCTTTTTTTGCCTTTAATAAGCGCATCAATTGTATACATTCTTTCATATTTATATTCACTAGATGAAGCGAGTACTTCACTAGAAGAAAAATCATCCATCACATAATAATTGACATTTTCAATTCCCGCGAGGCTTACAAAAGCTTCATAGGCAAGAGTTGCTTTATAAATATTTGAACATATATAAAAGATAGTATCGTTATTTTCTTTAAATAGTTTATAAGTTAGATAAATATTTGCACTAGCTACACTATTGTATACGAAAAGTTTGTAAGTATTTTTAGTTGTAATACTTGCAAATTCGGATACTTTTTTAGTTTTATTTAAATAATCTAGTATATGCATAACCCACCTGCACAAAAGAGACTTAAAATGCATTAAGTCTTCTTTACAAAATATTTAATTTATAGCGTATTATATTTGTTCATGAAGTTATCAAACTTCATTGAACATAAATCATTAATCATACTTGATGCATAATTATATATATTATTATCAAGTTCTTTAATTTCTTTTTTAGAAAACTTTGATAAGACAAAATCAATTGTATTATCGCCATCTGGTTTACCAATACCTACTCTTAATCTTTTTAATTGATCGGTATTTAGTAAATTTTGAATTGATTTCATACCATTATGACCAGCAGTGCCCCCAAATGGTTTAATTTTATGAGTGGCAAATGGTATATCCATATCATCAATGATGATAAATATATCTTCATCGGCGATATCATAATAGTTTTTAACTGCTGATACTGCTTCACCTGAATTATTCATATATGTAATTGGCTTTATAAATATTACTTTTTCAGGTCCAACATTAGTAATAGCAATTTCGCATTTTTTGTCTTTATCAAGAGTGAATTTTAAATTCCAATCTTCTGCTACCCTATCGACAAACATAAAGCCAGCGTTATGGCGCGTATGATTATATTTGCGGCCAGGGTTTCCTAAACCTACTATTAGTTTCATATATTACTCTCTAGATTGTAGTTTATAACATTCAATGACGTTTTCAAGTAAGCAAGCAATTGTAAGTTGGCCTACTCCACCAGGAACTGGTGTAATGTAACCAGCAACACTTACTGCATTTTCGAAATCTACATCGCCATCAATTCTACCAAAGTTACGGTTAATTCCTACATCGATTACTACTGCATCTGGTTTAATCATATCAGCAGTAATAAATTTAGCTTTGCCAATGGCTACAACTAACACATCTGCACCTAAACATATATCTTTTAAGTTCTCAGTTTTAGAGTGACACATTGTAACTGTAGCGTTTTTAGATAATAATAATTGGGCAATTGGTTTACCAACTAGTTTACTTCTACCAATTACTACGGCCGTTTTACCTTCTAAATTAATAAATAACTTCTTTAAGATGTGCATAATACCTTTTGGAGTAGCTGGAATTATACCGTCATTAATACCACTAAATAGTTTTCCTTGGTTAACAGTAGTTAAGCCATCTACATCCTTTTTAGGATCGATTGCATCAATAATTTTTACTTCATCTAAATGAGCAGGAAGTGGTAACTGTACTAAAATACCATGAATTGAAGGATCAGCATTAGCAGTTTGAATTGCATCAATAATCTTCTTTTGAGGAACATTTTCATCAAAAAGAAGAGTTTTTGTTAACATTCCAACTTTTTTGCAGTTCTTTTCTTTACTCTATACATATACTTTACTAGCTGGATTATCACCAACCATGATTACAAGTAATGTAAGTTTAGTATCCATCTTAGCTAACTTTGCTTTAACTTCATCTTTTAATTCTTGTGCGATTAATTTTCCATCAATTATCATATTGTCACCTACATTAATCCGAATACTTCTTCTGTATCAGACATATCAATTTTAGTTGCCATTGGTTCTTTAGATAAACCAGGCATTGTCATTATATCACCAGTTAGAATAATTACAAAGCGCGATCCCGTCGATATACGTATATCTTTAACGCTGATGTTGAAGTGGCGAGGTCTACCGATTACTTTTGGATCATCGCTTAAAGAATTAGGTGTTTTTGCCATACATACATAGTATCCTTTAGCATCAGTCTTTTCTAATTCTTCTAGTTTAGCTTTGGCTGAATCGCTATAGATTACATCATCTGCACCATATGCAGCTTTCGCAATCTTTAATACTTTATCTTTAATTGAATCATTCATGCTATATAAAGGAGTATACTTAGCATTATCTTTATCTAATACTTTTACAACTTTATTAGCTAAATCAATACCGCCTTCGCCACCTTTAGCATATACTTCTGATAAACTAACTTCTACATTTCTTTCCTTTGCCCAATCAAGCAACACTTTAATTTCATTATCAGTATCTGTTAAGAACTTGTTGATGGCAACTACACAAGGTAAGCCAAATGTACGTATAGTTTCTAAGTGTTTATCTAGGTTTTCTAAGCCTTTCTTTAAGGCATCAACATTTTCTTCTTTTAAATCTTTAATAGCAACACCACCATGATATTTTAGCGCTTTAATTGTAGCTACTAATACTACTAGGCTTGGATTAAGGCCTGCTTCTCTACATTTGATATCTAAAAACTTTTCAGCTCCTAAATCAGCACCGAATCCCGCCTCTGTTACTACATAATCAGCTAGTTTTAAGGCAAGTTTTGTAGCTAAAATCGAATTACAGCCATGAGCGATATTAGCAAATGGTCCGCCATGTACTAAAACCATATTATTTTCTAGTGTTTGAATAACATTTGGTTTAATTGCTTGTTTTAATAAAACCATTAATGATCCTGTGATTCCTAAATCTTTAATATAAACTGGTTTACCATCAAATGTATAAGCGATTAAGGAATTATCTAATCTGTTACGTAAGTCAGCTAAAGATGTAGATAAGCAAAGAATTGCCATAATTTCTGATGCAACTGTAATATTGAAATAATCATATCTTGCTACTTCTTTTTTACTAGACATTCCGACTTCTACTTTACGAAGGGCTCTATCATTTAAGTCCATACATCTTTTCCAAGATATATTATTTGGATCAATTCCTAATTTGTTTCCTTGATATATATGATTATCAATACATGCACTTACTAAATTATTAGCTGTAGTCATCGCATGTAAGTCACCTGTAAAGTGTAAATTTAAATCAACCATTGGGTTAACTTGAGCATATCCGCCACCCGCTGCCCCACCTTTTACACCAAATACTGGGCCAAGGGATGGTTCGCGAAGTGCACCAAGGCAACATTTACCAATTTTATTCATGCTATCAACCAGTCCGATTGTGGTAGTTGATTTGCCTTCACCAGTTGGAGTTGGCGTAATTGCACTAACTAAAATTAGTTTACCATCTTTCTTCTTTTGCAATCTATTAAGGCAAGATAACTCGATCTTTGCCATATAGTTACCATATTGGTATAACTCTTCATCTAAAATGCCATATTTATCAGTAAGAGTTTTAATTGGTACCATTTTTGACTGTTTAATAATTTCAATATCAGTTAACATTTTATCCACCGCCTATATCTACTTCATTATATAATACAATTTTTGATTTTTCCATCTTTTAAAAAAGATATGTATATAAAAATACATATCTATTTTTTAAATTATTCTTTATCTGAACCAATTAAAATAGCAGTAATTGGAATTAAAAGGAATGCAACCCAAGTTGGATGCCAAATATGAGCTAAAAAACCAACTAATAAGTATGCAACGCTTATTACAACTGATACAAATGCTACAATCTTTTCTTTTTTACCACCATCAAATAGTGATAAAAAGATTGGAACAAATGGACATGCTAAAAAGACTAGCCATGTTGGGTGCCATGTATCAGCTAAAAAACCGATTAATAAGAATGTAGCAAGAGCTACAAGTGGTGTAATAGCTATAATTTTACCTTTAACTACATGCCATTTTGATTTTTTCTTCTTTGTAAATCTATCTTTTAACTTATTTTTGAATTCTTGAAAATCATTAACTTCTTCAGCTTCTACCGTAATGTTTTCTTTTTCGTTATCTGTCATAGTTATCTCCTATTTTATATCGTGTACGATATCATCTAATCTTTCAAGTAATACATTTGGATTTTCCATAATACGTTTCCATAGTCTTAACGTATTAGCGAAGTAGAATCCATCACAGAATCTCTCATCTGTAACAATACCTAAATGCATAACTTTTCCGATTTCTAATTCTTTACCATCGCTAGATACAACTGGAGTTAGTTGTTCTTTACCCATTGATACAAATAAACTAGTTGTACCAAAATCATATAAGTGATGATATATGTAATCAATCTTAATTGATTTTAAGTTTGTCACGAATATTGAAGTATGGAATGGGCTTGCTTTTAATACTTTTTTAGGTAAACAACCATGTTTATCTAAAAACTTAACAAAACCAACTAAAAATTTAATTAAAAAGTTAGGTGTACTTGTTAATAATTTAGCTAATTTGTCAGTATTATTTTTAGCATCTAAATGGTTGTTCTTAGCAATTGCTTCATCCATTGCTTTTTTAACATCTTCAATATTTTCAGTACCATTAAATTCTAATTTTACAGTAGTTTCTTCTGCATCATCTCTTAAAGATTTTTTAACAACGAAACTAACCATAATTTTATCTCTTCTAAATATTCTTCCATTGATGACAAACCTATTAGTTTCTGGTCTTAGAGCAATTACTCTAACTAAAGATGCAATAACTAAATGCATATAGTTATATGGAACACCTAATTCTTTTTGTGATGCAATAAAAGCATCAAGTGGTTCGCATCTACAAGGATATTTAAATAAATTTTGTGAATCATGTCTTGCCTTCATAATATGAGGCATTATTTTTTGAATAGGTGGCAAATTTTTAATTCTTTTGCCATCTGATCTTAGTCCAAACATATTGTCTCCTATTCTTTATCTTTTAAAGTACCTTCAACGATATCTTCTAAATCATCGCTATCGATATCTTCTTCTTCGTCTTCATCATCTTCTTCAAGTGTAGCTACCATTTCGATATTATCTTCACCTGTATCTTCAGTTAAACCTAATTCTTCTTCGATATCATCTTTTTCTTCAACTTCATCATCGTCATCATCATTGATGCTATCTAAGCTCTTATCGATATCTTCATCATAAATATTTTCATCAGTCAAAGTATTATTCTTAACATCTTCATCATCTTCAAGTAAGTCTTCAATAACATCTTTATCTAATACAGCAACTGATTGACGATATTTTAAATCCCAAACATTTTCTTTACTCTTATTTCCACAGCAAATAAAATCGCCACACAGCATAAAATCGATACCAAATTTTACTATTTCTTCGCTAGTTGGTTGTTTTCCTTTAATTTTAAATACTTTTTCAGCAATTTCGCTTATTGCTAAAGGTTTATCACTCTTTTCTACAACCTCTTTTGCAATATTCATTAGTGAATCATTAACGTTACTCATCAAATTACCTCCGATTTCTTTAACCCATTTTACATTAATTAGTTTTATTAATCAAGATATTTAAAAAAATGTTAACAATTATTCGTTAACATTTTTTATTCATATGTTTATTATTTTTCAAATTTAGCAATCGATTTATCATATGTTATAGCTGAATAGGGACTATATCCTTGATGATATAAATATACATCACTATCTTTATCGATATCTAATTCGTGTTGCGGATGACCTAGTTGAGCAAACTTTCCAGTCTCATCTTTTGCGAAATAGGTATCAAAATATACGCAACCTTGCTTCGCAAACTTAAATCCTTTGCTATCTTGGTGGATATTAAAGCTCCATATGCACCATTTGTCATATAATTTGTTATCTTCAATAAACTTTAAGATATCTTCTAACATATCAGTACAGTTCTCTGGATGAGCAACTGAAGCAGATAGTGCTAGTGCATTATAGCCTCTTATTCCTGCTTCGATTGCGGCAGCAACGGTACCTGAATATAAGATATCATCTCCTAGATTTAGGCCATCATTTACACCAGATACGACTAGGTCTCCTTCCCAGTTTAAATAATACTTAGCAAATCTAACACAATCGGCTGGTGTTGAATCAATTGCATATGCTTCAGCTCCTTCAAAGATATCAATTTTTATAACTTCAAATGTATTTCTAATTTCAATCGCATGGCTTTTAGCTGATTGAGCATTAAGTGGAGCGCAAATTGTTATTTCGCATCCTAATCTTTTAAATGCATCAACGGTTGCCTTAAAAGCAGAATGGTAAATACCATCATCGTTTACTAATAATACCTTTTTAAACATCATTAGTATAAATCCTTATGGCTAAGTTTGAATTCTTTTAATAATGTATCAGCATCTTTTAGTAATTCTTTAACTTGTTTTTTATTATAAACTGTTGATCCACAAGCATTTTCGTGGCCACCACCGTTATATTTAGATGCTAATTCAGTAATATTGATATATCTTGAACGAAGTCTAACACGAGTTGATTCTTTTCCTTCGCTAAATAAAATCCAAATCATACTACCTTTGATACTATCAAGAAGATTGATTGTAGAAGTGATATCTTCTTTTGATAAATTACCGTGTTTTTTACCAAAATTATCTTTGAAATAGATATATGCAACCCCATTAGGTGTCATTTTATATTTAGAATAAACATATTTCTTTAAATTGAATTTGTTTTCTTCTTCTACATATAACTTTGTATATATACTTTGTGTATCGATATTATATTCAAGTAGTTTAGATGCCTCTTTAAAGCATCTAGAATCAGCACTTGCGTATCTAAAGCGTCCACTATCAGTCACGATACCAACAAATAGACATGTAGCAGCATCTTGATTTAGCTTTAATTCATATCTAAATGTAGTAGCTAAATTAACAATTAAATTAGCACAAGATGCACTAGTTGGATCACAATAATTAATTACACCAAAATCAGCACTAGTATCATGGTGATCAATCTTAATAATTTCTTTAGCTAATTTGTAGTTTTGATTGCTAATTCTAGCTTCATCTCCCGTATCTACAACGATTGCTAAAGCATTATCATATAATTCCTTAGCTACATTATCATCTTTTGGTAAGAAACTTAAATAATCACTTTTATCACTACTTGCTACATATACTTTTTTTTCAGGATAAGAATTCTTAATTAATGCTTTTAAACCTTGACTAGTACCAATAGCATCACCATCTGGTCTAACATGACGGTGAATTATAATTGTATCGTATTCTTTAATCTTATCTAATATTGCTTTTTTAATATTATAATTAGGATCATCGATATCAGATTTAGCAGAATCAATAGCATTATAGATAGTATTTGCGCCTTTTTTTAGACTATCAATAGCATCACTTGCGCCCTTAACAACTTTGTCTTTAATTTCGGTTACTTTTTCTTTAAATTCACTCATTGTTTTTCTCCAATACTTTCTTTAATTCTGCTAATACTTCATCTACTTTATCTAAAGATTCTAGCGTTGCCCCACTAGCAAGCTTATGGCCACCGCCACCAAACATTGTAGCAACAGGATTAATGTTATATTTGCTACTTCTTAATTCGCAAATTACAGAACCATCTTCATCTTCAGTAAAATTAGCCCAGATATCGATACCTTTAATGCCTCCCATGATACCAACCATACCACGAGATATATTAAAAATAGATACTCCATATTTCTTAACATCTTCTTGAGTATTAATTAGATATGCAATTTGACCATCTACTTTAAATTTAGATATCAAAGATGCTCTTAATTTTACTGTATCTAATTCTTCTATATATAAATTGTTATATATATTGTTTACATCAATTGGGAATTTAAATAGTTTTGAACAAATATCATATGTAGATCTAAAATCACAATTAAATCTAAATCTACCACTATCGGTTACTATACCAGTGTATAATGCTTCAGCTCCGGCTAGTGATAACTTTAAACCTGAAGAAAATACAAATCTAGCAATAATACTTGCACAACTTATTTCATTTTCATCGACTAATTCTAAATCGCCATATTTTTCTTTATATAAATGGTGATCAATTTTGATGATATATCTAGCTAGTTTATATCTATCATCACATATCATCTTTTCTTCAGAACAATCCAAAACAAAAACTAATGCACCTTGATAAAAACTATTAGGTACATTATCCATTTCACCCATAAAACTATATCTATCAACCATATCTCCAACACAATATACATGTTTACGTGGGAATGTTGCTTTAATAGCCTCCTTCAAGCCAATTTGACTACCTAATGCATCGCCATCTGGGCGTGAGTGACGGTGAATTATAATAGTGTCAAACTCCTTAATTTTTTGTACTATTTTATGATACATTTATTTTACCTCACGTATGCATTATAACATATCGAATATAAAAATAAAAGTTAGGACTTTTGTCCTAACTATCTATTTAAATTTGCATAATAATCATTAACGATATCTTTCAACTTATCATCTAGATATGAAATACCTTTATTTTTGATATCTTCAGGTATTCCAAAGTATGCTTCAGCTACTGCTCCAGTTATAGCAGCTAGTGTATCACTATCACCACCAATACTAATCGCATTTCTAATAGCATCTTCATAACTATTTGCTTCAAAAAATGCTTCTAATGCTTGCGGAACGGTGTTTTGACATATCTCATTAAAGAAATATACTGGTCTAATTTCATCTAAAGTGAAATCAATTTTATAATAATGTTTATTGATATATTCTTTTATCTCTTCTTTAGTCTTTTTATTTCTTGCTAAATATATAGCAACAGCTGTAGCTTCGGCGCCTTTCATACCTTCTGGATGATTATGAGATACTTTTGTAACTTTAGCTGATAGAATCTTTGCTTCTTCAAGCGATTTTGCATAAAAGCCGCACGGGCTTACACGCATTGCAGAACCATTGCCAAAACTATTATATGGTTTTGGATTAGGATTAATTAACCAAAATCTAAAGTTTCCACCATAACCTCTATTTGGATATTCTCTACCTAGTTTTTGCATATAATAAATTGCTTTATCTTCTAGATCGCTATAATCACTTTTGGCATTCTTTATAGCAAGATATACTGCAATTGTCATAACTGAATCATCAGTAAAAGTACAGCGTCTTCCAAAGAACGGAAAATCCTTAGTTTTTATATTATCAAATTCATAAATTGAGCCTACAATATCGCCAATAATTGCGCCTAACATTTTGCCTCCTTTTTTGCACAAAAAATGTGCTATTTTTGTGCAATTTTTTAATCATTTTTTTAATACAAATTTTTTATTTTTTTTTATCAAAAAACTATATGAAAAAGTAGGTAAAAACACCTACTTTTTTCTTTAAAAATTCGGAAGCATCCAAAGAATAAATGCTAACCAAATTATATTGCCTAAAACGCCATATATTCCGAGGCCAATTGCTATTTTTATATTGCCTTTTATCTTGTTTAATAATAAGCCAACAGCAATTAGTATTAAAGATATAGCAGATATAGTTAATCCAATTAAAGCTACAATTTCACCATACGCAAATAATGTAAAAGCAGCTCCTAAAATAGCAACTATTAAGCAGACAATCGCAAATGTGCTCATCCTCTCTTTTGGTACTATTATTTGCTCAACATGCTCTTCTTTTTTATATTCAAGCATACTTCCACATTCGCTACAAAAAAATGAATCGCTTAAATTCTTTGCCCCACAGTTTGGACAAATCTTTTCGCTTGTTTCTTCTAGTTTTCTACCGCATCTAGTACAAAAGATTGCATCATCTGGATTTTCGCATCCACATTTATGGCAACGCATTATTTAATCACCTTTGTTCCACCCATATATGGAACTAAAACTTCTGGAACTGTAATGCTTCCGTCTTCGTTTAGATAATTTTCGATTAAAGCAATTAACATTCTAGGAGGAGCAGCAACGGTATTATTTAAAGTATGCGCAAAATAGTTACCATTTTCGCCTTTAATTCTAATGCCTAATCTTCTAGCTTGCGCATCTCCTAAGTTAGAGCATGATCCAACTTCAAAATATTTTTGTTGACGAGGACTCCATGCCTCTACATCAATACTTCTAACTTTAAGATCAGCTAAATCACCGCTACAACATTCTAGCGTTCTTACTGGAATTCCCATACTTACAAATAGTTCTACAGTATAGTTATACATCTTTTCAAACCATTCTTTAGAATCAGTAGGTTCGCAAACAACGATCATTTCTTGTTTTTCGAATTGGTGAATACGATATATTCCTCTTTCTTCGATGCCGTGAGCACCTTTTTCTTTTCTAAAGCATGGAGAATAACTAGTTAGTGTATATGGTAAATCTTTTTTATCTAAAATAGTATCAATAAATTTACCAATCATTGAATGTTCACTTGTACCGATTAAGTATAAGTCTTCGCCTTCAATTTTATACATCATTGCATCCATTTCAGCAAAGCTCATAACACCAGTTACAACATTAGATCTAATCATAAATGGTGGAATACAATATGTAAATCCTTTGCCAATCATGAAATCTCTAGCGTAAGCTGTTACAGCTGAGTGAAGTCTAGCGATATCACCAGTTAAATAATAGAAACCATTACCAGCAACTTTACGAGCGCTATCTAAATCAATACCTTTTACTCTTTCTAAGATATCCACATGATATGGTACATCAAATGGTCTAAGTTTTGGTTCTAAGAATCTTTTAATTTCTTTATTTTCAGAATCATCTTTACCAATTGGAACAGCATCATCAATGATATTAGGTATTTTCATCATAATTTCTTTGATTTTAGCTTCAACTTCACTAGTTCTTGCTTCATTTTCAGTAATCTGATCATTAATCTCTACAACTCTAGTTTTAATCTTATTAGCTTCATCAATTTTCTTTTCACGCATAAGGGCGCCAATTTGGCTGCTACTTTGATTTCTTTCGCTACGTAAAGCGTCCCCAGTAGCTTTTAAGTTTCTAACTTCTTGGTCAAGGTTAATTACTTCATCAACAAGTGGTAACTTTTCATCTTGAAACTTTTTACGAATATTTTCTTTAACAAGTTCTGGATTTGTTCTAATTAGTTTAATATCAATCATTTTGTTCGTTCTCTCTTTCATCAATAAATTGATAATTTAAATCTAAATCGATATCTTGTGTATCTTCTTCAACTTCTTCTTCAACGTGTGGAACAATTGCAATATTAGTTACATATTGTTTATCGTTTAGAGCAATTACTTTAACACCTTGAGCATCTCTTCCTACAGTTAAGATTTGATCTAGTCTAGTTCTAATAATCATACCTTTATCAGTAATGATCATTAAGTCTTCATCTCCTCTTATAGCAGCTAGTGATACTAGTTTTCCATTCTTAGAAGTCATGTTAATAGATTTAACACCTTTTCCGCCTCTAACTTGTACTCTAAATGAATCTACATTAGTACGTTTACCGTATCCTTTATCAGTAACCATTACGATTTCATCACCATCAGTATTAACAATTGCCATACCAATCATCTTTTCAGGTGATTCTACCTTAATTCCTCTAACACCAGCAGAAATTCTACCCATTGGACGGATATCACTTTCACTAAATCTAATTCCTTTACCGCTTGATGCAGCTAGTACGATATCTTTTTCGCCATCAGTCATCGCAACAGTGAATAATTCGTCGCCTTCATTTAATAGAATTGCTTTAATTCCATTAGTTCTAATATTCTTAAATTCACTAATAGCTGTTTTCTTTACAATTCCACCACGTGTACCAAAGATAAAGAATCCTTCAGGTTCTTTTTCTCTAACGCATAATACAGCGGCTAACTTTTCATTAGGATCTAGATTTAATAAGTTAACAATTGGTAATCCTTTAGCAAGACGTGAATATGTAGGGATTTGGAATGCTCTTAACTTATAAACCATACCTAAACTAGTAAAGAATAATAGTGTATCATGGCTTGATGTATAGATAACTTTTTCAACAAAGTCATCATCATTCATCTTGGCACCACTAATACCTTTTCCACCTCTATTTTGTACTCTATAAGTATCAGTTGTAAGACGTTTTACATATCCTTTATTAGTTACAGTAATAATAACATCTTCTACAGGAATTAAATCTTCATCTTCGATATCAAGTTCATCAGATAAACCAATTTCTGTACGACGTTTATCACCAAATTTATTTTTAACTTCAGTTAATTCTTGAGCAACAATCTTTTCTTTTCTATCTGTACTCTTTAGAATTTCTTTACATTCATGAATAACACGCTTCTTTTCCGCATATTCTTCTTTAACTTTATCAATTTCTATTCCAGTAATACGTTGTAATTTCATATCAAGAATTGCTTTACTTTGAATTTCAGTTAATTTGAATTGCTTCATTAAACCAGCCATAGCTTCTTCGCCAGTTTTAGCTTTCTTAATTAATTGAATAACTGCATCAATATCAGTTAAAGCAATTAATAAACCTTCTAAAATGTGCGCTCTAGCTTCAGCTTTATCTAATTCGAATTGTGTTCTTCTTGTCACTACTTCAATTTGATGTTCAATATAGTAATTTAACATCTCTTTGATATTCATTACTTTAGGTTGGCCTTTATGTAAGGCTAACATATTGATACCAAATGTTGATTGAAGTTGTGTATGTTTATATAAATTATTAAGTATTACATTAGGGTTAGCATCTTTTCTTAATTCAATAACGATTTTGATACCATCTCTATTAGATATATCTCTTAAATCTGTAATGCCATCAATAATCTTATCTTTTACAGTTTCTGCGATTCTTTCTAGAATTCTAGTTTTGTTAATTCCATATGGAATTTCACTTACTATTATCTCTGGTCTACCACCGTCAGTTGTCTTAATTTCGGCTTTTGCTCTAACTGCAATTGTACCAGTTCCAGTCATATAAGCTTTTCTTACTTGGCTTATACCCATAATGCAACCACCAGTAGGGAAATCTGGGCCTTTAATATAACCCATTATTCCTTCAATTGTGATATCAGGGTTTTTCATAATAGCTAAGATTGCATCAATTACTTCTCCTAAGTTATGAGGAGGAATATTTGTTGCCATACCTACAGCGATACCACTAGCACCATTTACTAGTAAATTCGGGAATTTACAAGGTAAAACTGTTGGTTCTTGTTCAGATCCATCGTAGTTATCTGCAAAATCAACTGTGTTTTTATCTAAATCGCGAAGAAGTTCCATCGCAGCTTTACTCATTCTTGCTTCTGTATAACGCATAGCAGCAGGAGAGTCGCCATCGATTGAACCAAAGTTACCATGGCCATCTACTAGTGGATAACGATATGAGAAATCTTGGGCCATTCTTACCATTGATTCGTAAATTGCACTGTCACCATGTGGGTGATATTTACCCATTACTTCACCAACGATACGCGCTGATTTCTTATGAGGAGTATTTGGATATACGCTTAATTCATTCATTCCGTATAGAATACGTCTATGAACTGGCTTTAATCCGTCTCTTACATCAGGAATTGCACGGCTTACGATTACACTCATCGCATATGATAAGAAAGATTTACGCATTTCAGTGTTTAAATCTATTTCTCTAATACCACCGTTGTGATGACCTTCAATATGTTCAGGAATATCGACTACAACATCTTCGTCATCTTCCACATACTTTGGCTTTTCTTCTTCTAAATTATTATCATCATCAAAAAAGTAATCTTTTTCACTCATATTATGCACCTAATTAAATGTCTAAGTTCTCGACATATACTGCGTTTTCTTCAATAAATTCTCTTCTAGGCTCTACATCATCGCCCATTAACATACTGAATGTGGCATCAGCTTCAATTGCATCTGATAAAGATACTTGAAGTAATGTTCTAGCTTTAGGATCCATTGTTGTTTCCCAAAGTTGTTCTGGATTCATTTCACCTAGACCTTTATAACGTTGAATTGCAGGTCTAGCACCTTTAGGGAATGAATCTAAAATCTTTTGTTGTTCTTCATCAGTGTATGCATATTCAACTCTCTTTCCATAACTTACTTTATATAGAGGAGGCTGAGCTACATATATATATCCACCAGTAATAAGTGGTTTTAAGAAACGATAGAAGAATGTTAATAGCAATGTTCTGATGTGGGCACCATCGACGTCGGCATCGGTCATGATTATAATCTTATGATATCTAAGATTATTGATATTAAATTCTTCACTAATACCAGTACCAAATGCTTGAATCATAGTGATAATTTCTTTATTACCTAAAGCACGATCAAGTCTTGCTTTTTCTACGTTTAATACTTTACCTCTTAAAGGTAAGATTGCTTGGAAGTAAGAATCTCTTCCTTGTCTAGCAGAACCACCGGCAGATTCACCTTCGACTAAATATATTTCAGCCAAAGATGGATCTTTAACACGACAATCAGATAACTTCGCAGCCATACCTAATGCTTCAAGTGGGCTCTTTCTACGTGTAGCTTCTCTTGCTTTTTTAGCAGCAAGTCTAGCACGTGATGCTAAAATAGATTTTTCTACGATATTCTTTGCATCAGTTGGATGTTCTTTTAAGAATGTATCTAAACCTTCTGATAAGATTTGTGATGCAATTCTTCTTACTTCTGTATTACCTAGTTTTGCTTTAGTTTGACCTTCAAATTGAGGGTTAGGATGACGGCAAGCAATAATTGCTGTTAAGCCTTCTCTAACGTCATCACCATTAAATGCTTCTTCTTTACGTAAAATGTTAGCACTTTTACCATAGTTATTTAGTACTCTTGTTAAGGCTAGTTTGAAACCTTCTTCGTGAGTACCACCTTCTGGAGTAAAGATATTATTGATAAATGAGTGAACATTGCTATTGTAATCTTCGGTATATTGCATAGCAATTTCAACTTCAATATTATCAATACTTCCGGAACAATAAATAATAGGAAGATGAATTGGTGTTTTAGATTTATTCAAATATTGAACATATTCTCTAATACCACCTTCATAACAATATGTTACTTCTCTTGGTTTATCGGGATCGCGGTGATCAGCAAGACTTATTTTTAAGCCTCTATTTAAAAATGCTGACTGTTGAAGCCTTGTACGAAGAGTTTCCCAGTCAAATGTTTGAGTTTCTTCAAAAATCAAAGCATCTGGTTTAAATCTAACCTTTGTTCCGTGATTTTGAGTCTCACCAATTTCTCTAACTAAGTATTGAGGTTTACCACGAACATATTCCTGTTCGTATTTTTTACCATCACGGTGTACTTCTACACGTAAATGCTCACTTAATGCGTTAACTACTGATGCACCAACACCGTGTAAACCACCTGATACTTTATAACTCTTACCATCAAACTTACCACCGGCATGTAATACCGTGTAAACTGCTTCTAGAGCACTCTTACCAGTTTTCTTATGGATACCAACAGGGATACCACGGCCGTTATCGGTAACACATATTTCATTACCTGGTAAAATTTCAACTTCGATATGTGTACAAAATCCTGCTAAAGCTTCATCGATAGCGTTATCGACGATTTCCCACACTAAATGGTGAAGTCCTCTTGGGCCTGTAGAACCAATATACATACCTGGTCTTTTTCTAACAGCTTCAAGACCTTCTAGTAATGTAATCGAACTGGCACCATATTCATCTTCATCGTGTTGAGTTACGCTTGAATCAGCTTGGTTTTTATCGAATTGTTGTTGTAATTCTTCAAACTTTTCTTCAGCCATATTATTCACCTCTTGTTATCTCAATAATTTCGCTATTTTTTAATGCGTTTTTTGTTAATAAATTTATATTTGTTGTAGTAATAAATACTTGATAATTATTATCAAAAAAATCAAGTATTTTATTTTGTCTAATTTCATCCAATTCACTAAACACATCATCTAAAATTATGATGATATTTTGTGTTATTTTTTTGAAGTATTCTACTACTGCAAGCTTTAAAGAAATACATGCAGTTCTGATTTGTCCTTGGGATGCAGAAGCTGCTGCATTGTGATTATTTATTTCAATCAAAATATCGTCTCTTTGCGGCCCCCAAGTAGTAGTTTTTGCATATAAATCGTGCATAATTTTATCTTTATAAGTTATCCAAAAGTTATCCACATTTACATTCGAAATAAAACTCAAATTTATGCTATCTTTTTCATCACTAATTTGACTTACAACTTGTTTAGAAATTGTATTAATTTCTTCTATAAATTTTGCTCTTTTTTTCTCAATAATTTCGCATGAATCAATGTAAGTTTTTGTGATCGCATCTAAATATGTTTGATTAAGCTTTGTTGCATCACAATCTAAGGTTTTTAAGTACTCATTTCTTTCTTTTAGTGCGCTTTTATTAACTTGTAATGCTTTCATGTATTCTTTATCAACTTGACATAAGCTTAAATCAATATATCGACGTCTATTTTTAGGATCACCTTTAGCTAAAAGCAAGTCTTCTGGGCAAAATAAGCCAATCATGAAGTATCCAACCATCGAACTAATTGATTTTACTTTCTTGCCATTAGTTTTAATTAGCTTATTTACGCCGTCATATCCAATTTCTGTAACTGTGGAGTTATTAAACTCGCCTTTGATGTACATTGTGGATGTAGGATTGTTTAAATTAGCTATTAAATCTTCATCTTTACTAGTTTTAAAGCTCTTGGCGAATGCTAAATAGTGAATTGCTTCTACTAAACTTGTTTTACCGCTCGCGTTTCTTCCACAAAATATGATCTTATTGTTATTAGAAAAGGAAAAAGATGCATCGCTATAGCATCTGAACCCTTTAAGGCTGATTTTATTCAGTGCAAACATTGTTTTTAATTAAAAAATCCTTATTATCAATGAATACTTGGTCACCATCGCGGAGTTTTCTACCTCTACGGTTGTCAAATTCACCGTTTACCTTAACTTCGTGGGTAGCAAGGTAACTTTTTGCTTCCCCACCATTCCTAATAATGCCCGCAAATTTGAGTAATTGACCTAATGTAATGTATTCAGAGTGAATATAGATAGTTTTCATAGCAAAATCCTTTTCTAATACTATATAGATTATACTACATTTTGCTTGTCTTTCATAGTTTTTTATTTAAAAAGTTTTAGAAATTTTAAAAAATAAGCCGATTTTTTCGCTTATAATCAATTTTTTGATTTTGCTCGTCTTTTCAATTTAAATAATTATCTCAATACAAAGCAATTTTTAAGTCAGCTTTTATGTAAAACCATAAATATTTACTTGTTTTTTGCTCAAAAGCTAAGATTATGCTTAAAATATGGTCCATCTTTATGGTTTTATGTAAATAACTACTTATTTTTAGGATTAATATGGTGTTTTTGTAAGATTTTAGGTTGTAAAAAATGTTGAGAATACCTAAAAATGTAATTAAATCTATACATCTTTATGGTTTTACATAAAAATTTATAAAAATACATGTTAATCACCCCACAATTTCGGTAATTTTGTTAGATTTTCTGCGACATTTTTAAAATAATCACGAGATCCAGCGAAAAAAATCTAATAATTTTATGGTTTTATGTAAAAATGTATTAATTTTCGTAAATATTTATGTAAATATTCTTGAAAATACGCTAAAAAAGGGTATAATTTTAAGTGTAAGAAGCAAATTTTTGAGTTGATCGCAAAAGATACTTGTTAAAAAGCTAAAATCAAGGCAAAAATACTGTCATTTTAGAGGTATTTCGGTTAAGGCTTGTAGAGCAGTATAAACCTCATCTCAATCCATGGAATTTTAGATCATTTTTTCGAGAAATTTTAGTCTTTAAAAGGCTTAATCAGCTAAATAGTTTGCTTTGCTCAATACATTTTTATGTATTTATGTATAACCATAATTATTATTGTATGGTTGTATGTATAAAAATAAATATTATTTTATTCTTTTACATAAAAATGTATAGTTTTGCTTTAGATCATGATTGCAGATGGTCAAAACCCACAAAAAATGTAAAAATCGACATCCTTAAAATTTCTTTTAAAATCGTTCGACACCCCCGGGGGCAAATAAGTTTTAACATCCGGATATAAAAACGATTTGAGGCTAAATTTCAGGCTTATTTTTTGCAATAATTGTTTTTTAAGCGTTATCCAAAATCGCTAAGTCTGAGATAATGTGATTTTTAGCTGTTTTTAGCCATTTTTGAGGGTTTAAAAGAGTAAATAAATACATACAAAAATAATTATTATTTTACATATTTACATAAAAACATAAAACAAGAATTATTTTTATATGTATATACATAAAGCAATAAATATTTTTATAAGGTTATACATAAATATTGACAATTTTAAACTTGAGTAGGAGGTAAATATATGAATTCAAACAATGGTATGCCATTCAAAAAAAGGACTAACCCGCTAGAGAGTCCACAGGCTACACAACCTGCACCAACTCCAGCACCAACACCTAAGGTAAATGATGGTTCTAGACTTAAGTACACAGCTACTATGGACAAAGCTCTTCACAGACGCTTAAAAGTGGCTGCTGCAATGACTGGAATCCAGATTTCTACGTACATTGAAGAGGCTGTTGAGGCTAGATTGAATAAAGAAGGTCGTTAATTATGTCATTAATCTCTACTTTTTGTAAAAAAGGTGGTGTAGGAAAGACCACAATCATCAGTTATTTGGCTCATTTCTATGCTTCACAAGGTAAAAAAGTACTTGTTCTTAGTGCCGATGACCAAAATAGCGTTTTTAAGATCTTTGGAAAGGAAGATTTGGTCACAGAACGCAATGATGACTACTTTGAATTCCTTATGGCAGGCTATGCAGAGATGGGAGATGTGCTTTTAGAGGTTAGAGAAAACCTTTATTTGATAAAAACTCTTAATACAGACAAGCTTTCGTTGAAATTAACCCTTGAAAGAGCCCAAGAAAAGGTAGTAAACCGTATTTTAAAAGAATACGCAGAGTATTTCGACTATATTTTCTTTGATTTTCCTCCATCTAGCTCAAGATTAACTGAAGTATTGCTTGATGCGAGCGATCATGTGATCATTGTAGTAGGCCTAGATAGCCTAGGATTAGGTGGATTCTTCAATACAATCCAGTATTTTATTGATAATGACATTGATTTATCTAAGATAAAGTATATTTTGCCTAATGGATACGCCAAAAATAAGAGAGCTCCTAAACTCTCTTTAGATAAGCTACAAGAAGAAGCTAGTGAATATACATCTTCTGCGATAGTTTTACCTGCGATTTCTGATAAATCTATAATTAAGAACTTACAAACTGAAGGAATTAGTGCTTTCGACAAGGTAGAACTACCTCCATATGATCAAAAAGCTAAAGATCAATTGGAAAAAGAACTAACTCACTTATTTAAGAGTTTAAATTTAGATTAAATAAATACATAAATATGTAAAAAAAGATAACCAGACGGTTATCTTTTTATTTTATATACAGTTTTATGTATTTATTTACGCTCTAACTGGAACAATTAATTGAATATAGTTAATATCATATTCGCCAGTTAAGACAAATGGTTTAATTTCACCAGTAAATGAAATAATAATTTCGTTAGAATCTAGTGCTTTTATAGAATCTAGTAAGTATCTATAGCTAAAAGCAGTTTGGAATGGGATAATATCAGAACAACTAATAGGTTTAATTATTTCTTCTACTGATCCAATTTCATTATTTACTGAAGAAATTAATACATTACCATCTTTATTTAGCGCTAATTTGATAATACTTGTAGCATCTTGAGCAACAAATAAACTAGCACGATCAATTGTAGCCATTAAATCAGCTTTATTAAATTTAATCTTAGTAATGAAATCATGAGGAATGATTGCATCAGTGTTAGGGAACGCACCTTTTATTAATCTAGTTCTAAATGTAATGTTCTTAAATGTGAATACAGCTTTAGCTGAAGAAATGTTAATATTAACAATATCTTCTGAGTCATCTAATATCTTATTTAAATCATCTAAACTCTTTGATGGAAAAATAACACTGATTTTTTCTAATTCATTAGGGAAAATAATGTGTTTTTTAGCAAGACGATATCTGTCTGTTGCTACAACTTCTAATTTATTACCATTTGTTACTGCATTTACGCCAGTTAATACTAATTGTTCATCTTGATTTCCAGCTGCAAATGCTGTCTTTTTTATTATTTGTTTTAAATTCAAAACATCAATTGATAATTCAACACCATTTCGATCAAGATTTACAATTGGAAATGCTTCTACATCTAACGTATTCATAGTTACTTCACTTCTGCCTGCAATAATTTTTACTACATTAGTTTCAAATTTAGTAACTTTAATATCTTTAGCTTCACTTTTCTTTACAATATCTAATAAATATTTACCAGGTAAAACAACAGTTCCTGTGCTTTCGATTGAAAGTTGAGCAGTAATTGGAATTATAGCTTGAATTGCAATCTCTGAATTAGTAGCAAGTAAGCTAATCGAATCTTCTTTAACATCAATTTTAATTCCTGCTGCTACCGGTTGTTGTGGTTTATTAGACATTGCTTTCGAAACATCGTTTAAGTTAGACAAAAATAGATCACGATTTATAACGAAATTCATATTTGCACCTCTTTTTTATTTAAGATAGTTATTTGTATTATTATTAAGCATGTGGATAAGTGGATAACTAATCGTTAGACGCAATGCTTTCTTTGAATTTTTTTCTAATATAATCAATATCAGAAACTACATTAGTATCATTTTCTAATAACTCTTTAATTTTGTCATATCCATGAAGGATTGTAGAGTGATCTCTGTTACCAAATAAGACACCAATTTCTTTTAATTGCAAGCCTAAATCTTCACGCATTAAATAAAATGCTAAATTTCTAGCATAAACTAGATGGCTTTTTCTTGAATCTGATATTAAATCTTTTTCATTAATTCTAAAATATGTGCATAAAACATCTTTAATAATTCTTACATCATCATTTTTAAATTCGACTGTATCTTTTGGAAGATGTGCACCTAATGCTTTTTGGATGTTATCCACATTAAATTCACTTTCAAAAGATAAACAGTAATTTACATATGTTCTTAGCGCACCTTCTAGTTCTCTAACATTGTTTTTATAGATTGATGCAATCTTTTCTAGCACTTCTTCTGGAACATTGTTAGGATTAGCGATTAAGAATGATAATTTACGCTTTAAAATACTAATTCTTAAAGTTACATCAGGAATACCAAGTTGAACTACTTCACCCCAGCTAAATCTAGATTTTAATCTAGCCATAATTTTAAGCTCACTAGCAGGACGATCAGATGTAACTACTATTTGTTTATTATGTTCGTGTAAATAATCGAAATATTTAAAGAATTCTTCTTGCGATTTTTCTTTATTTTCTAATAATTGGATATCGTCTACTAATAATAAATCTGCTTCTTGATAAGATTTAGAGAATTTAATGATATCATCAGGATTTTTAGTCATTGTAGCTCTAAAATAATCATCCGCAAATTGTGTTGCGCTAGTATAGATAACATTTGCTTTCATATTATTATCTAATACATAATGACCAATAGCTTGCATTAAGTGAGTTTTACCTAAACCTACATGGCCCATAATATATAATGGGTTAAATGAAGCATATGGAGAATTAGCAACTTGTTTTGCTTCAGTATATGCGAATCTATTGCTTTCACCAACTACAAAGTTTTCAAATGTAAATTCGGGTCTAAGCAATCTCTTACTGCGTTCTGGATCAATTTTTTCTTTATCTTGAGCAGGAGCTAAAGCAATTTCTTCTTTTTTAGCATCTTCTAAAGTGATAAATTTTAATCCTAGTTCACCATTTGTTAGTGATTTTACATAATCATTTAGAGATATTAAATAAAACTTATCAATTTTGAATTTTGTAAGGATGTCACTAACTATTACATATATATAATTGTTTTCAACTTTATGAATGCTATTTATATCTTTAAAAACATCTTCAAATACAGCTACAGCACTGCCGTTGCCCTTTGATAATTGATCGTTTTTAAAATTATTTAGCGCTTCTTTAAAAATTGATAATTCTTTATCAAACATAAAATCACCTACTTGTCACTTCAAATCAAATCATAACACAAAGAAGGGATTTTTTAAAGCATAAAAATGAATAATTAAACATAACTATCTAAACTTATCCACAAACTTCAATAAATATCTAGCGTGTGGATAAGTTGAAAGCTAAGCAAAACAAGTTATACTTGCAAAAAAGGTGGTTATTAGATAAAATCTTATTAGTTAACATATATAAAAAAAGGTGTAAGATGAAAAATATCGCAAAGCTAATTGGTAAATTTAATGTAGCGACACTCGCTATAATAACATTCCTATATATAGGTTGCTTAGTTTTAATATTAATAGCGATTAATCCTAAATATTCTTATTATGTAGAGCCAAATTATAGTCATTATACTGAATATTCAGAATTAAACAATTCTTTCCAAGTGGTTTATAAAAGAACATTTAACGGAGAAAAGGTTCTAGAATCTTATTCAATAAGAACAGCTATTAATAGTAGAACATCAGAAACTGATAAAACTGATCAACAATTTACAATTGTTAAATATCATTCGGAACTAAAACAAGTAAACAATAGCGAATATTATTTATCAGAAGTAAGTAGTGGAACTACTTCTTGGGCGCGTACATCAAGTGTAGGCGAAGGCCACGAACCAAAAGCATATTTTGGTAAAATAAATTATATTGATTCAAATGGCGAACGCCAGATTAAAACGTTTAAAGAAGAAATATTTGATAAGCCTAAAAACTTAAAAGATTACACTAATGGTAATTTCTTCACATTTGATGATGTACAGTTTAGATTTTTCACAGTTGCTAGTAAAGATGGCGATGATTATTTAGTAACAATGCGTATTTCTACTACTACAGTTAAACATTTCCACATTGATATGCAAAGTTGGTTAATTACTGATGATGAACTATTACCATTTGTTGGGGTGTATGGGCACAATAATGGTACTTGGAGCGTAGCAAGTGAGCGTGTAATTAGTAATTTAGGCGCGAGTGGAATCGCATGTAAATTAATATGTTATTTCGACGATCAAGAATATGAAATTCATTACAAAGCTAATTTTAGCGATATGGAAGAATTGTTAGCAAATGTAGAAGAAATTGAAGCCCCAACATGTAATGTATTTACGGCTAAAGCAATCAATAAAGTAATTGCAATTAGCGCGGTTGCATTAACTATTGTTTGTATTAGTGTTGTAGTAGTGCTTGGAGCAATCCGTGCAAAAAGAGCTAAAAAAGAACAAAACGATATCTAAATAGATACGTGTAAATAAAAAAAGATTGACAGAAAACTAATAAATTAGTATAATCTTAACGATAGAAATAGTATAGGAGGTGCTCTCAATGTCAACAGTAAGAACATTCCAACCAAACAAACACAAAAGAGTAACTACTCACGGATTCCGTGCTCGAATGAAGACAGTTGGTGGCAGAAGTGTTATCGCACGTCGTCGTGCAAAGGGTCGCAAAGTATTAACTGCGTAATTTAATAATAATTTAAAATCTCGGACCTCTTGTTTAGTCAAAAAAATAAACCAGAGGTCTTTTATTTTGGAGGTCCTTATGAACCAAAAATATGTATTAAAACACAACGAAGATATTGAAAAATTAGTTAGCAAGAAAAATAGCGTTGGAAATAAATATTACGCCATATATTACGATATATGTAATGAGGCTAAAATTGCGGTTTCAGTTTCCAAAAAATGTGGTTCTTCTCCCGCTCGTAATTACGAGAAAAGAGTAGTAAGGGAAATAGTAAGAACTAACTTATTTGATAAGCTAACTGGTTTACAATGCTTAATTGTTATTAAAAGCAATGCGACAGAATTAAGTTTTGATTTAAAGAAAAAAGAAATTGAACAATTGTTTAATAAAATATTGAATAAAATTAATAAATAGAAAGGATACAAAAATGCACAAAATTCGCAAAGATTATTATAAATATATTCTTATATTAGTAATTGCTGTTGGTTTAAGTGTTTTAGTTGGTTGCGCTAATCGTAACACTAACGAAGCAGAACTATATAAACCACTAATTGGCTTTACTGGTTTTTGGGATATATTTGTTTATCCAATTGCTGGAATAATGTGGTTGATGGGTAAAAGTGTTGCCTTTGGCAATTATGGTGTAGCAATTATTTTAACTACTTTAATCGTTAGAACAATTGCTTGGCCAATTTATGCTAAGACAAACGATATGTCATTAAAGATGCAATTAATGCAACCAGAATTAGACAAGATTCAACAACGTTATGCCGGTAAAGATGATCAACAATCTAAACAAAGAATGTCGATGGAAACTATGCAACTATATAAGAAATATGGAATTGGTGTTTCTAGTTGCTTAATGCCATTTATTCAAATGCCAATATTCATCGGATTCTTTAATGCAGTTAGTAGAATGCCAGCAACATTTGCTTTAGAAGGATCAAACTGGTTAAAAGATATATTCGCTGGTCATACAACTTTATTTGGAATTAACTTAACAATCCAAATATCTGATGAAGCTGCAACATCAGGTGATAAATGGGCAATTTACATATTAGCCGGCCTTGTAGGTATCACTCAAGTTGCTAGTATCTTATTATCACAACTTAGACAAAAGAAACAAAAACAAAAATCACAATCTTCTATTCCAGAATATCGCCGTCCTCAACAAACTGATCAACAAAAACAAACAACATTAATGATGAACATTATGTTATATGGTATGGCAGTAATGATGGTATTCTTAGTAATAAGAAGACCTGCTGGACTTGGTTTATATTGGTTAGTTGGTAATATTTATTCAGCTTTACAAGCTCAACTTGGAGCAATGCAAAGCGAAAAACGTTTAGAAAAACTTAGAAAGAAAACAGAAAGAGGAATGTAATACATGAAAGCAAAAATATTTAATGTAGATAGTTGCGAAGAAGCACTAAATTTAGCAGCTATTGAATTTGGCGTTGATAAAGAAGAATTAGATGCATCAAAAGTTGAAGGTGGTGTGGAAGTTATCACTATCGTTGATGGTGTTGACAAAGCTAAAGCTTTTCTTCAAAGCATCTTAGATGCCTTTGGCGCTAAAGGATATATCGAAAAAATGACTAGAGGCAATACAATCGAATTTAGTATTGATGTTAAAGATATGAATGGCGTATTTATTGGTAAGAATTCTAAACATCTTTTAGCTATTCAAACATTATTAAATATAATCGTTAATAAATATTATTCTGAAGAAGAACAAAAGACTGTTTTACTAGATGTTGGTAGATATCGTAAACGTCGCGCAGCTTCACTTGAAAAAATGGCTACAGATTTCGCTAAACAAGTTTTAAAAACTAAACAAACAATTAAGTTAGATAATCTAAATGCATATGAAAGAAAAATTATCCACGATAAACTAGCTACATGGCATAATATTTCTACACATTCTGAAGGCGAAGAACCTAACAGACAATTATTTATTGAATATAAAGCATAATAAAAGCGAGGATATTTATATCCTCTTTTTTGTTGTTAATAAATAACTATTAAAGTATAATTTTGTCGGAGGCATATATTATGTATACAATTAATAAAGGAAAACTGAAAATATGCGTTTGTGAAAGCCGCGAAGAATTAGGTAAATATGCTGCACTAGATGCTGCAAAGATTTTAAAAGGGTTACTTGAAGAAAAAGATGAAATTAATGTTATTTTTGCAGCTGCACCTTCACAAAACGAAACTCTAAAGTATTTATTAAAAGATGAAGATATAGATTGGTGTAGAATTAATGCATTTCATATGGACGAATATGTCGGATTTGGTATGGATAGTAATGCTTCATTTGCCCATTATTTAAATGAACATATATTTTCAAAAGTTACATTTAAAAACATATATTATATTTGCTGTGAAAAAGATTATGCAGCATTAATAAAAAGTCACCCAATCGATGTAGTATTTTTAGGAATCGGCGAAAACGGCCACATAGCATTTAACGACCCTGGTGTTGCTAACTTCGAAGACAAAGAAATAATTAAAGCAGTTAAACTTGATGAAAAGTGCAGGCGTCAGCAAGTAAATGATGGATGCTTTAAAACAATAGATGATGTTCCAATCGAAGCGCTAACTTTAACCATCCCTACTTTATTTTCTGCCACATATTTAATATGTAGCGTACCAGGATTGACAAAAGCCCAAGCGGTATACGATACTATTAATTCACCAATTAGCGAAAAATGTCCAGCAACAATTATGCGTCGTCATCAAAATGCTATATTATATATAGATAAGGAAAGCGCAAGCTTATTAGATAAAAATGATAATTAAAAACGTAAACATTATCACTAAATGTGAAATATTAAATAATTATTGTATTGAAATTAAGGATGACATTATTACCAATATTGCTAAAGATATCGATGCAGATAATTATATTGATGGATTTGGTAGATTTTTAAGCCCTGGGTTTGTAGATATACATATTCATGGTGGCGGTGGATATGATTTTTTAGATGAAGGCGATGAAACATATCAAAAAATAACATATGCACATATGATTCACGGAACTACATCTATGGTCCCAACATTAGTAGCAAGCTCTATCGGTGATTTAAAGAAAGCAATTGGTAGATATAAAAACGCTAAAAATTATACATGTAATCTATTAGGGTTACATTTAGAAGGACCATATTTAAATAAAGAACAATGTGGTGCCATAAATATAGATTGCTTACACGATCCTAATATTGAAGAAGCTAAGGAATTAATTGAACTCGCGAACGGAGCAATTACGCGTATAACTCTAGCCCCAGAACTAGCTAATTCGAATGAATTAATTAAATTATTAAGAGAAAATAATATAACCATATCAATTGGTCATTCTAATGCAACTTTAGATATAGTAAAAAATGCTTATAATAATGGCGCAAATTTAATTACTCATTTTTACTCAGCTTGTTCTTCAATTACAAGAAGAAATGGTTATAGAGTTTTAGGCATAATTGAAGCAGGATATTTAATCGATGATTTAGATATCGAAATAATTGCTGATGGGTCACATTTACCAATCGATTTACTAAAATATATATATAAATTTAAAAATCACGAACATATTTCTTTGATTACTGATGCAATGCGCGCCGCAGGCACTAACTTAAAAGAAACATATTTAGGAAAAATGGGCGAAGGAACTGAGTGCGTTATTGAAGATGGCGTTGCTAAATTAAAAGACAGGAGCGCTTTTGCAGGAAGTATCGCAACATGCGACCAATTAGTTAAAACAATGTTAAAAGCAGGCGTAGATTTAAATGAAGCTATTAACATGGTAACAATTAATCCAATTAAAGCATTAGGCTCAAAATTTAAAAAAGGCGAAATTAAAGTTGGAAACGACGCAGATATTGTATTATTTGATGAAAATATAGATATATCGTTAGTAATAATTAATGGTGAAATTGTATATAAAAAATAGGCTATATTTATAGCCTATTTTTATTATTATAAATTTAGAGATCTAGCTTCAATTTTTAATAAGAATTCTTTAAATGGATTTGAATCTTTATTTACTTTAAATTCTTCTAAAGTATTATAATATTCATTTCTTTCTTCAGGTAGAATATAAACAGGAGCAAAACCATTTTTCATTAGTTCGTAATTTAAAACTAATCTAGCACATCTACCATTTCCATCTAAGAATGGATGAACTTTTGCAAGTTGTAAATGACTAAATGATATATATTCTAATAAATCAGAAGGACTTTGAGCTAAATAATCAAAATATTTATTCATTCTATCGTATACTTTGATATGACTTGGGGGAGTATGATTAGATCCTTTAATTGATATATCTACATTACGATATAATCCGCTAACTTCTAAGATATCTTTCATTAAAATTTCATGTAAGTCTTTAAGCTTGTTTTCGTTTAGCTCTTCGCCACTTTTAATTAATGAAACGATATATTCAAAAGCATTATTTTGGTTATTTACTAGTAACGCTGCATCGTTATTTTTACCATTTAAGATATCTTCAACTTTAGAATAAGAAATATTAGGATATTCGAACGCTAAAGATGTGTAAATTAATTTAACTTTTAAGTCATGAGATATGTTATTGATGTTGAATAAAGCATTTGCTTTTTCTTTTAAATCTAATAGTCCACATTTAATCATTTTTTATACCTCCAGATGTTAAATAATAAGAAATTTAGAATTTGTTAATTCATTATAGCATATAAAATGATAATTGCAAGATAGCAAAATTAATTGTTAAGTTATTATTTATATGTTAAAATGGAAAAAAGGAAGAATAGTATATGTATAATTATTTTAAGGATACAATTGCATCGATTTCTACCGCTTTAGCTAATGGCGCGATATCAATTGTTAGATTGAGCGGCGATGATGCCATAAATATCGTCAATTCGATATTTAAAAATAAAGATTTAACTAAAGTAAAACCACATACAATTACATATGGACATATATATGATAATGATGAAGTGATTGACGAAGTATTAGTTAGCGTCTTTAAGGCGCCAAAGACATTTACGCGCGAAGATGTAGTAGAAATTAATTGCCATGGCGGAATATATGTAACTAATAAGATATTAGAATTAGTATTATCTAAGGGAGCAAGACTAGCAGAACCCGGTGAATTTACCAAAAGAGCATATCTAAATGGTAGGATTGACCTTACTCAAGCTGAATCAGTAATGGATATTATCGAAGCTAAAACTAAAACGAGCCTAAAGATGGCTAATTATGGTTTAAGTGGTGAAACTAAAAAGTTGATATCTAATTTCAAAGAAAAGATCTTAAAATGTATCTTAGAAATTGAAGTAAATATTGATTATCCAGAATACAAAGATGAAATTCAAGTTACAACAGATATCTTAAAACCAAATGTAGATATGTTAATTAGCGATATTAAAGCAATTATTGATAAAGCTGAACAAGCTAGTATTATTAAAAATGGTATCAAAACGGCTATTATTGGTAAACCTAATGTTGGTAAATCAAGTTTGTTAAATGCATTGCTTAAAGAAGATAAGGCAATCGTTACTAATATCGCTGGAACTACTAGAGATATCGTTGAAGGCAATATCAATGTTGGGGGTGTTTTATTACACCTAATTGATACAGCTGGAATTAGAGATGCAAGCGATAAAGTAGAACAAATTGGTGTTAATAAATCTAAACAAGTTTTATCGGAAGCAGAACTCGTAATTTTAGTATTTGATTATAGTGAAAAATTAAGCGAAATTGATATCGAATTATTAAAAGAAACTAAAGATAAAACTAGAATCATAATTGTTAATAAAAATGACTTAAATAAATTGATAAATTTAGATGAATTAGATGACTATTTATTGATATCAAGTTTTAATGAAAATGATATCGAAAAAGTAACCGAAAAAATCAAAGAAATTTGTCGAATAAGCGATATAACCGATATTGATTCTTCTTATATTGGTAATTCAAGACAAATGGGGTTATTAAGAAGATGTTTTGATAGCTTAATTGAAGCCAAAAAAGGTATCGAAAATAATGATCCGATTGATTTAATAAATATAGATTTAACTAATTCATATAATTATCTATTAGAAATACTAGGAGAATTATCAACTGCTGATTTAGTTGATGAGATGTTTTCTAGATTTTGTTTAGGTAAATAAAAAGGCTACTATTCAGTAGCCTTTTCTTCTTTCTTCTTTGCTCTAAACAAAGCAGTATTTCTAAATATTAATGGATATATTCCAATACCTACAAATAATAATGCGAAATATCTAATCATATCTAAAATGATAATCTTATTTGGCCATAATGTAACTAAACCAAAGTAGATTGCAAGGACTATTACGATAGCAATTACGCATCTTAAGATACGCATTAATAGTGGAACACCTTCTGTATCAAATCTTGTAATCTTATTTTCGATATATACAGTTGGTCCGACTGCTAAAATACATGCATATCCTGTATAGAAATCTCTTCTTAATAATACTTCTGCGCGATCTTTTGGTAGATATATAAATACAAATGGAAGAATTATTAAACATATAGCACTAAAGAAGATTAGTTTTTGTTCTGGAGTTTTACTAAATTTAGAATATAGCCATGGGCCTAGGAAACAAAATACTAAGCCAAATGCACAACCAGCGATTGTATCAGTTGGATAATGTGCACCTAAATAAATTCTAGAAAACATTACTAAAAATACAATAATTGAAGCTATAATCCAAAATAGTTTCTTTTTATAATGATAAGCAACTGAAAAATACATTGCGGATGCACCTTGTGAGTGACCGCTAGGGAATGATGAACCAGTTGCTGTTGATTCTTTTAAGTTCTTTACATCTGGATCTTTAACGAATGGTCTAGTTCTATTAAATAATAATTTTAATACACCATTCATAACATTACTTAGTAATGTTGTGAAACAGAATACTTCACCAAATTCTTTATCAATGATAAAGTAAATGATCGCTGCCATTATAATAAGCATATATTGTTCGCCTAAAAATGAAATAGCAGACGCAATGAAATTTAAAAAGCCATTAGATATCGATTGTAAGGCTTTAATAAACTCTAATTCAAATTGCATATTTATCACCTCTCGTGAATATTTTACAAAATATGCAAATAAAAGACAATAAAAAAAGGCTAGTTAGATATCTAACTAGCACATTTTTTATTATTTCTTTTCACCTTTTACAACTTCTGTAACAGCTGTAGCAAGACCTGCTACACTTTGTAATTCTGATGGGATAATAATCTTTGTTGCTTGGCCTTTAGATACTTCTGCTAAAGCTTCATAAGCTTTTAGTGTTAATACTGCTTGATCTGCGCCAGCTTCTTTTAATAATCTAATACCATCAGCTGTAGCTTTTTGTACTTCTAAGATTGCTTCAGCTTCACCTTGTGCATGAAGAATTTGTGATTGTTTTTGACCTTCAGCTTCACGAATTAAAGCTTCTTTTTTAGCTTCAGCTTGAAGAATTTCTGATTCTTTTAAACCTTCAGCTTGAAGGATACGACTTCTTTTGTCACCTTCAGCCTTTAAAATAGATTCACGACGTTCACGTTCTGCACGCATTTGTTTTTCCATTGCTTCACGAATATCTTTTGGAGGAAGAATGTTTTTAAGTTCTACACGGTTAACTTTAATTCCCCATGGGTCTGTAGCTTCGTCAAGAATATTTCTCATCTTTGAGTTAATTAAATCACGGCTTGTTAAAGTTGCGTCTAATTCGATTTCACCGATGATGTTACGTAATGTAGTAGCTGTTAATTTTTCTAATGCTTCAGATGGTCTTTCTACACCATATGCATATGCTTTTGGATCAGTGATTTGATAGAATACAACAGTATCGATTTGCATTGTTACATTATCTTTTGTGATAACTGGTTGTGGATCGAAGTCTACAACTTGTTCTTTTAATGACATTCTTTTGCCAACTCTATCTACGAATGGAGCTAAAAAGTGAATTCCTGTGCCCCATGTTTTACGATATGCGCCTAATCTTTCTACTACGTATGCATTTGCTTGTGGAACAATACGAATGCAACTAATAAAAATTAATAAAACAACAACTGCAATAATAATAAATACGATTCCTAATGGACCGATTCCTGCTAAAAATAATGTTTTCATTTATATTTCTCCTTATAATACTTCAATTTTATTTTCTTCTTCTAATTTTGAAACAACAAGTTTAGTTCCAGTAATGGCATCAACCATTATCTTTTCTCCTTCTTTAAAGCTCTTACCATCAAGGTTAATTGCTCTCCAGAAGTTACTATCAACTTTCACTTCACCGATTTCGCCTTCGCTAAATGGTTTAGTTACAATACCGATTGTACCAATTACTTTATCTGCATTAGTTCTAATGATTGAACGACGCATCATTTTCTTTGTTAATGGACGCGTTGCTACTAAGAATATCGCACTAGATCCAACGAATGTTACGATTTGAATCCATTCGCTAGCGCCAAATGCTAATGTAATTAAGGCTACTACCGCGCCAAGGGTAAACCATATGGTTACTAAGTTATCGGTAGCTAGTTCTACAACTACTGTAGTTATAATAATAAATGCCCAAATTAAAATCCATGGATCAAATGGTAGATCAATTAAAAATGTAAGCATTTATTCCACCTCCTTTGTTAAGTCTACAACTAACATCTTTTGCTCTTTATTCCAATTAGTATAAAACTTATAGAATTGCTTAGCTTTAAAATCTAAAGGAAAGAATTCACATATGTTTTTGATGATGTTTTTACCACTAATTCTGCCATAACTTGGTTTAATAGCGATTGGATGCAATTCTGTTTCGTTGTACAATCCCATATCAATTTCTTCTTTGGAAATTGCTTTAATGACTAGCGACTTATTTTCGGTATCAAATCCAACAAGTGTTGAATAGGCATTTTTGAAATTAGCCGCTGCAACTGTGTTGATGGTAATATTAGTTTCATAGATACTAATAGAACCTCTTAAGGTTTTTGAGAACCATGTAATTGCCATTTTTTATCACCTCACAACTACATTGTAGCACAAATTTTTAAAAATTCAAGAAAATTCAAAAAATATTTTTAAAATTTTCTTAAATTCAAAACCGATATTTTCTAAACGATTGAAATAAAGATAGATTATGATATAATGTAAAAGGAAATACGGAGGCTATTATGAAAAATAGAGGGTATAAAATATTTAAAATCGTTGCTTTAGTGTTAGCAATTATTATTCCGCTAACAGTAGCATTCTTAATGTGTAGATATACATACAAAAGACATCTACCTACATATGAAAATACATATTTTGCTAATATAAAATATGATCGTAAAGGTAACGATAAAGAAAATTATAAAGAACAATTAGAAGGATATCTAACTTATTCAAAAGATAAATTTAGATTATTCGATACTAAAGAAATTAAATACGATGAAGATAAGACTTTAGGTACTTTAGATATCTATCAAGTCGTTGAGAGAACTGAAAATGCTAGTGGTGATGGATATACATATGAATTATATTATTATTTCATTTTACACAATGTAAATCATGCAGCTTTATATTATCTACATGAAGGTGATTCTAACGCTACATTTACTGAAGATAATGCGGCAACTACAACATATATGCAAATTAGAAATGCCGATGCTTTTGATACAGATTCTGAATCTACAAACTATGAATTTAATACTGAGGATTTCTTAACATTTGTATTTGTAGATTATGGTGCAAATCCTAGCAAAGTTGGCAAACAATATATCTATTCTTTAAGAATTAAATCTACTGATTTACCATCCAACAATATTACTCTAGCAATCCACTGTGATGAAGAAAAATCATCAGGTCATGGTGAGACTCCAGATGATGATAAAACTAGATATGTATATGATGCTACAAATAGTCTAAATGTGGATAACTTCTATATCGATTTAACAGATGAAGAACTTGCTTCATTTACATCTGGCTATAATGGCGATGCATTAGCATCTGGTTATACAAAATATTTACTTAAAACATATTGGTGGTGGGAAGCATTAGTAACAATCGTTCTAATCGGTGCCCTAACTGGTATATTCTATATGGTATTAACATACCAAGGATCAGACGAAAAAGAATAAAAGATTGCGATTCGCAATCTTTTTATATTAAGAGGTATATATGGAACTAAAAGAAATTGAAAGATCAATTATCAAAAAATATAGAACTAAACTTTATGCTCCATTTATTCATGCATTGCAAGAATACGATATGTTAAAGGAAGGGGATAAAGTAGCTGTATGTATGTCGGGCGGAAAAGACTCGTTTTTAATGGCAAAACTTTTCCAAGAATTACATAAGCATTCTGACTTTCCATTTGAAGTCGTATATATATGTATGAATCCTGGTTTTAACGAAGAAAACTTGGTTAAATTAAAAGAAAATTGTGAATATTTAAATATACCTATTGTAATTAAAGAATCAGATATCTTTAGAGTAGCCAAAAAAGTCGGTGGGGATCATCCATGCTATATGTGTGCAAGGATGAGACGTGGCTTTTTATATGAATTTGCTAGATCTCTAGGCTGTAATAAAATCGCTTTAGGCCATCACTTTAATGATGTTATTGAAACGGTATTAATTAATGTATTATATGGTGGTAAATATAATACGATGATGCCTAAACTTCACAGTACTAATTTTGAAGGCATGGAACTGATTAGACCGATGTGTCTAATTAAAGAAAAAGATATCATAAATTGGATGCATTTTTCGGAATTTAGTGCGATGAGTTGTGGGTGCCCTGTTGCATCTTGTGAGTTAAGCAGTAAAAGACGTGAAGTTAAAGAATTAATTAAAAATTTAAAGAAAGATTTTGAAGATGTAGATATCAATATTTATCGTAGTGCCGAAAATGTTAACTTAAATGCATGTCTTGCTTGGAAGATTGGCGATAAGAAAGAAAAATTTAGCGATTATTACGATAAATTAGATATCGAAGACGATGAGTAATTAGCAAATCTTTAAAAATATTTGCTAATGATTGCATATTAAGTTATAATCAATTGTAAATAATTTAAATGTATTTATAAAAATTTTAGAAAAGGAGAAGAAAAAATTATGCCAAAAAAATACGTTTATCAGTTTGAAGAAGCTTATGGCTTAGGTAAAGAGTTACTTGGAGGTAAAGGTGCAGGACTTGCTGAAATGACACATATCGGTGTTCCTATTCCTCAAGGATTCACTATTACTACAGAAGCTTGTACACTTTATTACGACAGCGGTAAGATGTTACCAGATTATATCGTAAAAGATATATTCGAAGCTGTTAAGGAAGTTGAAAAGAAAACTGGTAAAAATTTTGGTGGAGACAAGAATCCACTTCTTGTATCAGTTAGATCAGGCGCTAGAGTTTCAATGCCTGGTATGATGGATACTATCTTAAATTTAGGTTTAAATGATAAGACTGTAGAAGTATTAGCTAAAGAAACAAATAATGAAAGATTTGCATATGATAGCTATCGTAGATTCGTTTTAATGTTCACTAACATTGCTAAAGGTCATCCAAGAACTGAAATGGATAAAATGTTAGAAGACTTAAAGGAAAAGAAAGGCTATAAACTAGATACTCAAGTTACAGCAGATGAATTAAAAGAATTAGTTAAAAAATATAAAGAATACTATAAGAAAGTATTCGGTGAAGAATTCCCAACTGATCCTAAAGATCAATTAATTGAAGCAGTTAAAGCTGTATTCAGATCATGGGATAACGAAAGAGCTAATGTTTACCGTAGAATGAATGGTATTCCTTACTCTTGGGGAACAGCAGTTAACGTACAATCAATGGCATTTGGTAACAAAGGTGAAACATCTGGAACTGGTGTAGCATTCTCTAGAAACCCTGGAACTGGTGAAAAAGTTATTTCTGCAGAATACTTACCTAATGCACAAGGTGAAGACGTTGTTGCTGGTATTAGAACTCCATTACATATCGATGAATTAAAACGTAGAATGCCTGAAGTTTATAATAAGTTTGTAGAAACTATTAAGACTATGGAAGCACATTATCATGATATGCAAGATATGGAATTTACTGTAGAAGAAGGTAATCTATATTTCTTACAAACTCGTAATGGTAAACGTACTCCTGCTGCAGCCTTAAAGATGGCATGCGATATGGTTGATGAAGGCTTAATCACACCAGATGAAGCAGTACTTCGTATTGACCCTGTATCATTCGATAAATTATTATTACCAACATTCGATAAAAACGAACTTGATTTAGCTAGACCAATCGCTACAGGTCTTCCTGCAGGCCCTGGTGCTGGAACAGGTAAGTTAGCATTCAGCGCTGAAGAAGCTGAAAGACGTCACAACAATGGTGAAAAAGTTATCTTAGTTAGAGCTGAAACATCTCCTGAAGATATCATTGGTATGGTAGCAAGTGAAGCTATCTTAACAATGAGAGGTGGTATGACAAGCCACGCAGCTGTAGTTGCTCGTGGAATGGGTAAATGCTGCGTTTGTGGATGCGGCGCTGCAATTATTGATGAAGAAAGAAGAATCGTTACAATTGATGGTAAAGAATATGGTCCAAGCCATACATTCTCAATTGATGGTTCGACTGGTAAAGTATACTTAGGCGAAATTAAAACAGTTCAACCAGACTTATCAAGCGGTTACTTCGGAAGATTAATGGCATGGGTTGATGAAAAACGTGATCTATTAGTTAGAACTAACGCTGATACTCCAAGAGATGCTAAACAAGCTAAATTATTTGGTGCTCAAGGAATTGGTCTATGTAGAACTGAACATATGTTCTTTGATAAAGATAGAATTTTCTCTATGAGAAAGATGATTTTAGCTGATACTGTAGAAGAAAGAAAAGCTGCTTTAGCAGAATTAGAACCAATGCAACAAGCTGACTTCGAAGGCTTATATGAAATTATGGATGGAATGAACGTAAATGTACGTTTACTTGACCCTCCACTACATGAATTCTTACCTCAAGAAGATGATAAGATTGAAGAATTAGCTAAAGCAACTGGTAGAAGCGTTGAACAAATTAAAGCTAAATGCGAAAGCTTACATGAATTCAACCCAATGATGGGTCATAGAGGATGCCGTTTAGCAGTATCTTATCCAGAAATTTGTGAAATGCAAACTAGAGCTATCATTAAAGCTGCGATCGCTGTTTCTAAGAGAAGCGGTAAGATGGTTTCTCCTGAAATTATGGTTCCACTAGTATTAGAAGTTAAAGAATTAAAGATGGTTAAAGGTATCATTTGTGATACTGCAGATGCTTTAATTAAAGAAGCAGGAATTGATATGAAATACCATGTAGGTACAATGATTGAAATCCCACGTGCTGCATTACTTGCTGATGAAATTGCAACAGAAGCTGAATTCTTCTCATTTGGTACAAACGACTTAACACAAATGACATATGGATTTAGCCGTGATGATGTTACTAAATTCATGGTAGACTACTACAACAGAAAGATTTTCGAAGAAGATCCATTCAAGACTCTTGACCAAAAGGGTGTTGGTAAATTAGTTAATATGGCTGTAGAATTAGGTAGAAAGACTAGACCTGATTTACACTGCGGTGTTTGCGGTGAAACAGGTGGTGAGCCTCATTCAATCGAATTCTATCATAAGGCTGGACTAAATTATGTATCATGCTCTCCATTCAGAGTTCCTGTTGCTAGACTTGCTGCCGCACAAGCTGCAATCAAATTCCCTAGAAAATAAGATATGAAAGCGGGTAGAAATACCCGCTTTTTTATTATATATAGGCGCTAAACTTGAAAATAGATATGTAATTTAGTATAATGCATATATCTAATTAATAGATAATATAGAAAAATGTGGGTGTTAGATATGAATTTTAATGAAATTATTAATAACAATAACTTAGTATTAGTTGACTTTTATGCCGATTGGTGTGGACCTTGTAAAATGCTTGCGCCAATTATTTCTGAAATTAAAGAAGAATTAAAAGATAAGGTATACGTAATCAAAGTAAATGTAGATCAAGAAGAGGAATTAGCTGATAAATTCGGTATCTATTCAATACCTACTTTAGTATTAATTAAAGATGGTAAAGAAATTGATCGTAAGACTGGTTACAATACTAAACAAATAATTACTGATTGGATTAATAGAGCATAATGAAGAAAATATTTATATATATACTTCTTATATTAACTATGTCGCTAGTTGCTTGCGGAAGCGGCGAACATAATAGTTATGAATTAATTTATAATTCTGATGGTTATGAATTAAGTTCATTTAATATTAGCGATATAAAAATTAAAGTTGGCGATGGTAATGACGCGGAATACATACCACTAACAAGTGATATGTTAGATAAAACATATACGTTTGATAAAGCTGGTAGATATATCGTCATGGTTACATATGAAGATTGGTATGAAACTTTAGTTATATATATTAAAGATTCATCGCAAGGTGCAAATACTGGCGAAGGTGAAGGCCAAGGCGGTAGCGGTAGTGGTACAGTTACACCACCTATCGTAAATAGTTATAAAGAAATTACTGAAAAATACACAGAATTTAGTGGCGCATCACTTGCCGATAGAACTACTATTGATAAACTTGCTACTACATTATATGTAGGTAATACATTTGGCCTAGAAACTACTAGAACATATACATCTAGTGATTCATCGGTTATTCGAATTACTGATAGTAATATATTGATATGTTTGAAAAAAGGTAAAGCTACTATTAGTGATGGCGAAGAATTAAACGTTAGAATTAGTGTAGAAGAATTAGAATTAACTGCAGAAACATATTATTCTACAATCGGATACTTACCAGAAATGGAAGCTGACGATATCAAAGCAATATTACACAGCTTAATTGATGAACATATTAGTGGTAGTTATGCCCAATTAAAAACTATTCTACCTCAATCTGATGCTGATCCTAATGATCCATCAAAAATGATTTTATTATATACAGGCAGAAGCCAAGGCGGCGGCATTGCCCAAAACAACGAAGCAGATGGTTGGAATAGAGAACACGTTTGGCCACTATCAAAACTTGGTGGTGATACTGGTTTAACTGCCGGTCATGATGCACACCACATCCGTCCAGCTGATGTTAGTGTCAATTCAGCTCGTGGTAATTTAGAATTTGGACTTGCTACAACTGTAGTAAGTGATACATATGCCACAGGTTCTAGTAAATGTAAAAAATCGGATTATTACTTTGAACCACGCGATGAAGTTAAAGGTGATATCGCGAGAATGTTATTCTATATGGCTGTTAGATATGAAGGTGATGTATCTAGTGAAGCTGATTTAGAATTAGTATTCGATGCATTAGGCAAAACTACATATGAAATTGGTAATTTAGAGTTATTACTTGAATGGAATCGAATCGATCCTGTTGATGATTTTGAAAGAAATAGAAATAATGTAATTTATACATATCAAAATAATAGAAATCCATTCATTGATTATCCATCTTTAGCTGATTTAATTTGGAGTTTACCAGAATAATGAAAAAGTTTGGATTAACGCTTGGCTCTGGCGGAGCTAGAGGCATAGCTCATGTTGGATTTTTAAAAGCATTAGAAGAAAATGGTATCAAACCTGATTGGATTTGTGGATGTTCAATGGGTGCAATCGTTGGGGCATGCTATGCATATGGAATGACACCTGATGAAATGATTGCATCTGCGAAAAAGTTAAGATTATTTCAAATATTAGCTCTCGATCCATTTCCTTATAATAATAAAGGATTTGCTCAAGGTGCAAAACTCGAAAAAGTATTAGCTAAATATTTAAAAGGTGCTACTTTTGAAAATTTAAATATTCCTTTTTCTTGTGTTTCATATGATTTACTTGAAGGTAAAACGATATGGCACCACGATGGCAATCTTTTAAGAGCAGTTAGAGCAAGTTGTAGTATCCCAATTGTATTTGAACCAGTTAAAGATAATGGTAGATTACTTGTTGATGGTGGAATCAACGAAAGAGTTCCAATCAAATATACTAGAGAAATGGGAGCAGATATTGTAATAGCTGTAGATGTATTAGGTGATGTACGACCTACTAAGAAAATCAAAAATCTCATTGAACTTGTAACTAGAGCAACCGATATCTTAGAATTTACAGTAGCCAAATATAAAAAAGATGAAGAACAAGCAGATCTACTTTTACCAGTAGATCTAGGAGATGCTTCTCAATACCAAATTAAGACTGTAAATCTAGCGTTTGAAGCTGGTTATAAGCTTGGAATGGAAAATATTGATAAAATTAAAGCACTATTAAATGATTAATAGTGCTTTTTTCTTATATATAGAGCGTATATTAATGGTGGATTAATAGTCGATTAATAGAGCATATATTATAATGTAAGTGTAAAATGAATAAAAGACTAGGTATTCATTCATTAATAAGGAGATAAAAATGAAAAAATACGGAAAAATTATAATTGCTTTTATGTGGTTAGGATTAACTATGATTATGATAGTTGGTGCTACATTTGCATGGTTTGCAGAAAACAGAAATGTTAGTGCTGATGGAATGCATGTTCAAGCTGAAACAGCTTCTAACTTACTAATTAGAAATAGCGATACTCAAACTGAATTCGATTACAGTGCTGATGCTACAAACAGCGCTACAACTACTTTAAGCCCTGCTTCAACATCAAATACTGTTGCTACAGGATTAAAAGCTGGCGCATTCTTCTTTGCTGATAGAGCTAACATCGAATATGACTCTGGTGCTGCCACTGATGATACAATATTTAGTTCAGTTGTTGCTGCTAATATCGCCACAGATGATGCTGTTTCAAGTGGCAAAACATATGTTTCTAAGAACACATTCTATATTACTGCTGTTGGCGATGCTACAAAGAAATTCGAAAATGTATATATCAGTGCTGTAACTGCTACAGTTAGTGATGCAGCTGCTTCACAAAATATTTCAAAAGCTTTAAGAGTTGGTGTTGTTTGTACAAATGGTGAAACAACTTATGGTTACATTTTCGCACCTGTTACAGGTTACAGTGCTTCTTATAAGGGAATCAAAGCTGCTGGTACAGGACTTACTTCTACAACATTAGCCGCTGATAATGAAACTATTACAACTGTTGGAACAAGTGCTACACTTGGTGAATTAAAATTAGGCGCAACTGCTGGTGCTTCTAGCAATACATTAACAGTTTATGTTTATGTATGGTATGAAGGTCAAGATGCTTCTTGTACAAGCGCAAATTCTGTAAATGTTGAAGAATTATTAGTAAAAGTATCATTCCAATGCTCTGGAGATCCAGTTGCTCAACAATAATTTCTTTAGAAATATAAGACACTCGCAAGAGTGTCTTTTTTTATGCATTTTAAATATCCGTTAATATTCGGTTAATGATTGGTTAATAATGCCGCTAGTATAATGTAAGTAGTATAAAAGGATAAAAGGGTATTTAGGAGAAAAATATGAAGAAAGGAAAGCTATTCATTTCGCTAATATGGTTATCGTTAGCGTTTATAGCAATAGTTGGTGCTACATTTGCATGGTTAAGCGAAAACAGAAATGTTCAAGCCGAGGGAATGCAAGTGCAAGCTGAAACTGTTAAGAACTTGCTGATTTCAAATAATCAATCAACAGGTTATGCTGTATCAGCTACATCATCAATTGCATCTAACGATGCTGCTACGATGTCTCCAGCTTCATCGATTGATACGCTATCCAGTGGAGTATTAAAATTCTATGCTCCAAATAGCGAAACGAAAGCTAATTACATCAACTACGCAACAGGTGCACTTGAAACTGGTGCTGAATTTGTTGAAGTAACACCTACTTCTACAGTTCCTGTTAGTGGAACAACATACAGTGTAATGAAACATACATTCTGGGTAAAAGTTGATGGCCAAGCAGCTGACACACTATCTAATTTATATGTATCAAATATTGTTGTTACTAGAGCTAATACTCAAAGTAATATTTCTAAAGCGTTAAGAGTTGCTGTAGCATGCCCAACAAATAATAAAGTTTATTTTTATTCTGTAACTGGCGGACAAACATCATACCTTGGAATTTCAGGAACACAAGATGGTACGCCTGCATACACTACATCTTCAGTATCTGCCTCATCTACTTTTGAATCGACTCTAATTTTAGCTAATACTGTTACAACTACAACACCAATTCAAATTGATGTTTATGTATGGTATGAAGGACAAGACACAAATTGCACAAGTGAAAATTCTTTAACAATTGAGAATTTAAGCGTAGCAATTACATTCAGTGTTACTGATCCAGTAAATTAAAAACCAGTTACTTTTTAAAAGAAGTTAACTGGTTTTTTTAAGGAGATAATTATGAAAAGTAGAATTATATTTCTGTCTATATGTATATTTTTAGCTTTATCATTAACTATCCTTGCCACATATTCATGGATTGCACCAAATAAGAATGTTGGTGGAAATGGAATCGATATTAATGTAAAGCCCGCTTCATCAATTACTAGTACTACATGCTATGCTTTGAAATACGATGGTATTACAAAAGCAAGCTATGTCTTACTAGACGATGAAGAAGAAGCAATTACAATGTCAGAATACGATACTATTTTTACTGACCGTAACGTTAATACTCCACTTATTATAAGAATAGTATTGTTAGTTCCTAAAGGACTAGCAATGGATCAAAATACATATATATCTTTAAAGTTTCCATGCAGTAATACATATAAAGAAAATAATAAAGTGGCTAATAAATTATCAAATGTTGCGATTGTTAAATGTGGATGTGGACTTACAAGTAGTAAAGTAAAAGATACATATGGAAACGAAGTAAACAATAACAACAAAATAAGTATATTTAATGGTGCTATTGAGGCTTTAGAGACAAACGATGCTATCACTGATAATTTCTTTGATGGAACAGGCAACTCTAAAACTAAAGCATCACTGGCTGAATTAAAATTGCATTATAGCGACTATAGCATGTATATTCCAAATGATGTTAGCAATATCGATAATGTTGAAATAATTATTAATATCGAAATCAATTATGATCCAGCATTAATTGGTGAATATATTAATAGCTATGGTAGCGCTGAAGCTCCTGGTGATTTTTTAGCGGATATTGGCACTATTTATATTGATTTGGAGAGTAACTAATATGAAAGTTGCTAAGAAATTATACTTAACAATTGCCGCATTTTTGGTAATTGCGCTATCTATGTTGTCAATTACATATGCATGGATTAGATCAGCTGATAATACTATTCATGCGGCAGTATCAGGAAAAGTCGTACAAGAAAGATTCCATACCGGAGATGGAACGCAATCAAATCCATATGTAATTACGAAACCAATTCATTATTATCATATGGTTGAGTTCTTCCAAAGAGAAACTTCAATTTCCGTTACAATAAACGGAAATACAGTTACTTCAAATTTCGGTAGTGATTTTATTTATTTCCAATTAGGATATGACTTTGATGGCAATGGTGCATATAAAGTATATGCATATAACGACCAAGGTGACATTATCCTTGATGGCAATGAGAATCCAACTTATTCTACAGAATTAAATATGGCTTATTATTCGGAATCAAATTCACTAATGCCAATTGGTACATCTTACATACCATTCTATGGTGTTTTTGATGGAAAAGGATTAACAATTAAGAACTTAAATATTATTTCTTCAGAAGATATTCCTAATCCGGCTAATTTAAGTGAAACAATCACAAGAAAAACCGCTGATATCGGTATTTTTGGATATGTTAAACAAGCATCAGGAGTTAATGGAAAGAGAACTGTAATCAAGGATACATATTTTGAAAATGTAACTATTAGTCTAGTTGATGTAGATGCTAGTATCACTTGTGCAGGTCACATATCTGACGATCATGAAACAGCATACGTTGGCTACTTAGCAGGACATGTTACGATTGATGAAACAATCCTTGATAATAATGAAAAGAAAGTATTCGTAAATACATATATTAATAATTGCACAATTACTGGTGGCAATGCTGCAAAAAGTAATTATGGATTGTTTGGTAGAGTTGATAACTCACAAGGTGTAGAAATGGAAACCTTAGAAGAAACAATCTCTAGCCACATCGGCGATGATCCTGGCGCAAACTGGGGTGGTTCAATCGCCTTCAATGAATTAAATATGCGTATTTATGAAATAATTAATGGTTCTAATGTTACAATGGCGACATTTAAAAACGGCAATAAAACAGCCGATAGATGTCTAAAATATACTTCAAACGATGAAATGGCATTATCAATTTATCGTGGAGGTACTAGATCGAGCGCTAATACATATCTAGCTAAAAATCCAGAAACAAACAATACTATTTATAATATGGTTGGTAGTGGCGCACATAGCTTACAAGTATCTAGCACAAAGTACACTAGTGAAAGTGTACCTGGAACATATCTACCATTATCAGTAAATGGTGATAATTCTACAGCATCATATAATACTGGATATATTGTTGGTTCTAACTTTGCATATGGATCTAGTGGTCATACCTCGACTTCAACAGATGGTACAATAAGAAGCGCATCATCTGCTAATATGCAAATATCTGCATCACTAGGAACAACTAGTTATACAGGTGCACAATATAATAGTAATTCTACATATCTAACATATGACTCATCAAAGTTTGAATTACTAACTAATTCTAGTACTACTTATAGTAATTCTAATTATTATCGAATTTCTGATAATTATAATAAAAATAATTCAACAGTTAATAGTGCGCTATCAGGTTACACTAAAAAAGCGTATGACACTGATTTAGATTTAAAGAGATATGAAGACGCAAGAAGTTCGTTAGATGCTATTTTATCGGGCTCAAAAAGAGTTCACGGACTTCACTTTATGGGTGGCGGTGTAAGTTCTTCTTCGACTGCTTCAATTCCTTCAGCTATAATCAATGGTTCAACATACACAAATTATCCAGTACTATTAAATTCAATTGATTTTAATCTAAAAGAAGAAGGTTATATAACTGTATTTGCTGGATCATTCTATTATTCATATTCCGATTCAACAGCTAAGAGTTTCTTCTCGTTATATAAAGTAACAAGAGGAAGTAATAATGCTATTACTGGCGCTAGCGAAATCAAGAGTATTTGGAAGAATAATACAACTGGTGATTATGTATATGTTACAAACAATGAAAGCACAGCAGGTTGTACAAAATTATTTGATTTACAATTCTTAACTAAAGAGCCACCAGTAAAGAATGCAGTTTATTATTTTGAAATTCCAGTTGGCGAAGGCGAATTTGCTATTGGCTCATCAGCATCTGATGGAGGATATCTACTATATTTAGATATCGGCTCTAACGGTAATGATGATGTTCCTCAAAGCGTTGATACAGTAGGTAACGCTGTAAGCGAAATCTTTGATGTAGATTTTAGAACTAGTCCAGATGTATTAGATAACTACAACTTATTCCAATTCGCTGTTGATGCACCGAGTGGATCACTTGATAAATTTGATGTAACAGTATATTTTGATAAATCTGCTAAAACAACTGATGGTGATTATGATAATGGGTTATATATCATTAGCATAAACAATTCCACAGGGTCCGCGATTAATCTAACAGTATACTTGCGGGATAACGATAATAATTCGGAAAACAAATTCCCATATGCATATAAGATAATAGCTAATGGTACTGTTCTCTTGAATAATATTGTTGATTATTGGAAAGTATGTAAAACACATTCGATTCCATCTAGTTAAAAAGAAAAAGACACTATAGATATCTATAGTGTCTTTTTGTTTTAGAATTCACAGTTTTTAGGTGTTCTAGGATATGGTAAGACATCACGAATGTTTTCTACGCCAGTAACATACATTACTAATCTTTCAAAACCTAAACCAAATCCAGAGTGATAACATCCACCATATTTTCGTAAGTTTGTATACCACCACATAGAATCTTCCGGAACGCCCATTTCTTTCATTCTAGCAAGTAATACATCTAATCTTTCTTCTCTTTGACTACCGCCAACAAGTTCTCCACTTCCAGGAACAAGTAAGTCTACAGCAGCTACAGTTTTACCATCATCATTTTGTCTCATATAGACAGCTTTGATCTCTTTTGGCCAATTTGTAACGAAAACTGGAGCTTTAAAATAGGTATCTGTTAAGAATTTTTCATGTTCTGAAGTAAGATCGTCGCCATAGGAAATATTTACTTCAAAATTATGACTTGATTCTTTAAATATTTTAATAGCTTCTGTATAAGGTAATCTAACGATATGTGAATCAAGTAATGCCTTTAATTGATCAATTTTACCAGGGGCAACGAATTGGTCAAAAAATGTCATTTCGTCTTTTGCGTTATCTAAGATATATCTAATTACATATTTAACCATATCTTCAATAACATCCATATCACCATCTAAATCACAAAATGCCATTTCTGGTTCAATCATCCAAAATTCTGATGCATGACGTAATGTATTAGAGTTTTCGGCTCTAAATGTTGGGCCAAATGTATATACATTTTTAAACGCTAAGGCATATGTTTCAGCTTCTAACTGACCTGAAACTGTTAAGTTAGCATGACGGCCAAAGAAATCTTTAGAAAAATCAACTTTTTTATCATCAGTTAAAGGTAAGTTATCAAAGTCAAGAGTAGTTACTTGGAACATTTGGCCAGCGCCTTCTGCGTCACTTGCAGTAATGATTGGCGTATGAACATATACGAATTCTCTTTCTCTAAAGAAATTATGAATTGCATATGCTAGTAAGCTTCTTACTCTAAAAGTAGCGTTAAATAAGTTTGTTCTTGGTCTTAAGTATGCTTGTTCTCTTAAAAATTCACGAGTATGACGTTTTGGTTGAATTGGATAATCTTCGGGACTATCACCTTCTAAAACTACTTTGGTAGCGTGAATTTCATATGGTTGCTTAGCATCAGGTGTTAAAACAATTTTACCAGTTACACTTAATGCACAACCCACACGATATTTAGAAACTTCCGCGAAGTTTTCTAGATCTTTATCATATACGATTTGGATTCCTGCTAAATTTGTTCCATCATTGAAATTTATGAAGCCAAATTCCTTTTGGTTTCGGTTAGTTCTAATCCATCCTTGAACTAAAACTTCTTCTTTAATCTCTCTAAAATGTTTAGTAAGATATGACACATTTACTTTCATGATAGACCTCCTTAATATTCTATTGCCTATCCATTATACCACCAATAAGGAATTTGTCAAAGAATAGCGGTAAGACCTTTTTATTAAAAAGACTTTTAAATAAAGTATATGCGTGCTATAATGCTAAATGAGTAAGAATCGCGAAAAATAAGATTTTAGGAGAAAAATTATGGCATATCAAGCACTTTATCGTACGTACAGACCACAGTTATTTAGAGATGTTGTAGGACAAGAAGTTGTTGTTAAGACATTGCAAAACGCAATTGCTAACAACAAGATTTCGCATGCATATTTATTTGCTGGACCTCGTGGAACAGGTAAGACAACTGTTGCTCGTATTTTCGCAAAGACATTAAATTGTGAAAACCCAGTTCTTCAAGAGCCATGCGATAAGTGTAGAAGCTGCTATGAAATTGCCGATGGAATTAGCCCTGATGTAATCGAAATCGATGCCGCATCAAATAATGGTGTTGATGAAATCAGAGATATTCGCGAAAAAGCTAAATTCTTACCTAGCGGAACTAAATACAAAATCTATATTATCGACGAAGTACATATGTTATCGACTGGTGCTTTTAATGCTTTATTAAAGACATTAGAAGAACCACCTGCACATGTTGTATTTATCTTAGCTACAACTGAAGTACAAAAGATCCCATCTACTATTGCTTCACGTTGCCAAAGATTTGAATTTAAAGCTTTAACTGTTAGTGAAATTAGTAAAAAATTACGTCTAGTATGTAACGAAGAAAATGTAGAGATAACTGAAGAAGCTTTAACTAGTATCGCCGAAAGCGCTGAAGGAGCACTTCGTGATGCTTTAAGCGTACTTGACCAAGCGATATCATATTCTGATGAAAAAGTAACAATTGAAGATGTTAACTTAGTAACTGGTAGCTTAAGTTATGATAAAGTTATTGAACTTGCTTCTTCATTTGAAGAAAGAAACGTAACTAGTGCTCTAGAAATCGTTCATGCATTAATCGAAAGCGGTAAAGAAGTAGATAAAATCGTTAGTGGATTATTACAATTCTACCGCGATATGCTACTTTACAAAAACGTATCTAGTGCCGTATATGCAAAATATATCTTTGAAAAACCAAAATTCAAAGAATTAGCTGAACATATCGATGATAATAGAATATTCTATTATGTAGAAGTATTAAGCGATGTCCAAAATAAGATTAAGTATTCGACTGCTCCTCATATTTATCTAGAAATTGCACTAATTAAAATGATTAATATGAGCGAAACTAGCTTAAATTATTTAGATAGAATTAATGATTTAGAAAATAGATTAACTGAAATCGAAGAAAATGGTGTAGCTAGTGCTAATGGTGGCAACGGCGAAGCTGTTGATAACGAAAAAGTTAATGCGAACGAAGTTAAAATCAACCGTGTCATTAGTGAATTAAGTAAGTTAGAATTACATAAATTAATTCAAAGAGTTGATGATTTAGAAAATAGACCAGTAGCTACTAGCGATGGTGAAGTAACAATTGATACATCGATTATTTCTGATCTAAAGAAAGATTTAGAAGAATTACAAGAAACAGTACAAGTATTAAAAGCATCTAATACTACATTACGTAATCAAGTAGAATATATATCTTCTAAATCACAAACAGTTGATTTAACAGAAATCACTACAAGAATTGAAGCATTAGAAGCTAGAAAAGCAGGTATCGATTATAGTGGCGACATCGCATACTTAAAAGAAGATATCGATTCTTTAAAGATTGCCTTAACTAAAGTTAGTGCACAAGCTAAAGAAAATGCACTTGATCCAGAACTAGCTGATAAAGTTGATTATCTTGAAAAGAAACTTTTAGAAGTTATTGCATATCAAGGTAGAAAAGCCGTTAATGAACCAAAACGAGCTAGAACTGCGGAAGGCCAAATGATGTTATTTGATGATGAAGTTGGCCAATCTAATGCTAAGCCTAATATTGTAAATGTTAATTTTGGCTCTTTAGCAAAAGTTGAGGAAACTCCTGTTGAAGAAGAAAAACCTCTTTCTAATTCTGCGAAGATTATTGAAGATGAAAGAAATGCATCTAAGCCATTATTCACTCAAGAAGCAAGCAACATTGACTATAACTACCAAGAAAGCGATGCTTCAATTATTCGTAATGAAAGAATGAGTGGTGCATATAATGCTCCAGAACCTGTTGTTGAAGAAGAACAAGTTGAAGGGACAGTTGAACCTGTTAAAGAAGAAATTACTGAAGAAGTAAAAGAAGATATCTATATTGAAGAACAAAAGCCTCAAGAAGATATATACACTGAACCCGCTTCTGAAGAAGAATCTTCAGTATATGATATTGAAGACACAAACGATTCATCTGGCGAATTAACTAGCGAAGAAGAAAAAGTATCTAGCGATATCGTAGAAGAGGAAGTAGAAGAGCAACCTGAAGAAGTAGAAAAAATTAACGAAGAAGTCGTTGAAGAAGAACAAGTTGAAGAGACAGTTGAACCTGTTCAAGAAGAAATTACTGAAGAAGTTAGTGAAGATGTAAATATCAATGCTGATGAAGATGAAGAAGATGAAGTGGAAAATTATGCTGACGACGAAGAAGAAAGCGTAATTGTTGAAGATAAACCTACTTATAAACCTTCTACAGTTGTGGAAGAAAAGCCAGCTGAAGTTAAACCAGTTGAAACTAAACCTGCACCGGAAGTTGCTACATCAACTAGTGAAATATTACGTAGTGAAAAAGAATCGCAAGAACCATTAGTAGTAGATAGAGAAAAAGTGCGTGAAAGTATGCAAAATCCACGTCCTATTAGTAATGATACTAATGATTCAGCTGATAAGTTCTCTACATATGATGTTAGAGCAATTGAAAAAGTATTGCATGAATCACGTACTGAATCAGCTAGAAATGATAGCGCTAGAATTAAACGTGCATGGAATATGTTAGATTCTAATATGACACCTGAATTTAGCGGTATTATTGGTGTATTAAGACAAGGTAATGTAGTAGCGGTAGGTAATAAAGAATTTATCTTAACATTTGCTAATTCTACAATCTGTAATCAAGCAATGAAACCTGATTTCAAAGCATTATCAGCTAAGTTATTTATGATTTTATTTGGTGAAAACTATAACTATGTAGCATTACCAGAAAAGATTTGGAATGAAAAACGTAGTGAATATGTAAGCCAATATCAATTAGGTATTAGATTCCCAACATTATCACCTATTACTGATCCGTCTTTAGTAATCATTAAACCTGAACAAGGTTATAAAGATCCAGATGAAAAAGTATTAGATGATGCTAAGAATAAATTTGGTAAGTTTATTAGAATTGAATAAATAAGGAGAAATACATGAATCAAGCACTTATTAGAAAAGTTCAACAGATGCAAAAAGAAATGGAACAAACCCAACGCGAAATTGAAAATACAGTATTTCATGGTAGTATCGCCGGTGTTGTTAAAGTTGAAGTTATGGGTAATAGAGAACTTGTAACAGTCAATATTGATCCTCATTTTGAAATTAGTGATGAAGATGATCGCGAAGTATTAAATGATGCAATTGTAGCTTCATGTAATCAAGCATATGAAGAAATTGATAAAGTTACTGAAGAAAAGATGGGTAAATATCAAGCATTACTTGGCGGTATGGGAGGAATGTTCTAGTGAAGTATCCTGATAGTTTAGATAAACTTATCAAAAGTTTCTCTAAATATCCCGGCATTGGGCCCAAAACAGCTGAAAGATTAGCTTTTTATACAATTACTAAAATGAATAAAGATGATTGTATAGATTTTGCGGATAACTTAAAAGAAGCAATTAATAACATTAAAGAATGTGAAATCTGCGGATTAATTACAGATAAAGATATATGTAATATATGTAGTGATGATTCTAGAACTAATGAATTAATGATTGTAGAAGGAAGTAGAGATGTAATTGCTTTTGAACAAGTAGGTTCATTTAAAGGTAAATACCATGTGTTAGGTGGCGTTATATCGCCACTTAATGGTATTGGACCAGATGATTTAAATATTAATAAATTAATTAATCGCATTAAAGCTGAAAACATTACGGATGTAATAATTGCTTTAAGCGCAAATATTCCAAGCGAAACAACAGCTTTATATTTAAAATCAATATTAGAAGATATGAATGTAAATGTATATCGTATTGGATATGGATTACCAGTTGGTGCTAATATTGAGTATCTAGATGAGATAACTCTTGCAAAAGCGCTTGAAGGTAAGAAGAAAATGTAGTATAATCTTTTAAAAAGAGGTAGACTTATGGAAGGAATTAAAGAAAAATTAATGAGCTTTTTTAGCTTGCTAGAAGGGTTCATCGCAAAGGGCGTCGACTTTATTAGACACCTTTTAAGTTTTGGTGAAACAAAGCACTACATAATCTACGGATGTGTAGCAGTTTTGTTATTTATATTAATCTTAGCTGGTTTAATTGCAGTATTTAAAAAGATTCCAAAGCTTTTTGTATTTATTGTATTTATTCTAGCAGCACTAGTAGGGCTAGCCTTTTTTGCATCGTGTTAATTTTTAAAAAACTCTTCATTGAAGAGTTTTTATGTTTTTTATAGGAGGTATACATAATGAAATATAACAAGTGGTATGAAAAAGATATTAATACATCAATCCTTGGATTTGGATGCATGAGATTTGCAGCTCATGATGGTAAAGTAGATGAAGATAAAGCAATTAAGTTAGTTAGAAAAGCATATGAAAATGGCGTTAATTATTTTGATACTGCTTATGTATACTTGGGTGGACAAAGTGAGCCGACTTTAGGTAAAGCGATATCAATATATCCAAGAGATACATATTACTTAGCTACTAAGTATTCGTTTTGGAATTTAACTGATCCAGCTGAAATTGATGCAATGATTGATAAGCAACTAGCAAACTTACAAACTGATTATATCGATTTTTATTTAATCCATGCGATGAGCAAAGATCGTTTTGAACATATGAAGAAATATCATATTTTAGATCATGTTAAGAAATGGAAAGAACAAGGTAAAATTAAACATATCGGTTTTTCATTCCACGATGGATATGATACTTTTATGGAAATATTAAACTACTTCGATTGGGAATTCTGCCAAATTCAATTTAACTATATGGATTACGAGATTCAACAAGGCGTAAAAGGTTATCAAGAATTAGTAAATAGACATATTCCAATTATCGTAATGGAACCATTAAAAGGTGGTAAACTTTGTGGATTCAATAAAAATATCGCTAATATGTTTTATGAATATTCATCTGATAGCTTAACTACTTGGGCTTTAAGGTGGGTTGCTAGTCAAAAAGGTGTCATGACATTTTTAAGTGGTATGAATGAAGTTGCCCAACTTGATGAAAACTTACAAATTGCATCTAACTTTGTACCATTAAACGAAGAAGAAACTGCTTTAGTTAAAAAAGTAAGTGACGCATTACGCAAAGTTGAAGTGGTAGGATGTACAGGATGTAGATACTGCATGCCTTGTCCTAAAGGCGTTGATATTCCGCGCAACTTAAGATTACTAAATGATTATGAAATGTATCAAAGCCTTGGCGATGTTAAGTGGGTATATAGCATGATTAAAAATAATAACGCAGAGGCTGCCAGATGTGTAAACTGCAAAACTTGCGTTGCTAAATGTCCTCAACATATCCAAATACCTGATTATTTAGTGAAAGTAAGAGAATTAGTTAATGATAGTAAATGATACTAAAGATATATTAAAAGAATATGAATTATTTGCGAAAAAGAAATTTGGCCAAAACTTTATAACTTCAAGTGCCATCCTAGAACATATCATTAAAGTAGCAAATATTACTAAAGATGATTATGTTTTAGAAATTGGACCAGGCTTAGGATCGCTAACTGAATTTCTAGCGATTAACGCTAAAGCAGTTATTGCTTATGAAATAGATACCGATATGGTTAATATCTTATCTAAAACGATATCTAAATATAATAATGTAACGATTATTAACAAAGATTTTTTGGATGTAGATATCGATTTAGATATCGATAAACTATTTAATGGTGCTAATAATGCGAAAGTAGTTGCTAATATTCCTTATTACATCACAACACCTATATTATTTAAATTACTAGCTAGTAATAAAATAAGTGATATGTATTTTATGATGCAAAAGGAATTAGGGCAAAGATTATCGGGTAAGCCTAAGACTAAAGACTATAACGCGTTATCAGTTATTATGAATTATAAAAGTAATGCTAAAATCGAATTTGATGTCCCAAGAAATTTCTTTTTCCCTGTGCCTAATGTAGATAGCATTTTACTATCGGTTAAGCGCAAGAAAAACGATTATAACTTAGATAATGAAGATGAATTCTTTAGATTTGTGGAAGCATTATTTGGTATGAGGAGAAAAACGATAGTTAACAACTTATCTAGTTCTAAATACCACTTTGACAAAGAATTAATCAAAAATAGTCTAAATAGCCTAAATCTAAAAGAATCAGCTAGAGCTGAAGAATTAGATTTAGATATGATTATAAAATTATATAAAGAATTAAGAAGGTAAAAATGAGAGTTAAAGCATATGCTAAAGTAAACTTAGCATTAAAGATTATTAACAAAAGGGAAGATGGCTATCATAATATTGCTACTATTATGGATTTAATAAGTATATATGATGTTTTACATATATCTAAATGTGAAGATATCATATTTACATGTAGCGACAATTCTTTAGAAAATGAAGATAACTTAGTTGTTAAAGCAATATATGCCTTAAAGGATAAATGTCCAGTTGCTAAAGATTATGGCGTTAGGATTCATTTAGAGAAATATATTCCATATGGAGCAGGACTTGGTGGTGGATCAAGCGATGCGGCAATGACACTTGTTACGCTAAATAAGTTATGGAATTTAGGCTTAAGCTTTGATGAGTTAGCGAGCATTGCTTTAAGTGTCGGCAGTGATGTGCCATATTTCTTATTAGGTGGGCTCGGAATACTTACTGGCACTGGTGAAAATGTTAATTATATTGATACTAATTTAAAATTATATTATTTACTAATATTACCAGGATATCATTGTCATACTAAAGATGTCTATGAAGCAAATAAGATATATAGTGATGATTTAGAAAAAGTAGATAATATGATTAGCGGTTTTCATACTAATAACTATGATTTAGTAATCGATAATATGTTTAACGATTTAACTGATGCGGCTATATCAGTTAACGATTATAGCCCTAAAATATCTAATATAATCGATAATGTTAATAATCTAATTATTGATAACGATATTAAAGCAAAAGCGATTATGAGCGGTAGCGGTAGTACCGTAATCGCTGCTTTTAACAAAAAAAGCGATGCCGACTTCGTTTATAAAAAATTAAAGAATCAAAACTATAATGTAATGCTAGTTACAAGCAAACATAATATGTAATTTATGCCATTATCCTCTTGCAAAAAGCAATTATAATTGTTATAATGCAATTGCAATATTAAAAATGCAAACAAATATGGAGGACACAATGGAAATTACTGATGTAAGAATAAGAAAAATTGATGGTAAAAACCGTCTAGTTGCTGTTGCTTCAATTACCTTTGATGCTTGCTTTGTTGTACATGAAATTAAAATTATTCAAGGTGACAATGGCTTATTTATTACAATGCCTTCGCACAAATGTGCTAATGGAGAGTATAAAGATATCGCTCATCCAATCGAACAAAGTGTTCGTGATTTAATTACTGAAAAAGTATTAAACGCATACGAAGTAGCGATGAGTGAAGAAAATAATGCATAGTATTAGACTATGCATTATTTTTATATATATTGAAAGCATTTTACTTTTATAAATCGTTGAAATAGTATTTTTGTAGATATATAATTAAATTGTAAATTGTGGAGGTTTTTTCAATGGCAGAAGTACATGGATCAAAAATCAAGTTATTTGCTCTTTCTTCAAGCAAGAAGCTAGGTCAAGAAATAGCAGATTACATCGGAATTCCCCTATCAGATTGCGAATCAAGCCGCTTTGCTGATGGTGAAGTAAACATCAATATCCCTGAAACTGTAAGAGGATATAACGTATTTATTATTCAATCTACATCTTTTCCAGTAAATGAAAACTATATGGAATTATTAATCTTTATCGACGCACTAAAGAGAGCATCTGCAAGATCAATTAACGTTATAATGCCATATTATGGTTATTCTAGACAAGATCGTAAAGCTAAATCACGTCAACCAATCAGTGCAAAATTAGTTGCTGACTTACTTGAAGCTGCCGGAGCAGATAGAGTTGTTGCTTGTGATTTACATGCAGCCCAAATTCAAGGATTCTATGATATTCCAATTGATAACTTTGAAGCTAACCCTGTACTAGTTCATTATTTCAAAAAGCAAAAAATAGAAGATATCGTGATTGTTTCACCTGACCACGGCGGAACAACACGTGCTAGAAAGTTTGCAATCAACTTTGATGCACCAATCGCTATTATGGATAAACGTCGTCCTAAAGCTAATGTAGCCGAAGTATTAAATATCATTGGTGAAGTAGAAGGTAAGAATTGTATTCTAGTTGATGATATTGTTGATACTGCTGGAACTATTTCAGCTGCAGCTAACGCTTTAGCTAATGCTGGTGCTAAAGATATATATGTGGCATGCACTCACCTAATTGCATCGGGTGAAGCTGTGCAAAGAATTATGGAAAGTCCAATTAAGATGGTTGTTGCTACAAACACTATTGAACTTCCTGAAGATAGAATGTGCCCTAAGTTTTTACAACTATCGATCGCCAAGATTCTTGGTCAAGGTATTTTAAATATTATGGACGGAAAACCTATCTCGACACTATTCACATATAACGCAAAAGAGTTCGATAATTAATCATATATCGTATATAAAAAAGGTGGCTTAAGTGCCACCTTTTTTAATTCCGAAATGTGCAAAAAAGTTAATAAATTTGCTAATTTTTATTGACTTTATATATGTTCTGGAGTATAATGAAAAAGGTTATATAGGTCCGACCCCATATTGAAAAATAAAAATTATATTGACAATGAGGGATCAGATGTAATATAATGGTGAAGCTGGCGCAAAAAAGTCGCTAGCAACAAGGTCTTTGAAAACTAAACAGAATAACAGGTGGAGCAAGAAGCAAATTTTTCAAAAATAGGTGAAATAAAATATATTTTTTGAGAGTTTGATCCTGGCAAAGGATAAACGCTGGCGGCATGCCTAATACATGCAAGTCGAACGGACTAATTTATTAGTCAGTGGCGAACGGGTGAGTAACACGTAGGTAACCTGTCTTTAAGACGAGGATAACGGTTGGAAACGACTGCTAATACTGGATAGTATATTTGTTTGCATGGACGAATATTTAAAGGTGCGAATGCACCACTTAAAGAGGGGCCTGCGGTGCAGTAGCTAGTTGCTGAGGTAACGGCTCACCAAGGCGATGATGAATATCTGTGCTGAGAGGCACAACAGACACATTGGGACT
>JAGCUR010000006.1 GCA_017962745.1 Bacilli bacterium | reverse complement strand
TCCTTTTTGTAATTGGTTGACGCTTAATTATAACAAAAAGGTCTTCCTTTTTTTTGTATAAAAAAAGGCTTTTCAACAACTGGGGGTACCCCCAAGAAATTAAAAGCCTATGCTCGACCCCCAAGAAATTAAAATAACCTAAATAAGAAAAAGTGTCACAATTTGTGGCACTTTTTTTAACCTTAAACGATTCTTAAAATTTTAGCACTTTCCTATTGACAGTGCTAAAAGACAAGTATATAATGTAATTAGCAATAAGGTAAAAGGAGTGCTAAGCGAGGTAATGAATATGTTATTAACTGCTAGACAAAAGAAAATCCTTCAATGGATTGTGGAAGAATACGTAAGAACAGCTGAACCAGTTGGATCAAAAGCATTAGCTAGTTTAGATGATTTTACTTATTCTAGCGCTACTATTAGAAATGAAATGGCAGCCTTAGAAGAAATGGGACTTCTCCAAAAGACACATACTTCAAGTGGAAGAGTTCCATCAGAAGCAGGATATAAAGTATATGTAGAATATATCCTAGAACAAAATAAAGAAAAAGAATATGACGATTTCCCAATGATCGATTCGATCTTTGAACGTAATATTATGAGTCGTGAACAAGCGATTAAAGAATCAATGGCGCTTGTTGCTGACTTAACAAATTATGCATCTGTTGCTTTAGGTGATACTGCCCATACATCTAAAATTAAGAAATTACAAATCGTAAGTTTAGGAAATAATTTAGCAGTATTATTGATGGTAACTGATAAAGGATATGTAGAAACTAAGAAAATATTAATTCCCGAAGATATCAATACAAAAGATATTGAAAAAGTAATCAATTTACTTAGTGATTTATTATATGATTGTCCAATTTCGGATATCGATAGAACGCTAAGAAGTAGATTTGCGGAAGAAGGAATTAGAAAACAAATTGAATATAACGAAGAACTTGTTGGTGTACTTGTTCAAGCCTTTGCTAGTATGGCAAAAGATCAATACTACATGCGAGGTCAAGAAAACTTCTTAGATCAACCTGAGTTTCAAGATATTGATAAAGTTAAATCATTATTTGAAGCGATGGATGATGAGAACATCATGCAAGTTGTTGATGTAAATAATCGTAGTATTACAGTTAAGATTGGTAAAGATAATGAGGTTAAGGCAATGGAAGATTGTACTGTAATTTCAGTCCCTTATGAATCAGAAACAGGTGATAGAGGAGCTATCGCCGTTATTGGTCCAAAGCGAATGGATTATAGAAGAGTAATTCCATTACTTGACTACATTGCTACATATATCGGAAAAATGAAATAAGGAGGGAGCTAAAGAGTGAAAGATGTACACAATCGTTACCGCGAAGAAGAGTTAGAAGAACAAGAAAAGAACGGTACGGTCGAAGAAAAGTTTGATGACAGTCCTCAAAAAGAGCCTCTAAGTGAAGTTGATGAACTTAAATTAAAGTTAGAAGAGAAAAATAATGATTATTTAAGAGCATTAGCTGAACTTGAAAATTACAAAAAGCGAATTAATGAGGAAAGAAATCGTGAACGAAAATATGCATACCAAAGCTTATTAGAAGAATTAATAGCTGGGTTTGATATTTTTGATAAGGCGTTAAACATGAAAACTGATAACGAAGAGCTTAAGAACTTCCTTCTTGGTTTTCAAATGATTAACAAGAATTTTAAAGATGTTTTAGAAAAGAATGGCGTTAAAAAGATTAATGCCTTAGGTGAAAAGTTTGATCCTAGATTCCATCATGCAGTTGAAACAACATATGATGAGAATGTGGAAGAAGGATTAATAATCCAAGAGATGCAAACTGGTTATATGTATAAAGATCGTGTACTAAGAGTTAGCTTAGTAAAAGTAAATCAAAAACCAAAAGAAGAAAGCAATCAATAGGAGGATATAATTATGAGTAAAATTATCGGAATCGACTTAGGAACTACGAATTCATGCGTAGCTGTTATGGAAGGTAAAGAAGTTAAAGTTATAACTAATGCTGAAGGTGGAAGAACTACTCCATCAGTAGTAGCATTTAAAGATGGTGAAATTCAAGTTGGTGATATTGCTAAAAGACAAACTATCACTAATCCAAATACAGTATCATCAATTAAAAGAAAGATGGGTACAGCTGAGACTGTTAATATTAATGGTAAGAGCTATACCCCTCAAGAAATCAGTGCAATGATTCTTCAAAACTTAAAAGCTACAGCTGAAGCATATTTAGGTGAAAAGGTAACTGAAGCAGTTATCACTGTTCCTGCTTACTTCAATGATGCTCAAAGACAAGCTAGTAAAGATGCTGGTAGAATTGCTGGCTTAGATGTTAAGAGAATCATCAATGAACCAACAGCTGCTGCCCTAGCTTATGGTATTGATAAGACTGATAAAGAACATACAGTATTAGTATTTGACTTAGGTGGTGGTACATTTGATGTATCTATCTTAAGTTTAGCTGATGGTACATTCGAAGTTATCTCTACAGCTGGTAATAATAGACTAGGTGGTGATGACTTTGATGAAGTTATCATGAATTACTTAGTAGAACAATTTAAGAAAGATGAAGGCGTTGACTTAAGCAAAGATAAAATGGCTATGCAACGTGTTAAAGATGCTGCCGAAAAAGCTAAGAAAGACTTATCTGGTGTTAAGGATGTAGAAATTAGCTTACCATTCATTTCTATGGGTGTTAATGGACCAGTTCATATGAACTATCATTTAACAAGAGCTAAATTCGATGAATTAACTAAAGACTTAGTTGAAAAATGTTTAGGACCAGTTAGACGTGCTTTAAGCGATGCTAAGATGACACCACGTGATATCGACCAAGTATTACTAGTTGGTGGATCTACTCGTATTCCTGCTGTTCAAGAATTAGTAAAAAGAGAATTAGGTAAGGAACCTAATAAGAGCGTTAACCCAGATGAAGTAGTTGCAATGGGTGCTGCTATTCAAGGTAGTGTCTTAAAAGGTGATGTTAAGGACGTATTATTACTAGATGTAACTCCACTTTCTTTAGGTATTGAAACATTAGGTGGTGTATTTACAAAGTTAATCGAAAGAAATACTACTATCCCTACATCTAAATCACAAGTATTCTCAACTGCTGCTGATAACCAACCAGCTGTTGATATCCATGTTCTTCAAGGTGAAAGAACAATGGCTGCTGATAACAAGACATTAGGAAGATTCCAATTAACTGGTATTCCTCTAGCTCCTCGTGGTGTTCCTCAAATCGAAGTTAAATTCGATATTGATGCTAATGGTATTGTTAATGTTAGCGCTAAGGATTTAGGAACTGGTAAAGCTCAAAGCATTACTATTCAAAACGATACAGGTTTAAGTGAAGCTGAAATCGAAAGAATGGTTAAAGAAGCTCAAGAAAATGAAGCTGCTGATAAAGCTAAGAAGGAAGCTGTTGATACAAAGAACGAAGCTGAACAAATCTTATTCTCAGTTAGAAAGAGCGTCGAAGATTTAGGAAGCGAAGTTACTGAACAAGAAAAGACTGATATTGAAGCTAAATCTAAAGAATTAGAAGAAGCTTTGAAAGGCGATAATATTGAAGATATTAAAGCAAAGAAAGATGAATTACTAAAAGTTAGTCAAAACGTAGCTATGCGTGCTTACCAAAAGGCTCAACAGGCTCAACAAGCTTCTCAAGGTAATGATAATAATTCAAACAATAATCCTGATGATGTAGTTGATGCAGATTTTACTGAAGAAAAATAATAAGTAGGTTTGACGATGGCTACAAAAAGAGATTACTATGAAGTCTTAGGTGTTTCTAAGCAAGCAACTGATGACGAGATCAAAAAGGCCTATCGTGCATTAGCTAAAAAATACCATCCAGATGTATCCACTGAACCTAACGCTGAAGAAAAGTTCAAAGAGGTTCAAGAAGCATATGATGTTTTAAGCGATCCTCAAAAAAGAGAGCAATACAACCAATTTGGTCATGAAGGACCAAATATGGGTGGAGCTGGCTTTAGCGGATTCAGTGGTGGATTTGGCGGTTTCGAAGATATCTTTTCTTCATTCTTCGGAGGTGGAGCGCGTCAACAATCAGCATCCGGTGCTGAACGTGGTCGTAATCTAAGAGTTACTCTTAATTTAACTTTTGAAGAAGCAATCTTTGGCGTAGAAAAAGAAATAAGTGTCAATAAACTTGACACTTGCAAAGATTGTAGCGGAACAGGTGCTCAATCGAAGAGTGATATTAGCGTATGTACTGATTGCCATGGCACTGGTCGTGTAACAGTTGAACAAAATACTATTTTTGGACGTATTAGAACTGAAGGAGTATGTTCTAAATGCGGTGGAACTGGTAAAATTATTAAAAACAAGTGTAATACTTGTCATGGAGAAGGAAGAATCAAGACAGTTTCTAAAATCAAAGTTCGTATTCCATCAGGCGTAGAAGATGGTCAAACTTTAACCGTATCTGGTAAAGGTGAAGCTGGTATCAATGGTGGTATGAGTGGTGATTTATACATTGTTTTAAATGTTAAACCACATGAATTATACGAGCGTGATGGCTTAGATTTATATATGGAAATGCCAATAACATTTTCTCAAGCAGCACTTGGTGCTAACTTAGAAATCCCAACAACTACTGGTAAAGGCAACTTAAAGATTCCAGCTGGAACACAAACTGGTACGAAATTTAAGATTGCTGGCCGTGGTATTACGAATGGTAGAACTGGCCAAACTGGTCATTTATATGTTATCGTTCGCGTTGTAACACCATCTAAGTTATCTAGTGAGCAAAAAGAATTGTTTACAAAGCTTTCTAAAACTAATGAAACCCAAGAAACTATCTTTGATAAGATTAAGAAATTCTTTAAAGGTAAATAGGAGTAAATATGTTATACAAATACGAAACACATTGTCATACAAGCCAAGTAAGTAGATGCGCTAAATCAACTGGCGCCGAAATGGCGCGTAAATATAAAGAAATAGGATACACTGGTATTATTGTTACTGATCATTTCTTTAATGGAAATTGTGCAGTTCCAAAAGATTTACCTTGGAAAGAAAGAATTGATATGTATTATGCCGGTTACGAAGATGCTAAAGCTGAAGGCGATAAAATCGGTCTTCAAGTATTCTTTGGCTTAGAATGGACATACCATGGTATCGATTTTCTAACTTTCGGCGTTGGAAAAGAATTTTTATATGCTCATCCAGAAATCGAAACTATGCAACCTGCACCATATATCGATTTAGTTCATGAAGCGGGAGGATTTATCATCCACGCGCATCCATTTAGAGAAGCTCATTACATTCATGAATTCATCTTAGCACCTTATCAAGAAGACGCAGTAGAAGTATATAATACTTCACATAGCCAAAAGATAATTGATGATCGTGCTAAATGGTATGCTAAATCATACAATAAGATTTGGACTTCAGGATCAGATGCTCATGAAACTGGTAAGATCTCTGGTGGTGGTGTTTACTTTGACCACAAAGTTAAAGATTTAGATGAAATTATTGAGTTGATTAAAACAAAACAAATTAAAAAGCTTGGTAAGAGAACTCTAAAGTATATGGATCCCGAAATCAAAGCAAAATATCATGGTAAAAAATATCATAAATAAAAAATAGGCTTTTAGGAAACTAAAAGCCTTTATTTTTTTATTTAGTTATTAACGAAAAAATGGTAAAATGTTATTATGGATAATATGTATTAGAGGTAAACTTATGCAAAGATATTTTGTGAATGTTAACCAATTAAATAAAAATGTTGTTACGATTAGTGGAAGCGATGTTCATCACATCAAAGATGTTATGCGAATGCATAGCGGTGATAAAATCATATGTTCTTGTGATGAAGTTGCATATCTATGCGTAATCGAAGAAATAAGTGATGTGGTAAGATGTAGTATTTTAGAAGATATTACAAAAAATACTAGTCTAAACGGTAAGGTGACGATTGCTCAAGGTTTAGTTCGAAGGGAAAAGACCGAAGAAGTAGTCCGTAGACTTACTGAACTAGGTTGTTCTAACTACATCCCACTTATCATGAAGCGCTCAATTATTAAAATTGATAAGATTAATGATTTTAAACTAGATCGTTATCAAAAGATTATTAAAGAAGCTAGTGAACAATCACAAAGAAATGATTTAATGAAAATAAGTGGTGTTAAATCAATCAATGATTTAATTAAAGAATTAAATGATTATGATTTATTATTGCTAGCTGATGCTAATGAAGATAATTTCATGCTTAAAGATATTGATTTTGTTGCTAATCATTATCAAAATATCTTAGTTGTAATTGGCCCCGAAGGCGGATTTGATGATTCGGAAAAAGAAATACTTATTAATAATGGCTTTAAAGTAGTAAGTTTTGGGGCTCGAGTACTTAGAACTGAGACAGCTCCACTTTATGCGATGAGCGTACTAGGTTTTCTATTAGGTGACAAAGATGAAGATTAGTTTTTGTTCATTAGGTTGTAAAGTAAACCAGTACGAAGTAACAGCTATTATAAATCAATTTTTAGATGAAGGATGGGACTTAGTTTCCTTCGACAAGATTAAAGATGAAAAAGTAGATGTTATTATCATTAATACATGTAGTGTAACCGATACATCTGATGGTAAATCGCGAAAGATGATCCATCGTGCTGCTAAGTATGCACCTGGTGCTATCTTAGCCGTAATGGGCTGCTACAGCCAACTAAACCCCGCAAAAGTAGCATCTATTTTAGGGGTTGATATCGTTATCGGTACATCTAATAGAGATAAACTTCATGATATGATCATTGATAAACTCAATAATAAAGATAGTGGGGTAATTAATAACACTAGCGATATTATGAAGGAAAAGTGTTATGAAGAACTAAAAGTTAATCATACAAACGATAAAACGAGAGCATTTATTAAGATTCAAGATGGATGTAACAATTTCTGCTCGTATTGTACAATTCCTTATGCGAGAGGACTTGTTAGGAGTAGAAAAAAAGAAGATGTTATTGAAGAAATTAAGATCTTAACTAATAATGGCGTTAAAGAAATTGTTCTAACTGGTATTGATACTGGATCATATGGTAAAGATTTTGAAGGTTACAGTCTAGCTAACCTACTTGAAGATATATGCATAAATGTTAATGGTCTAGGAAGACTTAGGATATCTTCAATTGAAAATAGCGAAATATCAATTGATTTACTTAATGTCATGAAGAAATATCAAGAACATTTCTGTATGCATCTACATATTCCACTTCAAGGAAGCAGCGATAAAGTATTAGCGAGAATGAATCGTAAATATACGATCAGTAAATATTTAGAAAAGATTGATTTAATTTATTCAATGTTTCCAGATATTAATATTACAACTGACATTTTGACTGGTTTTTGTAGCGAAGATGACGAAGATTTCTTAAATGGATTAGAAGTAATTAAGAAATCGCGTTTTGGGGAGATGCATGTTTTTCCTTATTCTAGAAGACCAAAAACAGTTGCTTATAAATATGAAGATCAAGTGGATGAAGCTACAAAGCATCAAAGAGTATTAAAAATACTAGAATTAAATGAAAAATTAGCGCTTGATTATCGTAAGAAGTTTATCGGTAAAGACTTAGATGTCATTTGTGAAGTTAAAAAAGATGGATGGTGGCATGGTCATTCTTCAAATTATATTGAAATAAAGTTTAAAGGTGATTTTAAATCTAATGATTTAGTGAAAGTTAAATTAATAGAGGCAAAATACCCAGAAAGTATTGGGGAAGTCGAAAATGAAATTTAGTGATTATGGATTTAAGAAATATATCAATGATGGCCTAGCTGAACTTGGCTTTTTTGAAGCTACTCCAATTCAAGAAATAATTATTCCAAAAGCTATTAGTGGAGAAAGTTTAATCGGTAAAAGTGCTACTGGTACTGGTAAAACTCATGCCTTTTTATTACCAATTCTTCAAAAGATTAAACCAGATTTAAAAGAAATCCAAGCTGTTATTATTTCACCTACTAGAGAACTAGCAACCCAGCTTTATGATGCTGTATGCTTATTTACTAAATATAACGAAAATATTGATGTTAAGTTATATGTCGGGGGAACTGATCGTGATAACGAAGTTAGCTGGTTAGAGAAAAAGCAACCCCAAATCGTCGTTTCCACAATCGGTAAACTTAAAGATTTAGCAGTTGATACGAATGTTTTAAAGATCTATACAGCTAAAATGGTCGTTATTGATGAAGCAGATATGGTATTTGAATCAAGCGAAATGGAAGTAGTTGATGCTATCTTTTCTTTATTTGAAGAATATGTACAAACATTAGTCTTTTCAGCTACCATTTCTAAGCAACTAGTTGCTTTCTTAAATAAATATTTATCGAAGAGTCCACTTTATGATTTAAGTGAAAAGAAGATTAGTAAAGATTCAATTGAACATATCTTTATCCCCGCAAAAAATAAAAACAAATTTGAATTATTATATAGTTTGCTTCAAACATTTACGCCTTACTTAGTATTAATATTTGCTAATACGAAAGAAAGAGTAACAGAAATAGCAGCATTTCTTGCTAGCCGTGGCTTACAAGTGGTAAAGTTATCTGGTGATTTAGAAGCAAGAGAGAGAAAACAAGTATTAAAGCGAATTAAAGATGGTAAAGTCCAATATGTAATAGCTAGTGACTTAGCTGCTAGAGGTATGGATATTGAAGGCGTAAGCCACGTTATTAATTTCGAACTACCTAAAGATATTGAATTCTATACTCATAGAACCGGTAGAACTGCTCGATTTGATGCAACCGGTAAAAGTATTTCCTTTTATGAATTTAGTGATGACACATATCTTCATAAATTAGAAGCTAAAGGCTTACACTGCGTCTATATGGCGATCAAAGATGGTAATTTGGTACCAACTAAAGAACGCAATAAGATTATTCGTAAAGCAAGTGCGGTTAAGAAGATGGAAGAACAACTTCATTATGCTACGCCAATGCCAAAGAAAGTTAAGCCTGGCTATAAGAAGAAAAGAAAAGAAGAGATTGAACGTAAACTAAAGAAATTTAAACGTAAACGTATTGAAGAAATATATAGAAAGAAGAATAAAAAGAATGATTGATAAATTAGGCTGTCATGTAGGGAATAGTGGGGATGAAATGCTTGTAGGTAGTGTTAAGGAAGCCCTTAGCTATAACGCTAATTGCTTCATGTTATACCTTGGAGCTCCCCAAAATACGATTCGTAAACCAATGAGTCAGTTTAGAATCCCCGAATACTTACAAATCTTAAAAGAAAACAATATTGATCCTGCCGATGTAATCATTCACGGACCATATATTTTAAATTTCGCTCAACCGGATCCGCTAAAGCGCGACTTCGCTGTTGAATTTATGTCAGAAGAGGTTAAAAAAGCCCACCAAATGGGGGCTAAGTATGTGGTATTCCATCCAGGTGCACATGTTAATCAAGGAAGTGAAACTGGTTGTAACTTAATCGCCTTAAGTATTAAAAGAGTTCTAGATAACACAAAAGACGTTCCAGTTACTTTATTATTAGAGACAATGGCTGGAAAAGGTAGTGAATGTGGATGCACATTTGAAGAAGTTGCTTATATTTTAAATAGAGTTAATAACGAACGCTTAAAAGTATGCTTAGATACTTGCCATATATTTGATGGTGGTTACGATATTGTTAACGATTATGAAAAAGTTATGGATAAACTAGATAAGCTAATTGGTATTAAGAATATTAAATGTATCCACTGCAATGATTCTAAAAATGTATTAGGTTCGCATAAAGACCGTCACGAAAACATCGGTTTTGGCAATATTGGCTTTGATACTTTACTAAAAGTATGTAGTGATCCTAGATTTCAAGGAATTCCTAAGATTCTAGAAACTCCATATGTAGATAAAGAATTTCCACCATTTAAATATGAAATAGCGATGCTACGTAGCGGTAAATTTGATCCATCTTTAATCAATAAGATTAAAGAACAGGCCTAAAGATGCGCTTATATTTATATGTAAAGAATGCTCTAGATATTACTCGAAGTGAAATTACTAAGTTACATGAGCAAAAGAAGATATTAGTAAATAATACATTTGTTAACTTAACATATGATGTATTAGATATAGATTCTGTTAGTGTTGATGGTAAAGTAGTTAAAAAAGTACCATTTGTTTATTATTTATATAATAAGCCACAAGGTATTGTTTGCACTAATAATAAAGATGTAACTGAGAGTATTAGAAATAATCTAGATATTCCTTTTAGAGTATATCCAATTGGACGCTTAGATAAAGAATCAAGAGGCTTATTAATTCTAACTAACGATTCTAGTTTTACCCATAAAGTATTATCTACGCATTATGAAAAAGAATATATTGTGCAAGTAAAAGATAAAATTAGTGATGAATTCATCACTAATATGCCTAAAAGTATGGTCTTAAGAGGTAAAGATACGCTACCTTGTAAAGTAGAAAAAGTAGATGATTATCATTTCTTAATTACTTTAAACGAAGGTAAATACCACCAAATTAGAAGAATGGTTGTTGCTAGAGGGAATAAAGTAATCGACCTACAAAGAATTAGAATTGGTAACATTAAATTAGATAATTTAGGAGAAGGAAGTTACAAAAAAAAAGATAACTTGCCTAATATAATTTAAAAAGTCACATCTTAATGATGTGACTTTTTTAAAACTATTTCTTAGTTTTCTCTTTATGTAATGTTTGTTTTCTGCAACGTGGACAGTATTTCATAACTTCTAAACGATCTGGATCGTTTTTCTTGTTTTTTTCAGTTAAGTAATTTTCCTCGCCGCATTCACTACATTTTAATAAAAATGTAACACGCATGATATTTCACTCTCCTTAATAACATTTACCTAATACGATTATACAAGAAAACGCACCTTTATGCAATAAAAAAATAAGTTTTTTAAATGATAGGAAAAAAACACTAAATCAATTGCAAAGAAATGATACTTATAATATAATGTAAGTATGAAATAATTGATTAGCAAATTAAAGGAGAAATATATGGAAGAACAAGTTTTTGTTATTGAAGAAGTGGTTAAGGCTCCGCATTTAACTAAAGATGAAAAGAAAAAACTAAGAGTAATCAAAAGATTAATCAATAAAGAAATAAAAGGCCCACGTGCTGCTAAACTACTTGGCGTTACAACTAGACAAGTTCGTAACCTAAAGAGACAAGTTTTAGCTGAAGGCGATAAAGGCATTATCCATCGTAATCGTTATAATAAACCAGTTAATACTTACGATGAAGATATTAGATTAGAATTAGCTCATATTTACAGAACTGAATACAAAGGTATGAACTTTTCTGAATTTGCTCGTATTATGCAAGAAGAAAGAGGATATGAACAATCACGTAGTACAATTTATAATATCTTAAGACAAAAACGTATTCGTTCTCCTCAAAGAAAAACTGTAAAAAGAGTTAAAAAAGAAATATGATGAATAGAGTCTTAAAAAAAGAAATCAAGGTGGGTAACATCACTATTGGTGGTGCTAATCACATCGCTATCCAATCGATGACTAATACATCTAATAAAGATGTAGAGGCAACCGTAGCGCAAATTACAAAGCTCTATCAAGAAGGTTGCGAAATAGTTCGAGTTGCATGCCTTGATTTAGAGGATGCGAAAGCAATTAAGAATATTAAGTTAGAACTAGCTAAGAAAAATATTAATATTCCGATTGTAGCAGACATTCATTTTGATTATCGCATTGCAATTGAAGCGATTAATGCAGGATGCGATAAAGTTAGAATTAATCCTGGCAATATCGGCGATATCGATAAGATTAAAATGGTAGTTGATAAATGTAAGGAACATCATATTCCAATTAGAATTGGTGTTAATACTGGTTCAATGGATAAAGAAATCTTAGATAAATATGGTCGTAGTGCTTACGGACTTGTAATGAGTGCTAAAAAACATGTGGATATACTAGAATCACTTGGTTTTTATGATATCGTACTATCTATGAAAGCAAGCGATGTTAATATGATGATTGAAGCATATACGATTGCTTCAAACATGTTTAACTATCCGCTTCATTTAGGGGTAACGGAAGCTGGTACATATTTAGCGGGAAGTGTAGCTTCCTCAATTGGTATCGGTAGCTTACTTTATAACGGTATCGGTGATACGATTAGAGTATCTTTAACTGATGATCCAGTTATAGAAGTAAAAGTAGCAAAAGAAATATTAGGTAGTCTTGGTTTAATTGATAAACCAAAACTGATATCATGTCCGACTTGCGGAAGAACACAGTATGATATGTTACCAATTGCTAAAGAAATTGAAGAATTTCTAAATACACTTGGTCCTAAAAAGATAACTGTTGCCATTATGGGCTGCGCTGTCAATGGCCCAGGTGAAGCAAGAGATGCTGATATCGGGGTAGCTGGTGGCATTAATGAAGCTATTTTATTTAAAAAAGGCGAAATTGTTAAGAAGATCGCCCAAGAAGATATTGTTAATGAGTTGAAAAAAGAAATACTTGCTATGATTTAATCATATCAAGTATTTATACTTTAAGCTTAGAAAAATAAAGTAGTAAATTGTTATATTACTGTAATACGGAGGTATTTATATGCGTATTAGAAGAATGTTTTTGATATTTAGCTTATTTATGATAGCAGCCTTATCTGGATGTACAGCTTTTGGATCCTTGGCAAAGATGACGCTTTTAAGAAGTCCTGAAGGGTTAAGTCATGATTATAGTTATAAAGAAGTATCTGCAGATAGTTATGTAGAGTTTAAAGAAAAGATGCAAGTCTTCGCATCTAAACTGGGATCAAGTATAAATAGCTTAGAATATCAAGCTGGTAAAAATACTGCTTGTGCGCCTATTTCAATTGAAATGTGTTTAGGTTTAGCAGTAAGTGCTTCAAGTGGTGAAACAAGAGAAGAATTAATCAAAGCCATTGGTGTAGATTATGATACTTTTGCTAAGTATTATAAACTTTATTTTAATGAATTATACTTAGAAGCAGTAAATGAATTTAAACAAGTAGAAGCTAAGATTCAACTTACTAATTCAATATGGATTGATAATGATGTATCTTTATATGAAGCTGGATTAGATGATTTAAAGAATAATTATTATTGTTATGCATATGAAGCAGATTTTGATGGCAATAATAAAGCAACTAATAATGCAATGAGACAGTTTATTAGAGAAAAGACTAATAAGTTATTAGATCCAGAAATGAATATTGATGAGAATACAATGTTTGTTTTGATGAACACTTTATATTTAAAAGATATTTGGAATGATTTAGGTAATAATTTAAGTTTTGCATCTGAAGAATATAAGTTTACTAATGTAGATGGTAGTGTATCTAAAAATAAACTACTTGATGGTTATTATTTTGATGGAAGAACTATGAAAAATGATGATTATAGTGCTTTTTACACAAAGACTAATCATAACTTTAGTTTGTATTTCATTAAAGCAAATGAAAATAAATCAATAAAAGATGTATTTAATAATGATGTTATTACATATGTAATTAATAGAAGTAATTATGTTTATCAAGATGATACTTTAATGGAAGAATATAAGACTAAATGTATATTCCCTGAATTTAAAGCTGAATGTGATTTAGATATTACTAGTATACTTAGTAATACATTTGGAATTAAAACATTATTTATTAATGGCAGTTGTGATTTTACTAATCTAACTGATAATAAATTTGGTTGTAGTGAAGTAAGACATATTTCTAAATTAGAAGTTAATAAAAAAGGTATTGAAGGAGCAGCGGTTACTTATATGGCTAAAGCTGGAGCAGCTGGTCCTGGTCCTTACAAACCTGTTTATGAAGAATATGTAGTAGATGAAGAGTTTGCATTTATACTAACGTATAATAACATTATATTATTTAGTGGCATTGTAACTAATATTGATTAATTAAGAGGTTAAAATGAAAAAGATAATCTTTTATGGTGATAGTATCACCGATATGGGAAGAAATCGCGAAGATGATAATTCATTTGGGGTTGGTTATCCTAGTATTGTAGTTAAAAGGGTATATGAAGAATGTCCATCTAAATACATTATTTTAAATCGAGGAATAAGTGGAGACAGAATCGTTGATTTATATGCTAGAATTAAAAAAGATGTATGGAATGAGAATCCAGATTACTTATTTATTTTAATTGGTGTAAATGATGTATGGCACGAAATTGGGGCAAAGAATGGTGTTGATATTAAAAGATTTGAAAAAGTATATCGTATGTTAGTAGAAGATACTTTGAATGTCTTAAGAAATGTCAAGATTGTTTTATTTGAACCATATGTCTTAAAAGGCACTGCTACAATCGATGAATGGGATAAGTTTATTGAAGTAAAAGAATACGCTAAAGTTGTTAAGAAAATTGCCACTGATTACAATTTATCATTTATTCCACTGCAAGAAAGACTTGAAATTGCAAGTATGGAAAAAGGATTTGAAGAAGTAGCTAGAGATGGTGTACACCCAGACTTTGGTGGAGCTCGCATAATAGCAGATGCATTTATGGTATATTTTTATAAAGAAATCGAAAAAAGTAGGAAGTGATTCCTACTTTTTATTATTTTCTTTAGCTTTTTTAATTGCGTAATATCGTTCACCTAACATCTTTTCATATTGTGATGTATCTTGTGGGTGATAATAACTTGCATCTTTAATTGCATCTGGTAAGTATTGTTGATCTACCCAATGACCTGGGAAGTCATGAGGGTATTTATATTTGCCTTGTGATGGATCAAATGAATATTGATTCTTCAAGTGAAGCGGAAGATTTCCGCTTTTACCAGCTTCAATATCAGCCAGTGCTGCATCAATTGCTAAGATTGTAGAGTTAGATTTAGGGGATAAAGCCATATCACAGACTACATTAGCTAGTGGAATTCTAGCTTCAGGCATACCTAGATCAAGGGCTGCTTCACATGCTGCTCTTACACGTGGTCCAATTGAAGGGTTAGCAAGGCCAATATCTTCATAGGCGATTACTTGTAATCTTCTAACTAGTGATGGAAGGTCATCCATTACTAGTAGTTTTGCTAAGTAGTGGATAGATGCATCTACATCACTACCCCTAATTGATTTTTGTAAGCCACTTAAGGTATCAAAGTAATTATCAGTATTTTTATCAATATTAATTGAAGGTTTTTGAATGATTTGTTTAGTTAAATGTAAATCAATTAACTTATTATTAGAAGTATTAGTTAAGGCCTCTAAGATATTTAGAATATATCTAACTTCCCCATTAGCCATTTGAATGATATATTCTTTAGCCTCATCAGTAATTTCTAAGTTAGAGTCTATCTTTTTTAGTGAATCAACTAATAATTTAGATAAATCTTCATTATTTAAATCATTAAGTTTATAGATGATTGTACGGCTTCTAACCGCTGGATTTACCGAATGATATGGGTTAATTGTAGTTAGACCGATTAAAATTACGTCCCCTTTTTCTACAAACCCTAAAAGGTAATCTTGAATATCGCGTTTCATGCGGTGAATTTCATCCACGATTAAAACAAAACGATCATATTCAAGGGCTTTATCGATTATTTCTTTTAGGCGCGCTTTATTGTCGTTTGAAGCATTAAATTGTTCGTATGGAATATTTAATTCATTACAAATGCATAAAGCGAGGGTTGTTTTACCGATACCTGGATTGCCATAAAAGATCATTGATTGCAGCTGATTATTTTCAATCATCTTACGAATAACCCCATTTGGTCCTACCAAGTGAAGTTGTCCATAAATATCATCAATTTTAGTTGGCCTTAAGGCGTATGCTAATGGTTTCATTATATTTACCTCTGTAAATAGATTATAAAAAAAATAGTAAATGTTTTCAAGATATATTACCTTGAAAAAAAATATATTCTATTGATAATTTGTGCTATAATGTTAAGGTATGGAGGATAATTTATGGATTACAAAGATTGTATTATAACGATTCCTAACTTTCCAAAAGAGGGAATTATGTTTCGCGATGTTACTAGTTTACTTCAAAACGGGGAAGCTTATAAAGCAGCCTGTGATGAATTAGCAAAATACGCTAAAGAACTTGGGGCTGAAGTTATAGCTGGACCTGAATCGAGAGGTTATTTCTTTACTTGCCCTGTCGCTCATAGTTTAGGGTGCGGATTTGTTCCCGTTAGAAAGCCTGGAAAACTTCCACGCGAAGTTATTACTGAATCATATACTTTAGAATATGGCACAAATGTATTATGTATGCATAAAGATGCTATTATTCCTGGTCAAAAAGTAATGGTAATTGATGACTTACTAGCTACAGGCGGTACTGTAAAAGCAACTATTAACTTAATTGAAAAATTAGGTGGAATTGTAGTTGGATGTGCATTTTTAATCGAACTAGTTGACCTAAAAGGTCGCGATGTAATTGGTAATTATCCAATTAAGAGTTTAGTAGAATACGAAGGAGAATAATTTTTCTCTAAATATAAATATCAAGAAAGGAGTAAGCCATGGAAAGAGCACTAGATAGCACAAAAAAAGCGACTATTGAACTTATAATGGATGAAATTGAAAAATATATTCATAACAGCGAATCCATTGAAATGATCAAGAAAGCTTATGAAATTGCGAAAAAGTACCATGAAGGTCAATTCCGTAAGTCTGGTGAGCCCTATCTTCAACATCCTCTTGAAGTAGCATTCATGCTTGCTTCTTTAAGAGTAGGACCAGCTACAATTGCCGCTGGATTCTTACACGATGTAGTAGAAGATACTGACTATACACTCGACCAGTTAAAAGTTGATTTTAATGATGATGTAGCAAGTATTGTTGATGGGGTTACTAAGATCGGACAACTTAAATATTTAACACAAGAAAAAGCTTTAGCTAAAACGCATCAAAAAATACTACTGGCGATGGCAAAAGACGTTCGTGTCATTTTAGTAAAACTTGTCGACCGTGTTCACAATATGCGTACAATCCAGTTCCAACCCGATGATAAACGAAGACGTATTTGTCAAGAAACGCTTGATTTATATGCCCCTTTAGCGCACAGACTAGGTATGTACCGCATTAAAGCGGAACTAGAAGACAGAAGTTACATGTATTTAAGTCCGGAAAAGTATAGCGAAGTCCAAGACTTAATTAATAAACGTCAAACATTATGCGAAGAAGATATTTCGCATATGGAAGAAGGCTTAAAAGAGTTACTAGACCACAATAATATTAAAAATTATCAAATCAAAGGTCGAATTAAGAATATTTATAGCGTTTGTAAAAAGATGGAAACTAAACATCTTGAATTTGACCAAATCTATGATTTGTTAGCTTTAAGAATATTAGTCAATTCAGTTGAAGAATGTTATAGGGTGTTAGGATTAGTTCACGGTCAGTGGTCACCAATCCCAAGACGTTTCAAGGATTATATTGCAATCCCGAAACCAAACCTATATCAATCTCTTCATACAACAGTCGTTGGCCCAAACGGTAAGATTTATGAAATCCAAATCCGTACATATGAAATGGATAGCGTTGCGGAACTCGGTGTTGCTGCGCACTGGGCATATAAAGAAGGTAGTTATACTCCTCAAGCTGAACAACTTGAAATTGCTAGTAAGTTAAAGTGGTATAAAGACTTATTAGTATATGCTGAACAAGGCGAGGAAGAAGATAAAGACCCACTAAGTAATATCCAAAATGATATCTTTAGTGCTAATGTCTATGTCTTTACCCCTAGAGGAGACGTATTTGACTTTCCAAATGGGGCTACGCCACTTGATTTTGCTTACCGTATTCATACCGAAATCGGTAATCATACAGTTGGTGCCATTGTAAATGGTAAAATTGTACCACTTACATATAAACTAAAGACTGGTGATGTAATTGAAATCAAGACTAATAAGAGTTTCAATGGTCCAAATGAAGCCTGGCTTAAAATTGTTGCCACATCACATGCCCGTCATAAAATTATTGCCATCTTAAATAAACAAAAACGTGATGAATATATTGAACGTGGTAAAAACGAGCATATGGAATTATGCAAGTTAGAAAATGTAGCAACAGATTCTGATTTTTATAAATTACCTGATAAGATTGTATCAGATATGTTTTCTAAAATCGGTGTTAACACGCAAGAAGATTTATATTATGAAGTTGGAAAAGGTACAATTTCCATTCGTAATGTATACAATAGAATGTGCGGTAATAATGTAACTGATGAAGAAGCTCTAATTAGACAATATAATGAAAATCAATCACGCGCTAAGATCAGTGCTTCAAACTTCAAGAGCGCAGTTATTGTAGAAGGATTCCCGAAAGCGCATGTTAAGTTTGCCAATTGCTGTCACCCAGTAATGGGCGACCCAATTGTTGGGTATGTTTCTAAGAGCAGTGGCATCATTGTTCACCGTATCGAATGCCATAACAATAGTAACTCTCAAGCTGAAAGAATGATTAATTGTTACTGGAATCCAGATTATGAATCTACTTATGAATCAGTTTTACACATTTATTCATTTGATAGACGTAACATTGTAGCTGAAATCATTAATGTATTAAATGCCTGCGCGATTACCATTGTTAAGATTTCATCGGGTAAAAATAAAACTGGTGACCTACTAACTAAAGTTGTCATTAAAGTTAAAGATGCTGATACAATTGAAAATGCATCAGTTAACTTAATGAAAGTATCAGATATCTATGAAATTGAAAGGGCAATTAAATAATGAAAGTAGTTGTTCAAAGAGTAATTGATGCTTCCGTTAGTGTAAATAACAAAATAGTTGGTAAAGTTGATAAAGGATATTTGCTACTTGTTGGGTTTTCGCATACAGATACTTTTTCTAACTGTGAAGCGATGGCTAAAAAGATTAAAAACTTGCGCATTTTTGAAGATGAAAACGGCAAGATGAATCTAAATATAGCTTCAATTGATGGTAAGATCTTATCAGTATCGCAATTTACACTGTATGGTGATTGCACTGAAGGAAATAGGCCATCATTTGTTAAGGCGATGGCGCCAGATATGGCTAAAAAATTATACCTATACTTCAACGAAGCTTTAAGAAATTTAGATGTAACTGTAGAAGAGGGGATCTTTCAAGCTGATATGAAAGTAAAATTTACTAATGATGGTCCGGTTACGATCATTTTAGAAAACTAAAGACTCATTTCTTGAGTCTTTTTTTAATTGGTTGTAAAAACAAATATTTATTAGTATAATCTAATTAGAAATCTTAGGAGTATTTTATGGCAATTAAAGACATTTATGCACAACTTAATACACTGCCTTTATCTAAAGATACGCTAAATGCCTATCTTGATTTAAGAAAGGATTCACTACTTGCTAGTAACAGCGAATATTTTTATTTATGTGGATTAAAAATTGCTGATATTTACCTTGAACTTGGTAATGTTAATGCTTCAATTGATATTCTTAATAAAGATTTAGAAAAAATTGATCCCATAACTTTTAAGAATATTTATGTAGCAGGGTTAGAAAGAATCATTTATGCCTATATCAAGAAAGGCAATTTTAAACTTGCTTATAAGTTTATTAGCGAAAAGAGAAAATATATCGATAATCGTGACCATGAAAAAGTAAACAGATGGTATTTAGAAATGGCCTATGTTTACGGGGAAATGGGCCAAGCTAATAAAGCTTTGTCTTGCTTAAATGCGATTAAAGAAAACCTACCAGATGATGCTACTTTATCTTATACATTAAGTAATATTACTAAAATTTATATCGATCAAAACTTGCTTGATGATGCTAAAGGATCGCTTCAAGAAGCTTTACGTATTACCCAAGATAGCGAAGGTATTAGATATTGTAATTATTTATTAGCTAAAATATTACTAATGGAAGATAATTTCGCTCAAGCTAGTGAATTATTTGATTCAATATTTGATACAGAAACGGTGGAAGAAGATTATTTAGGTATTGCTAATGAATATATAGCTGAACTTTTAAAGCATAAAGATCTCCAAAAAGCGAAAGATTTATTAAAGAAGACATCGAAAGATGTTGCTAAATGTAATGATGACCGTATTAAGAAATATTATTTACTTAATAAAGTTAAATATATCGCTTTGTCATTAGAACTAAACAATATCGTTGATATTGTTAGCGAAATTGATAAATTAGAGAAAAATATTTCTTCAAATGAATCTATTAATTTACTTGAAGCTTTAGAAGATGAAAAAGAATTTGAAGTAAATGATAAATTAAATAAGTTAATTACTAATCTTGATAAAGTTAATTTATTAAATGGTTTTGAATTTAATGAATTAACGCTACGAGATAATATTTATAATTATTTAAGAAAGTTAGAAGATTTAATTAGTTACGAACAAGCTAGTATTTGTTTATTTGATAATCCAAATAGATTATCATTCTTAGGTACTAATAATGATTTTTATACATACGATTATCACAAACTTAGACTATATGAAAGAAGTTTAGGTTATAGTGCTGTAAATCAAACTATTTTAGAAAAGCTTATTGCTTCAAATGATACCCTAACATTTGATTTAAGAAATGTTAATTTACCAATTATTGACTTTAATACTAATAAGTCTTTACAAGAAGAAGGTATTAATTTTTGCCTAGCTATTCCATTTGTTAATAAAGATAGTATCTCAAGTGCTATTATTTATTATGCGAAGTTTATTGATTTGACTAATCTAGAAAATGAAATCATTTTAAAGATTGCATCAACTATTTTAATTAATAAAATTAATAAATACTTAGCTAATGAAGATGAAAGATTTGATCTAACGATTAATAATTATTTAGATAATAACGCATGTGCGATGTTCCATTATCAAGATATGCTTTATTTAAATAAAAAGTTAGCATCAATTTTAGGTTATAAACCAACTACTAGATATACGCAAGTAGCGGTAGCTGAATATATTAACTTAATTACGCGTAATTCAAATATCAATTATTTAGATTCATTTGGAATAGGTGATAACTTAGTAAAACTAAGTTATGCGATTAAGACTAATAATAAAATTGTTAGTTTAACTGAAGAAGCGAGACTAATTAATTACAATGGTAAAAAAGTATATTATTCGATTATTTTACTAGATGAAGAAGAAAAGATCGCTGTTAATGTATCTAATCAAAATGATCAAGCTCTATTCAATGACTTTATGAAGTCGATTGAACCAAAGACTAAAGATATTGAATATAAGTTTTCATTTATTAGAATAGCATCTAATCAAAATACTGATAACGTAAAAGCAGCTGTTAGAAGTATAACTGGTGCTAATTGTTATCATTTAGATGATAATACTTATGCAGTCATTTTAGAAAATGAAGTAAATCAAAGAACTCTTGATAGGGTAGTAAAAGAACTAGGAATGGACTGCGGAATTGTAAGATTTCCAAGAGATTTAGTTGATTTAGATGATATTATTAAATTTTCTAAGATTTGTTTAGAATCAAAAGATGTATATTTTTCAGATGATGTTTATCAAGGATTCTTAAATAAACAAACAATTTCCAGAATTGTTAATAATCAAATCGAAAATGATTTAGATTTTATCTTTATGATGCTTGGAACATTTAAAGATAATAGATCATTTGAAGTAAGATTGAATATCCCAGGCGTTGATGTGGATCAAGATGTAAGAGGGTTAGTTGATGCGGATACGCTTCATAAATATGAAATGAAGCTACTTGAATCATTTAAACCAGTTAAGATTAATGATTTATACTACATCAATGTTACATTCGATGCTTTAGAAGATTACATTAATAATTCTGATAAGATTAGAATCTATCAAAATGTAGTATTTGTAGTTAATGATTATGAAGATAAACATTTACCATTACTTAGAACACTGAAAAAACAACATATTAACTTTATGGTTGATTATAAAGTATTAGATAAGCTTCCAACAAATGCCTTTATTGAAAGCGGTATGTTAGGAGTAGCGATATATTCAGGCCTAGATCAAGAATATCGCCACTGCTTAATCGATACCTTAACAAAACTAGATTTACCAGTTTATGCTAATTATCAATTCTTAGATTACGATAAATGCATTTATCGTAAAAATGTTATGTTATCACTAGAGGAGATCAGTGATGGAGAATAATCAAAAGAAAAGAATTGATTTTAAAACCGTTATGTTAATGATTTGGATATTTATTAAAGCGCTAATAATTCCAAAGTATGCATATCGCTTTAGAAATATGTTTTTAATATTCCCAATTATATTATTAATAATATCTTGGGTATTACTGCCTATTCCAATTCAAACATATATGGCAAAAAATGGCCGCGTTGAGTTTCAAAAACAAAACGTTAATAATGTAAATATGCTTTATAATTTATCAGATGAAGCATATGAAGCTATAAAAGCGCTCGATTTACGTTTTGATTTAAAGATAATGTATGCGGATGATTTAGAAGTTGATGGAAAAGAGACTGTTATCGAAGAAGGTAATGATAAATTATACATAGTAGTAGATTTGGTGGAAGAAGACCAAATCAAAGGTGCTACAACGCATTATGATTATATTAACTTCTTTGATACTTATGTTAATGAAGAAGGTACAAATACTCTACTGGTACTATATAACTCAAAATATTTAGTTAGATGTAATGCTAAAGGTCATAGTTTTAGTAATTATTATGAATATGATATGGATACATTTAAGGTATCAGAAGTATCAAAAGAAGATTTTGCTAACTTTTTGACTGATGGAATGATTAATGTCATCATTAATACATATGGATGGTATGCAGCACTATATGCAATTATTATTCCACTAGCATTAACTCTATTTTGTTTTATTATCTTTAAGAGTAATAGTAGAATAAAGAGATTCAAGAACTATCTGAATGTAGCGGGAATTGCATCAATTGTTCCTAGCTTACTTGTATTTATATTCTCTTGGATTTTCCCAATGTTATCATTAATTCAATATTATGTACCAGTATATATCGCTTATTACTTTTTCTTTGTAGCGATAATTAGTTTTAAGAAAGAAAAAGTGATTGTGGTAAATGATGAGAAAAAAACTGATACCGAGGAACTAGTTAACTAGTTCCTTTTTATAATCTTTAAAATCATAAAGGTAATAAATAGATATTTTTTAAATAATTTATTAAAAAATAAGGTATTTATCATTTTGTTTTACTATGATAAGCGTTTATGTTAAAATGGATTAGTAGAAAAGGTAGAAATATTATGAAAAGAACAACAACAAGAAAAATCGCAATGATGTGCTTATATAACTATTCAGTTAGTAAATCTTTAGATATCGATGCTGTAATCGGCATGTTTGAAGAAGATTATGAATATGATAAAGATTATTTAAATAAACTAATTGAATGCGTCTTAAATAAATTAAGCGATATCGATTATGAAATTGCTAAATGTTTAGATAATTATTCAATTGATCGTCTAAATTTAGTCGATTTAAACTTAGTTAGAATGGCGATTGCGGAAGTTAAGTATTTAGGTTGTCCAATTGAAGTAGCTATTAATGAATCATTAGAGATTGCTAAAGAATATAGTGAAACAAATGATACAAAAACATCTAAATTTAATAATTCTTTATTAGATAAAATATTTATCGATTTAGGTTTAAAGAATGGAAAATAAATATTTAACTGTAGCAGCGGTTAATAAATATATTAAATATCGTTTTGATAACGATGCTAATTTAAAAAATATATTTATTAAAGCCGAAATTTCTAATGTTAGGAAATCAAAAGGATTTTTATACTTCGTCTTAAAGGATGAAGAAAGCGAACTTTCCGCAATGATGTTTCCTAATAACTTAGTTAGACTAAAGTTTGAACCAACTGATGGCATGCAAGTAGTAGCTTTAGGTAGTGTAGAAGCGTATGTGAAACGTGGAAACTACATGTTTATTGCTAATACGATTGAAGAAGTTGGGATGGGACAAGCTTATATCGATTTTCTAAAGCTAAAAGATAAATTAGCTAAAGAAGGTTTATTTGACGAGAAGTGGAAAAAGAAGATTCCTCAATATGCTCAAAATATTGGTGTTGTAACTAGTGCAACTGGGGATGCAATTAATGATATTATCTTTACATTTAATAATCGTTTCCCACTAGCTAAGATTTATTTATATCCCGCATTAGTACAAGGTGCAGATGCACCGGCTAGCTTGATAAAAGCATTAAATAAAGCTAATAAAGATGATTTAGTTGATCTAATAATCATTGGTAGAGGTGGCGGATCTTTAGAAGATTTATCATGTTTTAATGATGAAGGATTAGCTAGAGCAATTTTTGCCAGTCATATTCCAATTATTAGTGCAGTTGGACATGAGGCTGATTATTCAATATGCGATTTTGTAGCGGATTTAAGAGCACCAACACCAACAGGGGCTGCGATGTTAGCATCAACTTCTAAAGAAGATATTTATGCTAATCTATATAACATTAATAAACATTTAGAATCTAGCGCTAAAACGAAGATAACTAATGAATATAATAAGTTAATGCTACTTAAAAAGAGTTATGGTTTAGCTCGATTTAGTGATTTACTGGCTAGTAAACAGTTACAACTAGATGCTATTAGCCTAAGGCTAAATAGTGCTTCACCATTAAATAAATTAACTGAGTATTCTAAACTTGCGGAAAGCTTAGAATTGAGATTGAATCTTCTTAATCTAGATTCTAAGATTGAAGAAAGAATCGAATACATCAAGTCAATTGAAGCAAATATCAATAAATCAGTTAGTTTAAAAGTTGTAAATGAAACTAAAGAAGTAGATGGCTTAATTAATAAATTAATATTATTAAATCCGCTTAATATTTTATCTAAAGGTTATTCATTAACTTATTTAGATAATGTATTAGTTAAAAGTGTTAATGATGTAAAAGAAAATGATGAAATAAATATAAAAGTAAGCGATGGGCAAATACAAGCTATCGTAAAAGGTGGAAAGAATGGAAGAAAATAAGAAGTTTGAAGAATTATTAACAGAACTAGAAAATATCGTTAAAGAATTAGAAGGTGGATCTTTATCTTTAGAAGATTCTATTGAAAAATATAAAAAAGGTATGGAACTTTCTAATCTTTGTAAAAGATTATTAGAACAAGCTAAAGAAGTTGTTGTAAAACAAATGGATGAATAAATTATAGGAGATAAAAATGTTAGTTGCCTTAAATGTTAAGAATTTCGCAATAATCGATAACATTAATGTGGATTTCAAGGAAGGAATGACTGTCTTAACTGGTGAAACTGGTGCTGGTAAATCACTAATCATTGATGCGATTGGTCTACTCTTTGGTAAAAGAGCATCAACTGATATGATTAGATCAGGTGAAGATAAAGCAACCATTGAAGGCGAGTTTAGCGGTTATGACAAAGAAATCACTAAAATCTTAGATGAAATTGGTATCGATTATCAAGATGAGCAGTATTTAACAATAAAAAGAGAAATATATTCTAGTGGTAAAAGTGTTTGTAAAATCAATAATCAAACATGCAACTTGGCTCAACTAGCAGAAATCTCAGAATTTATTGGTGATATACACTCACAAGAAGATACGATTGGCTTAATCAATCCTAAAAATTATTTAAGATTTTTAAATAATGGAGAAATTGAAGCGTTTCTTGAAGAATATGTAAAAGCATATTCAGAATATAAAGCTAATCTATCTAGTTATAAAGAATTATTAAAGAAAAACGAAGAATCTAAAGCTAAAGAAGATTTCTTGAAATATAATCTAAAAGAATATAATCAAGCTAAACTTGATCTGAATGAAGAAGCTAGCTTAAAACAAGAAGCATCAAATATGGCTAATTATGAAAAAATGGTTAGCGATATTAAAGATATTAATGATGTTTATAATAGCGAATCATTATCTAGCCTATATTATGTAATTAAATCTTTAGATCGACTAGCTAAATATGATGAAGCATATTTAGAATTAAAAAAGAATTTTGAAGAAGCATATTATAATTTAGAAGCTATTTTTGAAGATGATAAGTTGAGACTATCTAATTTTGAATATGATGAAGACAGATTAGATCAAATTAATTCAAGACTTGCGGTATATTCTGATTTTAAACGTAAATATAAAAAGGATATTCCCGAATTAATATCTTATTTTGAAGATATTAAAAAAGAATTAGACTTTATTGAAAACTATGATGTTTATCTAGAAGATGCTAAGAAGAAATTAGATAATAGTCTAACTTTAACTTATAATCTAGGTGTTAAATTACATAATGCTAGAGTTAAAGAAGCTAAATTACTTGAAGAAGATGTAAAGAATAATTTAGTTGATTTAGAGTTAAAGAATGCTTTATTTGAAATTAGATTTAATGAGATTAGTAAAGATAATTTATATAAAGATGGATTAGATCAAATTGATTTTTTGGTAACTTTTAATAAAGGTGAGCCTTTAAAACCTTTATCAAAAGTAGCATCTGGTGGTGAACTTTCTAGATTTATGCTAGCTATTAAGACTAGTCTAGGAAAATCATTACCACTTCAAACTAAGATATTTGATGAAATAGATCATGGCGTAAGCGGTGCGGTTGCTTTTGCAATTGGTAAAAAAATTTCTTCAATTGCTAAATCTAGTCAAGTTTTATGTATTACCCATCTTCCTCAAGTGGCTTCCATTGCTAACCATCAATTGAATATTTCTAAATATGTGGATGGAAACAAAACATTTAGCGTAGTAAAAGAACTAAGTGAAGAAGAAAGAATAATTGAAATTGCTAAGATGATATCTAATGGAAATGTCACTAATGCAAGCATTGAAACAGCAAAAGAATTATTAAATAAATAATAAAGAAAAAGTGTAGTCAAAATAGATTACACTTTTTTAAATTTATTAAGAAAAAATGGGTATTTAAGAAAAATATAATATTGGAGGAAATACACAATGGATAAAGAGATAATTGAATTAAGTAGTGATGATATATTAATTGAAACAATATGCCATTGCCCACAAAAGTACGTATGTACGACTAGATAATAACTTTTAAAATTAATATTTTTTATTGCTTGACAAAAACGTTTTCAGTTCGTAAAATGTGTATGTAAATTAAATTTACGAACAAAGGTCGTAAATACGCACTAACTAGGAGGTAATTATGCGTGTTTTAAAAAGAAGTTTTATCTTTGTAATTACATTAGTAGTTGCTTTGTTTGCACTTGTTGGTTGTGGAGACAAAGAAGTACAAAGTATTAGTATTGATACTACTAACCTTACATTACAAATTAACGAAGGTGAACAATTTGATTTCAGCAACTTAAAAGTAGTTGCTCATTATTTAAAGAAAGATTTAGATATCGATTTAAGCGAAGTAACAATTGATACTTCATTAGTTGATACTACTAAAGCTGGTGAATACTCAGTCACTGTTAAATATGGCGACTTTGAAGAATTCTTCAAAGTTAAAGTAGTAGCAGTTGTAAGATTAACTGATATTGAAGTTGATACATCAGCTTGTGTTTTAAATATAAAAGAAGGTGAAAGCCTTGATTTATCTAAGATTAAAGTTAAAGCTGTTTATTCTAATGGCAATAAAGAAGAATTAGCAGCTAATGCATATACTTTAGATCAAAGCGCTGTAAGACTTGATACAGCTGGTACTTATAGTGTTAAAGTAACATATCAAGGAATTGAAAAATCATTTAATGTTACTATTACTAAAGAAGATGCTCCAGTATTAGAAAACATAACAGTAAGTGGTGCTAAAGCTAACTTTATGTTAGGTGAAGCTTTTGCTACAACTGGTTTAGTTGTAACTGCTCATTATTCTAAAGGATCTGATAAAGATGTTACAGCAAGTGCACAAGCTAGCCAAGTTGTTATTGAAGAAGAAGGCGATTACATAGTAACTGTTAGTTATTCTGAAGGTGGCGTTACTAAAACTGCTACATATACTATTACTGTAGTTGATAAAATTGCTAGTATTGCCGTAGTTGTTGGTGATGGTAAAGTTGAATATGCTCCAGGTGAAGAACTAGATATCTTGGGAGTAAGCGTAGTTGCTACACTTAAAGATGATACAACTTTAGAGTTAGTTGGTTGGGGTGCTACTTTATATGATTTAGAAGGCAATGTAGTTGCTGATAATAAATTAACTAAGACTGCAGATTATGTAGTTAAAGTTACTTATGGAAAACATGAAGCAACTTATACTGTATCAGCTAGAGTTGGCGGATATATTAGTATATCAACAGTAGAAGAATTCTTAGCAATGAGAGATCATAGCGGAGCAATTACAGATAAATATATCTTAACTACTGACTTAGATTTTGATGGTGTTGAATTAAGTGAAGCATTAAGCGGAGAATTCAAAGGCGAACTTAATGGTGATGGTCATAAATTATCAAATATTGTATTTAATACAAAAACTGCTAAAGTTGGTGCATTATTTAATACTATCAATGGTGGTACTATTAAGAACTTAACATTGTTCTCATGTTATGCGTCAAGTAGTGCTGAATCACTTGGTTTAATAGCTGGTTTATGTACAAATGGTACATTTGAAAACTTAGAATTTTCTTGTTGTACAGTTGCATCAACATCTTCATCTGGCTATGCAGCATTAATTGCTGGTAGAAATGCTAGTGCTGGTACAATTTCAATGAGCAAGATTACAGTTAAGAATTTAACATCAGTAAGTGGAGTTAAATATGTTGGTGGCTTAATTGCTGACTTAACTAAGGATACAACAATTACAATTAACGACGTAGATGTTAATATTACATGTGCTTCAGGAAGCCAAATGAGTGCTCTAGTTGGTAGAGCAAGAAGCGGATCAGTTGTTAATGTAAAGAATGCTATTATTAGATTTGAAATTGGCGTTGCTAATACAACTAATAAGACTGGTGCATTAATAGATGGTGCTGAAGCAGCAACTTTAAATGCTGAAAATGTAATTATTGCAAGTAGCACTTGTTTATTAGCCCAAACTAACTTAACTCAATCAGGCTTATTCAAAGGTCAAGGTAAAGCAACTACAACCTTAACAAATTGCTTCTATGTAGGTTTACCTGCTTTAGCTAATTATACTAAGACTACTGATACTGAATTGAATGGAAGTAAGCAATATTATGAAGTTATTAGTGGTGCTTACGTTGCTGTTGCTACACCTGATGTAGCTAACATCGCTAATTATTTTGAAATGTCAATTGATGGTGGAACCCAATACGAAATTGGCGATACAGTATTAACTGATTTAGCAGGTCTTGGATTCGATTTATCTAATGTTTGGGCAGCAGATTCAAGATTTGTAGTTAAACTAAAAGATGCATCTGCTAATACTCCAGCAGAAGACGCTACTGTAGTTAGACTTCAAGTTAATGCAAATAATGCTAAGACTCAATATTATGCACTAGATTCATTTGACCCAACCGGAATTATCGTAATCGCTACATATTCAGATGGTGTTGTTATTCCACTAAATGAAAGTCAATATGGCGTTAAGATTTTATCTGATGGTAATGATGTAACTGCAGATTTCGTTAACTTAGCAGTTGGTAAATATACTGTAGAAGTTGAAGCAGGAAGTGCTAAAGCAAGTTATTACATTGATATTGTTCAAGAAGTTGGCGTAGAAGTGATCGCTAGTGAAGGTAAGACAGTTTACCGCGTTGGTGATGTACTTGATACTAAAGGAATTATTACATTTATTTTAATCTCAGATAATACTAAGAAATTAGCAACATCTAGTCAAGTTACATTTACTGTTGTTAATTCAGATGAATCAACTCAAGCAGCAGATGTAGCACTAACTGCAAATGCAAAATTTGTAAAAGTAACTAGAGTTGTTAATGGAGAAGAACTTTCTGCTACTTATTCAATCTATGTATTAGATAACGAAGTACAAGAAGGTCTTGTAGTAGTATATGTTAAACCTGAAACTAATGGATTAGTTGATGGTAAGATGTATTTTGAAAATGTTAATTTAGCTCTTAACTATTTAAGAAGCTTAAGCTTATCTAATGATACTATTAAGGAAATTAGACTTGCTAAAGGTACTTATACGGGAGCCTTAACTATTGATATGGCTAATTTACGTATCGTAAAAGATAATGAAGAGGATTTAGCAAGCGAAGTAGTAATCGCATGCGGAAACGCTGCAGATACATTCAAACTTGACCTAAGTGCTACATTTGGAACAGAAGGCAGTGCAACTGTAACTGTTAAATCAAATGCTGTTGGATTCTATGCATATGGTGTTACATTTGCTAATACATTTGATTATCGTAATTCTACATTTGCTAACAAGCAAGCTTTAGCTCTACTTTGTCAAGCAGATAAAGCAGAATTTGTTGAATGTAGATTCTTAGGCGTTCAAGATACATTAGAACCTAAGAATGGTCGTCAATACTATAAAGATTGTTACATTGAAGGTGCTGTAGACTTTATCTTTGGTAACAATGCAACTGTATTGTTTGAAGGATGTGAAATTCATTCAGTTACAAGATACAAGAGTGGAACAAATACTCCTGAAACTAACCAAGGTTACATCTGTGCTCCTAAGGGATTCTCAAGTGGAGCAACAACTGATGCTGTAACTTATGGATATGTATTCTTAAATTGCAACTTTACAGCTGATAGTGATGTTCCTGCTGGTAGCGTTTCAATTGCTCGTCCATGGGGCGATCAAGCTAAGGTTGCTATTCTAAATTCTACATTAGGTGCTCATATTTCTACACTAGGATATGATGGAAACTCTAAATCACGTTATGCAGATATGAGTGGTAACTTACCAACTGGAGCTGGCGTTGTATTTGCAGAATACAATAACACTGGTGATGGTGCAATTAATACAGCTGTAGCTGGTGCTACAATCTTAACTGAAAGTGATGCTGCAAATTACACTGCTGCTAAGATTTTCGCTGCTACAAACGGTTTAGTTAAATATGAAGCTGCATGGGTATTACCTGATTTAGAAAATGGTTATTATGTATTATTCGGCCTAGAAACTAACCTTTCTACTGGTACTGCATTTGATGAACCTGTTCTAATTCATATTGCTAAAGGTGCTGCAACAATTACTCCTGCCACATATCAAGTTTATAATGTTAGTGAAGATGAATTCATCGATTTAGAAAACTTAACTGATGGTGAAGGAACTTATTTACTAACAGTTAGCGTAGAAGATGTAGAAGTATTTAGTGCTGAAGTTACTGTAAGAAGTGGCAGTGGTCAAGTAGTAGTTAATACTTATACATTTAATCCTACTGATTTGGAAGCTAAAGATTATACAGCTGACTTTGTTGCTGGTACATCTGATTACTTCACTTTACATTGTACTTCAGGTAAGAAATATACAATTGATGGCAATAATAAGTCTCTTGATGGCATGGACTTTACAAAGAGGTTGAAATTCAATGGTGCTTCTGGTGAATTCTCATCTGAAAGATTCATCGAATTTGAAGTTCAAGGAACTGCTCATGTTAAAGTATATGCATTATCATCATCTTCAAGTGATAATACAAGAAAAGTTGTTTTATATGATAGTATCGGAACTAATGTTGGCGAATCAACTATTGATGGAAAAACATTTGCTGCTTATGAATTTGATTTAACTGCAGCAGGAACATACTTCATTGGTTGTGAAGTAAATGGTATCAATATTTATTACATCGAAGTAGTAGATACAGTAACTAAATAAAACATAGATTAATTAAATAAGAAATAGAGACTAAACAATATGTTAAGTCTCTAGTAAATAAAAATATAAAGGAAAAATACATGAAAACTTTAAAGAAACTAATAATTTCTATTTTTATTGCATTATTTACAATTACTTTAGTAGCTTGTGGAGAAGAACCTTCGACACCTAAAGCAGTAACTGGTATTAGACTAGATACTGAAAATGTAAAGAAAGAATACATTGTAGGTGAAGCATTCACATCAGCTGGTATTAAAGTATTTGCAGTATATGATGATAACAGTGAAAAAGAAGTACAAAATTATAGCTTAATTAGTAATGATTTTAATACTAACCAAGTTGGTGAGTATGATATCGTTATTAAATATAGTAATAGTGGTAATCTATATGAATTATCTTATAAAGTTAATGTAATTGAAGATCCTAATAAAGTAAAACTAACTGATATAACTATTAATACAGAAAGTGTTAAAGTAAGTTATGTTTTAGGTGAAGATTTTGATAGTACTGGATTAGTAGTAACTGCTAATTATTCAGATAACACTAATAAAGAAGTAACTAATTATTCAATTGATTCTAGCAGTTTTGATAAAGATAGAATTGGAACATATCGTATTTTAGTTAGTTATTCAGAAGATGGTATTAGTGATGTAAAGGTATTTAACGTATCTGTTAAAGATATCTTATCAACAACTAATTACTTAATTGGTATTGAAGTTAGCCCAAGAAATGAATATTTCTTAGTTGGCAGCGATTATTCTAGTGCTAATGTAGTGGTATTAGCTGTATATAGTGATGGCTCTAAAGTAGATGTTACTAGTAAAGCTAATATTAATTCATCTAAATATAATAAGGATGCAGTTGGTGTTTATGAGATAATCATCGATTATCAAGAAACATATGGATCTGGTGAACATGCTATAACTATTTATTGGGATTCATTCTATTTTGCTAGAGTTGTAACTAGCCTACCTGAGGGAGGTGAATAATTATGAAAAAACGAATTAGTATTTTTGTAATTATTATTACTTTAGCATGCTTATTCTTTACATTAACTAATAAAGTTAATGCAAGCGATGTAGTAGAAAAGATAGAAGGTAAAACTTATTATATTGCTCCAAATGGATTATCAAGTAATGATGGTTTAAGTGAAGCAACTCCAAAAGATTTTTATTCTGCAATGTTATCACTTCGTGCAGGTGATACACTAAATGCCCTACCTGGTACATATGATTGCCCAGATAGAATTACTTTAACTGAATCAGGAAATGCTTTCTCACAAATTAAAGTAATTGGTATACCAGGACAAGTTATCTTTGATTTTAGTAAACAAGCATTTGATTCCACAAACCGTGGTATTCAAATCAATGGCGATTATTGGTATTTCTATGGAATTCATATTAAAGGTGCTGGTGATAATGGTATGTATATCGCTGGTAGTCATAACTTTGTTGAAATGTGTGAATTCTATAATAACCGTGATAGTGGCTTACAACTTGGTCGTGGAGCGGGATCTGATACAATCGTTAGCCAGTGGCCAAGTTATAATACAGTTAAAAACTGTATGTCTTATAACAATTATGATGATGAGACATATGGAGAAAACGCTGATGGCTTTGCTGCAAAACTAACTGTAGGATATGGAAACGTATTTGATGGTTGCATCGCTTTTAGAAATAGTGATGACGGCTGGGATTTATACGCTAAATCAGATACTGGTAATGTTGGTACTGTAATTATTATCAACTGTATCGCTTTTGAAAATGGTTGGCTACTTGATGGATCAACTACACGTGATGGTGATGGAATCGGCTTCAAATTAGGCGGAAGCAATATGGAAGGCGATGTAATCGTTAAAAATTGTATGGCTTGGAATAACCGCTTACATGGTTTTAGCGATAACTCAAATCCACGTACAATGCTACTTTATAATTGTACAGCTTACAATAATTCGGTAGCAGTAGCAAATGGCACAGGAAGCCTTGGTTATAGCGATGGTGGAAGTACTAACTTCAATATGGCTAGATCTAATCAAAGTTATAATGGTTATTACGGACTATTATCATATTGTACTAACCTAACAGCTACTAATATTGATTATGAAGTAGGCGATGATTACCTAGGTTCTGCCGCATATTGTATTTTCCATGTAGCTAAAGGTGAATATAGAAGTATTACAAGCTTTATGGATGCTTCATCTTATGAAAAGGAAAAGATTGGTTCTGTTTATACTGGCTTAAATGATAACTGCTTTGCTTCAGTTAACTGGCCTTATACACAAGACCAATATCCTAACCTCAATAGCTTACTTAGAAATGAAGATGGATCTATAAATGTTGGTAGTATGTTAGATGTAACTGATTCAAAACTACTAACATTCTGTAATGGTAGTCAAATCGGTGCTAAACTTAATAAATCATCATGGGATGAATACGAACATTATAATTACACTGCTCCAACACTTGGTGCTACTCAAGATGAAATCGATGTTTTAGCAGCTAAAGATGCATTAGAAGTAATGTGTAATAAAGATGCAGTTTATCAAAACTTTCCAATTTGGATTAATTTAAATGAATGTAAAGTAAGCTGGTCATCAAGTGATACATCATTATTTAGTTTTGGAACTAGTGAAACTAGATCATTTAGTAATGTAGTATATGTGGATGGTATTGTTCATAGATCAAGTACATCAGATAAACAAGTTACTCTAACTGCCACAATTACTAAAGGAGATGCAAGTCAAACTAAAGAATTTACTTTAACTCTTAAAAAAGATAATCCGATGATTGGCAAAATTAAAGGATTAGAAGAAGTATATATTGTAGATTTATATTCTAGATTCACAGATCCAGTGATTACAGTAACTAATAAGAGTTCTTATTCAGATCAAGCATTAAAATTTGATGTAGATTATGGTGTAAAGAAGACATATGAATACGCAGAAACTAATACTTCTGAATTTAATCAAGTAAGTAAAGTTTATACATCAGTTCCTGGTGTATATAGAGTAACTTACACTGTTAAATCATATTCGAATGCTTCAGATACATTGAGTCAATCTTTCTTAGTATATGTAGTTAGTCCAACAAATGAAATTGACTTTGTGGATTACAAAGGTTATGAATTCTATGTTTGTCAACAAGGTGTCCATATCATTGGAGAACTTACTAATGTATCAGGAAAGCTATATGCATATTTAAGTGAAAACGAGGCTGAAACTGCAGATACTGTAAAAGAAAAAGGTACTTTGTACACTATTACATCAGATAAGATTGATGTATTAGCACTAAATGATAATAATGGTAAATATTATATTCATGTAATTATTGTTAATAATGGTGGTAATTACACTAGTCAAGTTTATACAAAAGAAGTATTAATTTCTGAAATTTCTACTTGCCAAGAGTTTTATGATTTCGCAAATGGATCAACATCTTCAGTTACAATTTACTTATTAAAGAATGATATTGATTTTAAAGATTATAACTGGGTTGTTTCAACTTCTACAGATTCACTAAAAGGTTTATTAAATGGTAATGGTTATACTATTTCTAATTTAACAATCCAATCTGAAAGTGATAAACGCAATAACATATTCTATAAACTATCTGGTGGAACAATTATGAATATTGGTTTCCATAATATTAAGTTATTAGGTGATCTTAATAAATCTAAGAATGTGGCAATTGTCGGACAAATGACTGGTGGATATATACATAACGTTAAACTAACTGAAATTACTGCAACAGGTTACCAAACAGTTGGTGGAATGGTTGGTCAAGTTTGCGGTGGCGATAATTACATTTCCCAAGTTAGTTTAGTAAATGAATATAAGTTTGATAATGAATATAAATTATTAGATGGATATGCATATATGCAAGTAACTACTAAATATTGTGGAGGAATTGTAGCTAATATTCAAAAAGACACGGCAGAAGATTATGTAATGTGTCAAGTATCTAATTGTTATTGTGATGCATATATTGGTAATGGCACTGATAGTGGTGGATACATTGGCGGAATTGTTGGTCGTATTAAAAATGATTTGAATATTTATAATATATCTATTCGTACTTGTCTATTTGAAGGCGTTCTAGAATGCTTAAAGAATTACACTGGTGGAATAGTTGGTGGATGTGAAAGTGGTGCTGGAACAATTTATATTATTGGTAATGTATCAAAACCAGTAATCATCTTTGGATCGACTAGATCAATTATCGATGGTGTGACACTAGATCCATACACTGGTATGGCAAGTGTAGCTCATAAGACAGGAAGCCCAATCATTGGGCGTTATACTGCTGGAACTGGAACATATTTCTGTATGAATAATTTTGGATCATTTGATGATTACAATAGTGCAGCCGGAAGCAGTTCAGAAGAAGATATGGATAATGTAGAATTCTTTAGAAATGTCGGCTTTTCACCAGAAATATGGAGATTTGATGAAGAAGCTAAATCTGTAAGATTAATCTTCAAATAAAATTAAATATTTAGAGAGCATAGATATGCTCTATGCTCTCTAAAAATATAAAAAATATACCGAAAGGGGTTCGCATTTGCGAATATAAACAAAATGATTGATTACAAACTAATAGCAGTAGATATGGATGGGACATTACTCACTGATAATAAAGAAATAACCCAATCTACTTTAAAAGGAATTAACAACTTAATAAAAGAAAATAAGATATTTTGTATATCTACAGGTAGACCATTTTATGGTGTTAAACCTTATTTAGATATAATCGAAGGTGATATTCCTCTAATTTTATATAATGGAGCCATTGTCACTTTTTCTAAAACTAAAAAAGTATTATTATCTTGTAATTTAACTGCTAATCAATCAATTAAGATATTAAATATAATTAATAAGTATGATGGAACATTTATTTTTTGGTCAGATGAGAAATTATATGTCAACAAAATAAATGATTATACGACTAAATATTTTGGTATATCGAAAGCAGAACCAATTCTATTAAATGAAAGAATAGTTATTCCTCATGGAAATATTACAAAAATTATATGGTTTGATGAAAACGAGAAATTAGTAGAATACCAAAAAACAGTTTTAAAAGATTTTAAAGATGTGAATTTTTTCACATCACAACCTGTGTTTTTAGAATTTGTAAGCCAAGGTATTTCTAAAGCTAAAGCAATGGAAGTTATTGGTAATTATTATAATATAAAAACTAGCGAAATGATTGCTGTTGGTGATGGATGCAATGATATCCCAATGCTTGAATATGCGGGATTAGGCGTTGCCATGGCAAATGCTAGTGATGATGTAAAAGATAATGCTGACTATATAACACTATCAAATGAAGAAGATGGTGTACTTAAGGTAATAAATGAATTTATGTTAAGAAGAAGGTAATAAAATGATTTGTAAATTTAAAGTTAAGCGTTTATTAAATAAATATTTTAATTTATATCCTTTATCAGTTAATCAAACTGAAGAAGGTATTATTGCGATGGCTAAGAATGAAAAAGAAAGAATCTTAGTTATCAATGGATTTGAAAATTACGGCTTTAGTGGTGAAGATGTTACCATTAAAGGGATTAAATATAAAGTTTGTGGACTAAATCATGAAAATGCGATGGCTTTAAGAAAAGCCCTATCATTTACAGCACCATCTAGAGTATTAAGAGAACAAAGAAGTTTTGGACTAGGAGATAGATTAGGTATCTCAACTCATGGTCATATTAAACTATTTAAAAGGTATGATGCTTGTCCAATCTTTGCTCAACAATCCATTCGTGAGCTTAATCTTACTGAGAGAACTTATGAAGATGTACTAGATTGTGTATCATTTAATGTGCTTCAAGATGGATTTAAGAAACCTTGGGGCGCAGATGGTGATCATCTAAAACATGAAGATGAAATTAGATATGCCCTATCTTTAGGCTTTACAATGCTGACACTAGACTGTAGCGAACATATTAAAACAGATGTACTTGGAATGAGTGATGAAGAAGTTTTAAGTAAAACTAACTTAAGTGGAGAACTAAAAAATAAATATTTAAATCAAGATATTAAAGTAGAAGATAAAGCAATTAGTTTTAGTGAAGTGGAACTTGCTAGATGTGTACTTACTTATAGTGAAACTATTGAATTTGCGAAAAAGATATATTTTGAATATGTAGATGGAAAAGAAGTTGATTTTGAATTATCAATTGATGAAACATCAACTCCAACACTTCCAGTTGAGCATTACTTTATTGCTAGAGAATTAAGTGAAGCTGGTGTGAAACTTGTAACAGTTGCACCTAGATTTTGTGGAGAGTTCCAAAAAGGTATTGATTATATCGGTGATTTAGGTCAGTTTGAAAAAGAAATGAAGATTCATGTAGCTATTGCTAATCATTTTGGATATAAATTATCAATTCATTCAGGATCAGATAAATTCTCTGTATTTGAAATAATAGGCAGAGAAACAAAAGGCCATTTCCATGTAAAGACTGCGGGAACTAACTGGTTAGAAGCAATGAAAGTAGTTGCTAAATGTGATGCATCTTTATATAGAGAAGTACATAAATTTGCTTTAAGTATGTTTGAAGAAGCTAAAAAATATTATCATGTTACTACTAATATTAATAACATACCTGATGTAGATACACTTGCAGATGATAAACTAGTAGAATTATTTGATAATAATGATTGTAGACAATTAATACACATTACATATGGATTTATATTAACTAATAAAGATAGTAAAGGTAATTATGTATTTAAGAATAGATTATACGATTTATGGGATAAAGAAAGTGAAGAATATGCTAATATGTTAGTTAAACATATAGGTCGTCACTTAGAGCTATTATATAAAGGAATGGGTAAATAAGATGTTAGAATTAAGAAAAAACGCAAAATATAACTTAATCGTGCCAACTAGTATGGGTGTAAGAATTACTCCAGTTGATCGCCAAGTTGTGCAAACTTCAAATATGTATAGAATGCAAGCAACTAGTGCGGAATCAAATGTTCTAAATGTAGCTAGTTCTTTAGGTAAATCTACATTAGTATTAACAACATTTGTTAAGGATTCACCAATCGCTTTATTCATTAAAGCAGAATTAAGAAAACGTAATATTGCCTACATTGGTAAAGATGTAGAACAAGGGGGACCTTGGGGCTATAGACATCAATTCAATATTGCTGATAGTGGATATGGCTTACGTGGACCAAGAGTAGCTAACGATAGAGCAGGAGAAGTTGGTAGAACATTAAATGTTAAAGATTTTGATTTAAATCAAATATTTAATGTAGATGGTGCCCAAATCCTTCATTTATCAGGGCTTGTTGCTGCTTTATCAAAAGAAACTACTGAATTTTGTTTAGAACTTGCTAGATTTGCTAAGAAAGCAGGAACTAAAATTGCTTTTGATTTAAATTATAGAGCTAGTTTTTGGAAAGGGCGAGAAGAAGAATTGTCTAGAAGCTTTTCTGAAATTGCTTCTTTAGCCGATATATTAATAGGAAACGAAGAAGATTTCCAATTATCACTTGGCATTAAAGGACCTGATGCTGGTGGTAAAGATATTGCTAGTAAAATTGAAGGTTTTAAAGGGATGATTGAATGCGTTAAGAAAGCATATCCAAATGTATCATATTATGCTACTACTTTAAGAGAAGTTAAAAACGCAAATGAACATTTATGGGGAGCCATTTCATATGGCGATGGTAAGTGGACAGTAATCGATCCACGTCCAATTCAAGTATTAGATCGAATTGGTGGTGGTGATGGATTTGTAGCTGGCTTACTTTACGGAATTGTAAGTGAATTTGATATTGAAAAAGCAACACAATTTGGTTGGGCAAGTGGTGTACTTGCTACAACAACTCTAGATGATTATGCCACTCCAGCAGATGAAGAACAAATTTGGAGTATTTGGAAAGGAAATGCAAGGGTAAAGAGATAATGAAAAAAGCAGATATTGGTTTAATTGGACTTGGTGTTATGGGTGAAAACCTTTTGATGAATATGGAATCAAAAGGATTCACAGTAGCTTGTTTTAATAGAACTACTTCAAAAGTAACTGATTTTATTGAAGGTAGAGCAAAAGGTAAAAACATTATTGGTTGTTATTCTTTACAAGAATTAGCTAATAATTTAGCAAAACCTCGTAAAGTTATGATTATGGTTAAGGCTGGCGCTCCAGTTGATGCTACTATTGATTCTTTGCTTGATATATTAGAAGAGGGCGACATCATCATTGATGGTGGAAATTCTCATTTTCCTGACACAATGGCAAGATGTGCTAGAGTTGAAGCTAAAGGCTTGCGTTACATCGGTATGGGTGTATCAGGTGGTGAAGAAGGCGCACTAAACGGCCCATCACTAATGCCTGGCGGAAGCAGTCAGGCTTGGCCATATGTAAAAGATATATTTACTAAAATTAGTGCTGAGTTAGAAGATGGCAGTCATTGTTGCACTTGGATTGGTGAAAATGGTGCTGGTCATTTCGTTAAAATGGTTCACAATGGTATTGAATATGGCGATATGCAATTAATTTGTGAAGCTTATGATTTAATGAGAAAATTACTTGGCTTATCTAATGATAAAATGCATGAAGTATTTTCTAAATGGAATGAAGGCGAACTTGATAGCTATTTAATTGAAATAACTAAAAACATTCTAAACTTTAAAGATGAAGATGGTAGTTTCTTAGTAGAAAAAATCTTAGATACAGCTGGTCAAAAAGGTACTGGTAAATGGACTAGTATTGCTGCCCTAGATCAAGGTGTTCCTCTAACTTTAATTAGTGAAGCTGTTTATGCTAGATGCTTATCAGCAATTAAAGAAGAAAGAGTAGAAGCAAGCAAGCATTTCAGCCATATTAAACCTGAATTTAAAGGCAATTTAGATGAATTCATTGAAGACATTAGAAAAGCTTTATATGCCGCAAAGATTATATCTTATGCTCAAGGATATTCATTGATGAGAGCAGCTGCTAAAGAATATGGTTGGAACTTAGAATATGGTAACATTGCTTTAATTTGGCGTGGTGGATGTATCATTAGATCACGTTTCTTAGGTAAGATTAAAGAAGCATATGATAAGAACCCTGATTTAGCTAACTTAATGTTAGATGATTACTTCAAGAAGACATTAGAAGATGCAAGCGCATCATTTAGAAAAGTAGTAGCTATGGCAGCTCTAAATGGTATTCCAGTGCCAGCTATGTCATCAGCTTTAGCTTATTTTGATGGATATAAATCAGCAAATCTTCCTGCTAACTTACTTCAAGCACAAAGAGATTATTTTGGAGCTCATACATATGAAAGAGTAGATGGAGCTAGAGGTGATTTCCATCATACAAATTGGACAGGACACGGTGGTAAGACTTCCGCATCCACATATAACGCCTAAGGAGATAAAAACTATGTTTGAACATGAATTTAAAAATAAAGTTGTAGTAGTAACTGGTGGATCTGGTGTACTATGTTCTTATTTTTGCAAAGAATTAGCACGCCGTGGAGCTAAAGTTTGTATTTTAAGTCTAGACGAAAAAAGATTAGTTGACTTAGAAGCTGAAATTAGATCAGATGGCGGAGAGGCTACAAGTTTTATATGTAATGTATTAGATAAAGAAGTTGTTAAAAAAGTTCATAAACAAATATTAGATAAATATGGTAAAGTTGATATTCTAATCAATGGTGCTGGTGGAAATAATCCTAAAGCAACTACTAATGATGAATTTTATGATTTAGCTAATGCGGATCTACCTAATAAAAAAGATTTCTTTGACTTAGATTTAGATGGTATTAATTTTGTATTTGGCTTAAACTTTTCAGGAACATTAATTCCTACTCAAGAATTTGCTCCTGATATGGTAGGGCGTGAAGGAACTACAATTTTAAATATTAGTTCAATGAATGCTTTCACTCCATTAACTAAAATTCCAGCATATTCAGCTGCTAAAGCTGCTGTATCAAACTTTACTAAGTGGTTGGCTACATATTTTTCAAAAGTTGGTATTAGAGTTAATGCAATTGCTCCTGGCTTTTTCTCAACTGCTCAAAACAAAGCACTACTTTGGAATGAAGATGGAAGCCCAACAGCAAGAACTAAAAAGATATTAAATAATACACCAATGGGTAGATTTGGTGAGCCAGAAGAATTAGTTGGCGCCGTACTATGGTTACTTGATAGTAAAGCTAGTAGCTTTGTAACTGGCGTAGTTCTACCAATTGATGGCGGATTTAGTGCATATAGCGGAGTATAAAAATGGATATTTTTGTAAAAGCTAAAAATGATTCCTTAACTAAAGAAGAAATCATTAATGCTTTAGATAAATCAATTAAAGGTAAATCTTTAAAAAAAGTATTATTATTACCTCCTGATTTCACTAGATTTTATTCTAATGCAGGCCTAATTACTAATTATTATTACCATACATTAATTAATCATTGTAAAGTTGATATTTTACCAGCTTTAGGCACTCATGAAGCGATGAGTAAAGAGCAATGCGAAGAAATGTTTGGTGATATTCCGTATGATGCTTTCATTTATCATAATTGGAGAAGCGATGTTGTAAAAATTGGTGAAGTACCTGGTGAATATATCTCTAGTATTACTGATGGATTATGGACTGAATCTGTGGATGTAGAAGTTAATAAATTAATCATGGACCAATCATATGATTTAATCATATCAATCGGTCAAGTAGTTCCCCATGAAGTAATTGGTATGGCCAATCACTCTAAGAACTTATTTGTAGGTTGTGGGGGAAAAAGAATGATTAATGCGAGCCATATGATTGGAGCAGTTTACGGAATGGAAAGAATGATGGGGAAAGATCATACTCCTGTACGTAAAGTATTTGATTATGGCTGTGAACACTTTTTAAAAGAAAGACCTATAATGTACGTATTAACTGTAACTACTAATCCAGGTGGAGCTATCCATACTCACGGCCTATTTATTGGTATTGGACGTAAATGCTTAGAAGAAGCAATTGCTTTAGCTCAAGAGAAAAACATCAGTTTTGTGGATACAGGAATAAAAAAATGTGTAGTTTACTTAGAACCTAAAGAATTTAGAAGCACATGGCTTGGTAATAAAGCCATCTATAGAACAAGAATGGCAATAGCTGATGGTGGCGATTTAATCATATTAGCCCCAGGTGTAACTAAATTTGGTGAAGATTTAGGTGTCGATAAACTAATTAGAAAATATGGTTATGTAGGCCGTATAAAAGTTTTAGACTTATTTAAAGAAAACGCTGATTTACAAGAAAATATGGGAGCTGCTGCTCACTTAATCCATGGATCAAGTGATGGTAGATTCAATATTACTTATTGTGTAAAGAATATTTCTAAAGAAGAGATTGAATACGTAAATTTTAAAGCAATGGATTATGATGAAGCAATTAAATTATATGATCCAAATAAACTTCAATTCGGTTATAACACATTAGAAAACGGAGAAACTATATATTTTATCCCAAATCCTGCACTAGGATTATGGATTAATAAAGAAAAATTTTAAAGAAGCAGAGGGCAGCATATGAAAAAAATCAAATTAGCTTATATTGGTGGAGGCTCAAAAATGTGGGCAAATATATTTATGAGCGATCTATCTTTACAAAAAGACCTATGTGGGGAAATTTGTTTATACGATATTGATTATGATGCTGCCCTTCGTAATCAAAAATTAGGAAATATCATTAATAATTGTGATAACGTAGTTACTAAATGGGGTTATACAGTTACTCGCGATATCGATAGTGCCTTAATAAATGCTGATGTAGTAGTAATATCAATTTTACCTGGCACATTTAAAGAAATGGCAAGCGATGTGCACACTCCAGAAAAGTATGGTATTTACCAATCAGTTGGTGATACAACAGGCCCTGGCGGAATCTTAAGAGCTATGAGAACCGTTCCTATTTTTGAATTCTTTGGTAAGAAGATTAAAGAACTTTGCCCAGATGCAATCGTAGTTAACTTAACTAACCCACTTGCTATTTGTGTTAAAACTCTTTATTCTGTTTACCCAAGAATAAAAGCTTTTGGCTGCTGCCATGAAGTATTTAATACTCAAGAATTCTTATGTAAAGTAATACAAAAAGAAATGGGCGTATTACCTTCTAGAAAAGATTTAAGTTGTAATATAACAGGAGTTAACCATTTCACATGGATGACTAGATGTTATTATGGCCACTATAATGTCTTTAATATATTAAATAAGTTTATAAAGAAACATTATAATGAAGGTTTATATGAACATGGCAATCCAGATGATTATAAAACTAATCCTTTTGCTTATGGTAATTTAGTAAAGATGGATTTATTTAAAAAATATGGCATCTTACCTTGTGCAGGTGATAGACACCTAGTAGAATTCATGGATCCTAAAATGTATTTAGCATCTCCTGGAGTAGTAGATAATTGGCATTTTGCTTTAACTAGTGTCGATTATCGTATACAAAAAGCAAATGAAAAAATAGAATACTTAAATGATGTTGTTAGCGGTAAAATTAAATTTGAATTAAAGAAATCAAATGAAGAAGCAGTAGATTTAATAAAAGCACTACTAGGACTGGGCGATGTTAAATCAAATATCAATATGCCTAATTGTTGCCAAGCAGCATATTTACCACCAAGTAGCGTTGTTGAATCTAATTGTTTATTCACTAAAGGCTTATTTAAACCAGATAAAACAACAACTGACATACCTGATGAAGTAGCAGAAATGATAAACCTAAATGCGAAAAATCAAATTAAACTACATTTAGCAATTCTATCTCGCGATATGTATGCCATATTTAATGTATTTAAAACTGATCCGCTTTGTAAATATTTAAAAGAAGCTGATTCCAAAGTTTTATTTAAAGAAATGGTTGAAAACACTAAAGCATATTTAGAACCATTTTATGATTTGAGAGGCTAATATGGAAAACATATTATTTACTCTTAATGCGGTAGCGCCATTGATACTACTCGTAGCACTTGGGTATTTTTTAAAAAGGATTAAATTCTTTAGTCCAGAATTTATCCAAATAGCTAATAAATTTTGCTTTTATGTAGCATTACCCGCACTACTTTTTAAGAATTTATATGATTCAAGTTTAGGTAGCTTACCTTGGAGGCTGGTTATCTTTAGTGTAAGTGCGATAATTATTATATTTTTATTAGCACTAATATATGTAATCTTGTTTGTGAAAGATAACACTAAAAAAGGTGTAATGATTCAAGGTATTATGCGATCAAATTATGCATTTATTGGTATCCCCCTAGCTACCTCTTTATTTAGCGATAATGAATTAATTGCAAAAACCGGAGCGACGGTAGCCTTAATGAGTATCTTTTGTATTCCACTTTTTAATATGTTATCAGTAGTCGCGCTATCTATATTTGTAGATAAAGATGAAAACACTAATCATTTTAAGAAAGTATTATTAGGAATTATTAAAAACCCTTTAATAATTGCTATATTTGGTGGATTATTAGTATTAATATTTAGACTAATTATTCCTTCTAGTGCATTTGTTGTTAGAGATAATGTTAACTTTTTATATAAAACCCTTGATTCACTAGCTAAGATTGCATCCCCTCTAGCTTTAATTATCGTAGGTGGACAATTTGAGTTTAGTGTAAGTAGTGAATCTAAAGGTTTATTAATAACAGGCGTAATCGTAAGAATGATAGTTGTACCAGTAGTAGTATTTTTACTAGCTTCACTTTGCTTTGATTTTGCAAATTACGAATTCGCCACATTAATTGCCATCTTCGCTAGCCCTATAGCCGTGGTCAGTGCTATTATGGCTAAAGAGATGAATAATGACCATCTACTAGCTAGTCAACTAGTTGTATGGTCGACCTTAGTATCAAGTGTTACTATATTTATAATCGTATTAACCCTAAAAAGTTTGGGATATTTATAGAGGTAAAATATGCGTTTTAATATCGGTATCAGAGGCCACGATCTACCTAATGCTCCATTCTTTGATGTAGATGATTTTATTAAGACATTTAAACAATATGATTTGGATTATTTACAACTTGTAATAAGCAAAGCCTTTAAAGATTTTGAATTTAATAAAGAAAACTTAACTACTCTAGCTAACAAATTAAAGGCTAGCGATATTAAAGTAGCGATGATTGGTGCTTATTTTAATATGATTCATCCTAATGTGGTGAAAAGATTAAAAGCCATTGATTATTTTAAAGAATGTATGAAGTATGCATATTTGTTTGATACTAAATATGTAGGTAGTGAAACAGGATCTCTAAATGGCGATAAATGGATATATGTAGATGGTAATCATACAATTGAATCATTTAATAAAGTAAAAGAAGTAATTAAAGATCTAAAGAATAGTAATAATCAATCATATCCTTTAATTGAAGGCGCATGGAATCATGTGGTTTATAAACCAGTGCTACTTAATGAATTATTAAATGATTTAGGTTTGGATGCTTGTACAGTTGATTTATATAATTATTTAAATATCGATAATTATAATGACCATCTAAATATCTTTAAAGAATGTATCAATTTATTTGGTGATAAAATTAAAGTTATACATATTAAAGATTTTATCGTAGAAGATAATAAATTAGTACAAGTTAGTATTGGCAAAGGCTTAATGAATTATAAAGAACTTATGCCAATAATAAAAAAATACCTTCCAAATGCTATATTGATCTTAGAAGGAGTAAAAGAGCCAGATATTAAATCAAGTATTGAATATTTAAGGAGTTATGAAGATGAATAAAGATATTATCAGTTACATCAATAACTATATAGATAACTTCAAGCCTTATAAAAATGGTAGATGGTGTTATGAAGATGGAATCTTAATGACAGCAATTTACGATTTATATAAAGTTACTAAAAATCAAACATATTATGATTTTGTTTATAATTTTTATGATAACCATATTGAAGATGATGGAACAATTAAAAATTATAAAGTAGATGAATATAATATTGATAATATTTGTAGCGGAAATGCACTTATAGATTTATATCTAGATGCAAAATTATCTAAATTTAGAACTGCAATTGATACACTTTGTTCTCAACTTAGACTTCACCCAAGAACAAAAGAAGGAAGTTTTTGGCATAAACAAATTTATCCACACCAAGTATGGATGGATGGAATTTATATGGGCTTAGTATTTTATGCAAAATATGCGAAATACTTTGGCGATGGAGAAGATATTCTAGATATCAAACATCAACTAAATAATCTAATTAATCGTTTATATGATAATGATAGACACCTATTTACCCATGCATATGATGAAGCAAGATTAATGCAATGGGCAGATAAGGAAACTGGTAAGTCGCCTAATGTATGGAGTAGAGCTTGTGGATGGGTGGCAATGGCTATGGTTGATATTTATGAACTATTAGAACTAAATGAAGCTAAAGATGTATTAAACTTATTAGTGGATGGATTATCTAAATATTTAGATGAAGGAATGTTATATCAAGTAGTAGATAAAGCTTTTTTCAATGGTAATTATTTAGAGACATCAGGATCTGCCATGCTTGCTTATGCAATTTTAAAAGCAAAAAGGATTAAAATGGCTGATTATAATGATTTAGGTAATAAAATATTTAATACAATTTTAGAAAAGAAATTTGATGGAAATCATTTAAATGGCATTTGTAGAGTCGCTGGACTTGATAATGCGAGAAGGAATGGAAGTATAGAATATTATATGTCAGAAGATGTAGTAGCCGATGAAGTAAAGGGTGTTGCTCCATTTATCATGGCATATAGTGAATTGGAGGCTAAAGATGGCAATCAATAAATCAGCAGAAAAAACATTAAAGATTTTAGAATTAATTGCAAAATATCCTGAAGGTATAACACTATCTGAAATTTATAAAGCATTAGATATGCCTAAAGCATCAGTTTATGATATTTTGCAAGCATTGTATAAAGAAGATGCAATTTATTATAAAGATCCAAGGCAAAAAAATTATGTGATTGGTTCTAAAGTATTTGCGATTGGTCAGGCTTATACTAAAAATTCTAACTTTATCAATTTTGCTTCCCCTTACTTAAGAAAGTTTGCGGATAAATATGGAGTAACTGTCTTTGCTTGTAAAAGACTAGGTGATAAATTAGTATTTATTTATAAATATGAAGCACCGAACACAAAGATTCAAACAACTGATGTCGGTCTTCAACAGCCTCTTTATGAAAATATTGCTGGTAGAGCGCTATTAGCGTTTGCTAGTCCAGAGCGTCAAGAAGAATTACTATCTAGTATTTTAAGAAATGATTTTGGTGGAATTAAGAATATTTATTATGAAGATTTACTTAATGATATTGCTAATATTAAAGAAGCTGGATATGGCGTTGATGATGGTAAATCATTATCTTATATGTATTCGTTAACAATGCCTGTATTTAATCATGAAGGTAAAGCAAGTGGAGCAATATTATTTAGTAGAGTAAAAGATAATGAAGATGAAAGAATCGTTGAAGCAGAAATCAAAGAATTTAAAGATATAGCATCATTTGTTAGTGCTAAACAAGGTTATAAGGGGGATGCAAATGTATCTAGGAGATAATTATTTAATTAAATCAAAAACTGGTTTAGTTTTATACAATAAATATGCAAAAGATATGCCTATTTTTGATTATCATTGTCATTTAAATCCTAAAGAAATATATGAAAATAAACCATTTGCTAATTTAACTAAAGCATGGCTAGTAGAAGGTCATTATGGTGATCACTACAAATGGAGAAGTATGAGAGCGAATGGGGTTAGTGAAGAATATATTACCGGTAATAAGAGTGACTATGAAAAATTCTTAAAATGGGCTGAAACAGTTCCTTATACAATTGGTAATCCTTTATATACTTGGACTCATATGGAACTAGTTAAATATTTTGGTGTTAATAAAGAGTTATCACCATCTTCAGCAAAAGAAATTTATGATTTAGCTAATGAAAAACTAAAGAGCCTAACACCTCGTAAGATGATTGAAATGAATAATGTTAAGGTGTTATGTACAACTGATGATCCAGTAGATAGTTTAGAATATCACAAATTAATAAAAGAAGATAAATCATTTAAAGTAAAAGTATTACCTGCTTTTAGACCTGATAAAGCAGTTAATATTGAACTCGATTGGTTTAATGAATGGGTAGATAAATTAGAAGATGTAGTTGGTTATAAATTAACTGATTTAAGCTTATTTACTAAAGCATTAAAAGAAAGAATAGAGTTCTTTAATCAAATGGGTTGTAGAATTAGTGATCATGCCCTAGATACTCTCAAATATTTAGATGCAAATGAAGAAGAAGTTAATTTAGCTTTTATCGAGAAAAGAAATGGTAAAAAATTAACTGATGATCAAATTAATAAATATCGTAGTTATATGTTAGTATTCTTTGGGAAAGAATATGCAAGATTAGGCTGGAGCCAACAATACCATTTATGTGCTTTAAGAAACAATAGTGAAAGAATGTTAGGTTTAATTGGACCAGATACTGGATTTGATGCAATTAATAATAGTGTAGACATCAATGCTTTACAAAAATTAATGGCAAAACTTGATTCTACAAATTCACTTCCTAAAACTATTTTATATTCTTTAAACCCTAATGATAATGAAGCTTTAATTGCTTTAGCTGGATGTTTCCAAAATAATACTAAAGGTAAGATTCAACTTGGATCTGGTTGGTGGTTTAATGACCAAAAAGATGGCATTAAACGACAACTTGCTGCTTTATCTTCAATGGGATTAATTAGTAATTTTGTGGGGATGTTAACAGATTCTAGAAGTTTCTTGTCATATCCTAGACATGATTATTTTAGAAGAATTGTATGTGACTTCTTAGGTGAATTAATTGATAATCACGAATATCCTGCCGATTTAGAATTCGTTGGCAAAATTGTACAAAATATTTGCTTTAATAACGCAAAAGATTATTTTGGAGTTGATGAATGAGAATAATCCTTTTTGGTGATTCCACAATGCAATATAATGATGCATCAACTTATCCCCAAATGGGATGGGGACAGATGCTACCATTATTCTTTAATAAAGAAGTGGAAATCTTAAACTTTGCAAAAAACGGATGTAGCACTAAAAGCTTTATTGATTTAGGCATATATGATAAAGCTTTAAATGAAGTAAAAGAAGGGGATTATGTAGTAATACAGTTTGGTCATAATGATCAAAAGCCAGATAAACCAGAAAGGTATACAACAGTCTTTGGCTCTTATCAAGAAAATTTACGTAAAATGGCTAAAGACGTGCTTTCTAGAGGCGCTAGACCAATTTTTTGCACATCAATTTATCGTAGATTTTTTGATAATGGGGTAATTAGAGGAAATGTTCATGGTGATTATCCTTTGGCTATGACGCAAGTAGCTAAAGAATTAAAATTAGTATGTATCGATATGACATCTATCACTAAAGACTTATATGCGAAACTTGGAGATGATGAATCTAAAAGATTCTTTATGATCTTTGATAAAGGAATTTATCCTCATTATCCTAATGGTATGTATGATAATACTCACCTAAGAGCTGATGGAGCATATATGATGGCTAATATATTTATTGATGAATTAAAAAAGATTCATCACCCATTAGCTGCATATTTAGTAGATACATCATTTATGAAGGAAGACTAAAATAAGGCACAGGAGTGCCTGTGCCTTATTTATTAATCCAATCAACTCTTTTGTAATCATGATTATCAATATATTTACAGTTAAATTCATAAAATCTAGCAGTTTTATCGCGGGATGAATCATTCCATTTATTAAAACCTTCATTAATTATATGGTTTTCATATAAACAATCTCTAAATGTAACCATACCAAAGTCGCGCCAAGGACGAGCTAGATATGTATTAGAACTGGCCTCACCTGTGAATTTGCATTTATCGAAGAAGAAACCTTCAAAATCATTTGCTTCAGTTGCGGGAGCGCAAACGTAGCCTGAACGTGATTTAGAATGAATGATACATTTTGTAAAGATTCCACTACCGGCGCCAAAGATGAAATCTACATCTCCAGATATAATACAATTATTAAAATAAACTTTATGGTCTTTAGGATATACTAATTCATCTTTTTCTAAGAAATTAGCATATCTATCAATTAAATCTAGGGGAAGTGGACCAATAAAGATAGTATCTTGGAAAGCATCAAACATACAGTTTTCAAATTTAATATTATTTCCAATAACTGATAGGGCAACTGCTTGTCCATATAATCTTCCATCGCCACTAGAATTAATTACTTTTATATTATTTAAATTAATATTTTCCCCAATTAATTCTAAAGTATATGTTCTAAAAGTATTATATTCTAATCCATCTTTATGAATTTTTAGAGCATAATCGTTATTAGAAATCATAACATTACCAATTCCTTTAATAGATATATTAGATAAAGTAATTTTTACTTTTTCTAAATATAGGCCTTCATGGACTTCTAATGTATCTCCTGTCTTTAATAAAGATATACCTTTATTAATTGTATCAATATTGGTTAACTTATCTACAACTATTACCATTTGTTACCTCACTAGTAGCATTATAACAAATTTATTAATATTTTAAAGTTTAAAAAGACTTTTAAATTTTAAAATGTTAATAAGATCGGAGGATTTTATGGCAAAAATAAATCGAAATATCTTTAAATCAGTTCATGTTAGTTATTTTAGTGCTACATTTGAACTTATATGTGAACATCCATATTTTTCTAGTTGTGAATATGATGTTTATTTGGGCGAAGAATTAGTTTTAAAAGATAACAAGAAGAATGTATTTACATTGTTTGGTTTAATTCCGGATACTAGCTACATGGTAAAAGTAGTAACTTGTGAATATATGGATGTAGTGTACATTAAAACAATCGCTCCATCTAAGATTTATAATGCTTTAGATTATAATATCGATAATTCGGGTAAAACTTTAGTAAGTAGCGCTATTCAAGAATTGATTAATATAGCTGATACAGATAGTGTTATATATTTTCCTAAAGGTATTTATTTAATTACACCTTTATTTGTGAAATCTAATCTAACAATTTATTTGGAAAAAGATGCAATACTACTTGGTGAAATTGATCGAAATAAATATCCAATTATTCCATCACTAATTGATGATGCCCCAGGTGGAAGCTGGGAAGGGGTAAGTAGTCCAAACTATGCTAGTTTAATTACTGCTATTAATGTTAGGAGTTTTAGTTTAGTAGGAGAAGGAGTAATTGACGGAAATGCTCAAAATAGCGATTGGTGGATTAATCATAAAGTTATGAGAGGGGCATGGAGACCACATGATATCTTTATTAACCAGTCGAGTAATATTGATATTATAGGCGTTACAGTAAGAAACAGTGCATCGTGGACAATTCATCCATATTATTCTAATCATTTAAGATTTATTGATTTAAAGATAGAAGCTGATAAATATAGTCCAAATACTGATGGAATTGATCCAGAAAGCTCAGATAATGTATTAATTTTAGGAGTTAAATTTAATACAGGTGATGATTGTATAGCTATAAAATCAGGTAAGATTGAAATGGTTAAAGATCATTATAAACCAACTACTAATGTAACAATTAGAAATTGTTATATGGGTGATGGCCATGGTGGAGTTGTATTTGGTAGTGAAGCAAGCTGCGGAATAGAAGATGTAAGTGTAAGTAAATGCTATTTTGATGGCACAGATCGTGGTTTTAGAATTAAAACTAGACGTGGTAGAGGCGATAAAGCCGTTATTAAGAATGTAGTATTTGATAATATTTATATGAATAATGTAGGTAGCGGATTAGTTATTAATATGTTTTATTATTGCGATGCGGATGGTAAAAACGATTATGTACAGTCTAAGATTGCTTTACCTGTAGATAATAGAACTCCACATTTAGGTAGTTTCACGTTTAAAAATATGTATTTAATTAATACGCGTATTTGTGCAGGTTACTTTTACGGCTTACCAGAAGCTAAAATTGAAGAAATTAACTTAGAAAATATTATAGTTACATATACAGATAAAGATGTAGATAAAACAACACCGGCTATGATGTTAGATTGCGATGAGGTAGCAAAAGGTGGATTCTATTTTAGAAATGTAGATAAAGTAAATATCAAAAATGTAGATATAAATGGCCAAAATGGCAAAGAATATAATTATTAAGGAGGAAGCTATGAAAAAAGTCGTAACAATGGGTGAAGTAATGCTTAGACTTTCACCTGATAACTACAAACGAATTGTTCAAAGTGATTCATTATCAGTGGAATATGGTGGAGGCGAAGCTAATGTTGCGGTAAACTTAGCTGCCTTTGGTGAAGATGCTTATTTTGTAACTAAAGTACCATCTCACGAAGTAGGTCAAGCTGCTATTAATTCTTTACGTAGATATGGAGTAAATACTAGTTATATTGCACGAGGTGGAGATAGACTTGGTATTTATTTTCTAGAAACTGGTGCTGGACTACGCGCTAGTAAAGTAATTTATGACCGCAAACATTCTGCAATTTCTGAAGCCAAAGTTGAAGATTTTGATTTTGATCAAATATTTAAAGATTGCAACTGGTTCCATTTCACGGGAATTACTCCAGCTATATCTAAAGAAGCGAGACAATTAACACTTGCAGCTTTAAAGAAGGCTAAAGAATATGGTGTAATGGTAAGCTGTGATCTAAATTATCGAGGTAAACTTTGGAGCGTCGATGAAGCAAGAGCTACAATGAGTGAGCTAATGAAATATGTGGATGTATGCATTGGTAATGAAGAAGATGCAGATAAGTGTTTAGGATTTAAACCTGAAGGAACAAGTGTTACTAGTGGTAAACTTAATCTAGAAGGTTATAAAGCTATCTTTAAACAAATGAAAGATAAATATGGCTTTAAATATATTGCTACATCGCTTAGAGTTAGTCATTCAGCTAGTGATAATGGTTGGAGTGGGCTTCTATATGATGGTAAAGAGTTTTATTTATCACGTCATTATGAAATTAGAATTGTAGACCGTGTAGGTGGTGGTGATAGTTTTGCTGCTGGCTTAATTCATTGCTTGTTAAATGGAGAAAATGCCCAAACAGCTATCGATTTTGCAGCTGGTGCTAGTGCATTAAAGCAAACTATTCCAGGTGATTACAATATGGTATCACTTGAAGAAGTATATAAATTAATAAAAGGCGACGCATCAGGTCGTGTACAAAGATAGGAGAATAATATGAAACTAGAAACTAGGTATTCAAATCATCCAAATGATGTAAAACATTACACAACAAGTGAATTAAGAGAACATTTCTTAATCGAACAAGTTTTTATTCCTGATGAAATTAATTTAGTTTATTCACACAATGATCGTATCATTGCTGGTGGAGCAATGCCTGTTAATAGACCGTTAAGTTTAGGCTCTTGCAAAGAACTTGCCAGTGATTATTTCTTAGAATTAAGAGAAATGGGTGTAATTAATATTGGTGGTAAAGGTAAGATTATTTTAGATGGTAAAGAATATGATATGAATTACCAAGATGGCTTATATGCTGGTCGTGGTATTAAAGAAGTAGAATTTGTGTCATGTGATGCTAATAATCCCGCTAAGTTTTATATTAACTCTAGTCCTGCTCATAAAAGCTACCCTACTGTTCATATTCCACTAGAAAAAGCTAGAAAAGTACATTTAGGAGAAGCTGAAAACTTAAATGTACGTACAATTAATCAATATGTTCATCCTGCTGTATGCGAAAGCTGTCAACTTGTTATGGGAATGACAATTCTAGCTCCAGGAAGCGTATGGAATACAATGCCATGCCACACACATGAAAGAAGAATGGAAGTATATTTATATTTCAATTTAACTGAAAATGATTTTGTATGTCATTTTATGGGCCAAGGAGATGAAACAAGACATATTTTATTACATAATGAACAAGCTGTAATTTCTCCTAGCTGGTCAATTCATTCAGGTTGTGCAACTCGTAACTATATCTTTATTTGGGGAATGTGTGGTGAAAACCAAACATTTACCGATATGGATGATATTTTAAATAAGGATTTAAAATAATGGACGTATTAGAGCAAATTAAAGATATTAAATTAGTTCCAGTTGTCACTTTTAAAAATATAGAAGAAGTAGCACCAACTTTAGATGCTTTGCTAGCTGGTGATGTAAACTGTGCAGAAATTTGTTTTAGAACAGAATGTGCAAAAGACGCCATTAAGCTAGCTATTAATAATTATCCAAATATGTTAATTGGAGCAGGAACTGTTATTAATAAAACACAAGCAATTGAAGCCATAGAATTAGGTGTAAAATTTATTGTTTCCCCTGGTTTTAGTGAAGATGTGTATTTAGCTTGTTTTGCAAATAATATTCCTTACTTACCAGGAATAGTTACACCAACTGAAATTATGAATGCAATTGACCATGGAATTAGCGTAGTTAAATTCTTTCCGGCAGGTGTATATGGAGGCTTAAAAGCAATTAATGCGCTAGGCGCTGCTTTCCCTCAAGTTAAATTTATGCCTACTGGTGGAGTAGATAATAATAATTTAGCCGATTTCGTAGCAAATAGTAAAGTATGGGCTTGCGGAGGAAGTTGGCTAGTTAAAGGAAATAGTGAAGAAATTAAAAATATATGCTTACAAGCAAGAAAGATAGTTAAAGGAGAATAAAATGATTAATTTTAGATTAGATGGTAAAGTTGCATTAATTACTGGTGCATCTTATGGAATTGGTTTTGCTATTGCAAAAGGATTTAGCGAAGCTGGTGCTACAATTTGTTTTAATGATATTAATCAAGAATTAGTTGATAAAGGAATAAAAGCTTACGAAGAAGTAGGCATTAAAGCTCATGGTTATGTTTGTGATGTAACTAACGAGGAAGCCGTTAACGCACTTGTTAAAAAAATTGAAGAAGAAGTTGGTGTTATTGATATTTTAGTTAATAATGCGGGCATTATTAAACGTATTCCTATGATTGAAATGGCAGCATCTGATTTTAGAAAAGTAATCGATGTAGATTTAAATGCACCATTTATCGTATCAAAAGCTGTAATTCCTTCAATGATCAAAAAAGGTCATGGTAAAATCATTAACATTTGTTCAATGATGTCAGAATTAGGTAGAGAAACTGTATCCGCATATGCAGCTGCTAAAGGCGGATTAAAGATGTTAACAAGAAATATAGCTTCAGAATATGGCGAATATAATATTCAATGTAATGGTATTGGCCCAGGCTATATTGAGACTCCTCAAACTGCTCCTTTAAGAGTAGAAGGCCATCCATTCAATAGTTTTATTATCTCTAAAACTCCAGCTGCTAGATGGGGCAAAACTGATGATTTAATGGGCCCGGCTATCTTTTTAGCAAGTGATGCATCAAATTTTGTTAATGGTCATATCTTATATGTGGATGGTGGAATATTAGCTTATATCGGAAAACAACCTAAATAAAAAAAATAAGATTTATCTAGAAAAATTTAAAAAATAAATTAACGTTTTACATTGACTGTAAACGCTTGCCGTGCTAAAATGGTATGTAAATAAGTAAAAATACGAACGTAGTATGTATATACGAACGAATGTTTATTATCTAGAATAAAAAGTCTTGAAAGGATTAATCTATGTCAAATCTAGTTTTAAAAGGAATCAATAAAATATATCCAAATGGTTTTCAAGCTGTTTATGGTTTTAATTTGGAAATTAATAATGGAGAATTCATCGTACTTGTAGGGCCTTCTGGCTGCGGAAAGAGTACGACTTTAAGAATGATTGCTGGACTTGAAGACATTACTAAAGGTGAATTTTACATTGATGGAAAGTTAGCTAATATGCTTTCACCTCGTCAAAGAGGAGTAGCAATGGTATTCCAAAGTTATGCTTTATATCCTAACTTAACAGTTTATGAAAACATTGGATTTGGACTAGAATTACTAGGAATTGATGAAGAAGTAATCGAACAAAAAGTAATAAAAACTGCTAAGATTTTAGGACTAGAAGAATACCTAGATCGTAAACCAAGAGAACTTTCTGGTGGCCAAAGACAAAGAGTAGCAGTTGGTAGAGCAATTATTAGACACGTAGATGTATTCTTAATGGATGAACCTTTATCTAATCTAGATGCTAAACAACGTGTAACAATGAGATCAGAAATCATTGATATTCATCGTAAGATTGGTGCTACTACAATTTATGTAACTCACGATCAAACTGAAGCTATGACAATGGCAGATCGAATTGTTGTTATGAAAGATGGCTATATTCAACAGGTTGGTACACCATATGAACTATATTTCAACCCTGTAAATGTATTTGTAGCTGGATTTATTGGTGAACCACCAATGAATTTTGTTAAGGGCGAAGTTATTGATAATTTATTATTATTAAATCAAACTGATGTTAATATCCCTCTTAATAATTATGAATTAGTAAAAAATCATAAAAATGTCATCTTTGGCTTTAGACCAGAAGCAGCAATTCTTGAAGCTCATGTTAAGGATGAAGAAGGCATTTTGATAGAAGCGTTAGTAGAAGTAAGTGAATTACTTGGTGATAATACTAATGTTTATGCTAAGATTGGTGACAATAATATAGTTATTAAAATTGATCCACATGATACACCTGAAATGGGAGAAGTTATTCGCTTCTTAATACCATATAAGTCAATGTATTTCTTTAATCAAGAAGATGAAAAGGTAATTAAATAATTATAAATTATGAAAAAAGGATTATCGATTCATGGATATCGAGCAATTGATATTGGTATATTTAGCGTAATCTTATTCTTGATTGAATTTTTCGCTACATATTTTACTAATAACATATTTACGATATCTTTATTAATTCCAATTGTATTAATTGTATTAATGCGATGGGGATTATATGCTTCAATTACTGTTGTAATAGGGTCAGTTGCATATGTGTATGCAATATCATTACATAGTGATGGAATAACTTATAAAAATTATTTAGCTTATATTTTAGGTAATCTATTTATATTAATAAACATATTATGGTTTATTAAAGGTAAAGAAAAAGTTAAAAAGAATTTATTTATATCAATTGGATATGTAGTTACTGCCTTTTTGTTAATTGAAGTAGGCAAAACTATATTTTCAGATATTTTTTTGGGTGGAGATTTCTTTAGAATCTTAATTGGATTCTTAGGAAGTGATGCCTTAAATGTAGTGATTGGATTAGTAATTATATTAATTGCTAGACTTCAAAATGGTATTTTTGAAGATCAAATTGCCTACATTAAAAGAATAAAAGAAGAAACGGAGGGTGAAAGCAATGAAATTCCAACTTGATGAACATATTAAGTTAGATCAAGAAACTAACCAATATGTCATGGATAAAGAACAAGTTGTTCGCGATAACGTTGAAAAAGATCATTGGAAAATTGTTTTAAGAACAATTTTGAAAGATTGGCGCTTATATTTGATGCTTGTCCCAATGCTATTCATCTTTATTTGTTGGAGATATCTACCAATGTATGAATTGCTTACTGCCTTTAAGTCTAACTTAAATGGAGCAGCAGTTAGTGCAAGTGACCAATACTTTAATGGCTTTGCCAATTTTCAAACAGTTTTATTTGGCGGATATAGTTCAAAGTTTTGGATGGCTTTTAGAAATACATTTGTTTTAAGTTTCTATGGATTATTATTTGGCTTTCCTGTACCAATCGTAATCGCTTTATTCTTCAATGAAATTAAATCAAATGCTTATCGTAGCGTATTACAAGTATTAACATATTTACCTAAATTTATCTCAATTGTAGTTATGACTACTCTTGTATGGTTATTATTATCAGGAGCTAATACTGTAGTTGGTGGTAGCGCTGGTGTAGTTGCTCAGTTACTTGCTAAACTTGGTTTAGTAGAAAAAGAAGTAACTGAAGCTGGTATGATGTATAATGCACAATATTTTAGACCAGTTTACATAATTTCTGGTATTTGGGAAGGTGCTGGTTATGGCTCAATTGTATATTTTGCAGCTGTTATAGCTATTAATCCTACAAGTTATGAAGCTGCTCAAATAGATGGAGCAGGCAAAATGGCGCAAATGAGATATGTAGTATTACCTGCGATGCTATCTACAATTGTAATTATGTTAATCGTTCGTATTGGATCACTTTTATCAATCGGATATGAACAAGTAATTCTACTGAAAACTACTTATACAGAAGTTACTGCTCAAGTAGTATCAACTCTTGCTCTTGATTGGCAAGAGAGTGGTTTAGCATTCTCAACTGTTCCAGAATTTGTAAATAACATTACAAGTATGGTTCTAGTAATTGGTGCTAACCTAATTAGTAAGAAAGCAACGGATACTTCGTTATACTAGGTGATAATATGAAACGTAGATTAGAAGTATCAGAACTAATATTTAAGATTTTAGCGTATACATTGCTTACAGCATTTGCAATTTGCTGTTTATATCCATTCGTATATGCTATATCATCAGCCATCTCAGGAAGAGATGTAGTAGATAACAATGAAATTATCTTACTTCCTAAAGATATTCAGTTTGCGGCATTTGCCGAAATCTTTAAGAATAATGCTTTCTGGATTAGTTATGCAAACACATTATTCTTAACATTCTATGGAACAGTATTCTCACTATTTGTAGCGATACTAGGTGGATATGCTTTAAGTAAGAAGAGATTATTATTTAGAAAAGGTTTCAACTTTATTTTAGTATTCACAATGTGGTTCTCAGCAGGTGTTGTTCCTCAATACCTAAATTATAAAAAGACTTTAACAGTATTTAATAGTATTGGTATTCAAGATACTAAGTGGATGATTGTTATTGCCATGGGTATGGCAGCAATGAACATAATTTTGTTGAGAAATGCATTTGAAGGTGTTCCTTCAGAAATTGAAGAAGCAGCCATAGTCGATGGAGCTACTGAGCTTCAAGTATTGACTAAAGTTTATGTTCCAATGAGTAAGTCAACAATTGCAACTGTCGGCTTGTTCTTCGGTATTTCTAGGTGGAATGGTTATTATTGGGCACAAAGAATGATTCCTGCAAATCATTCGTTCGAATGGCCATTACAAGTTTATATCCGTAGATATCTAGAAGATAACATTTGGAATTCAGACCAAGGAGCAATTAACGTAGAAGTTTACTCTTTGAATTCAATTGTTTATACGATGGTTATCTGTGCGATAATTCCAATATTGATTATTTACCCTTATATCCAAAAGTATTTTGCAAAAGGCGTAAATATGGGTGGTGTAAAGGAATAATATAAAAAAGAATAAAGGAAAAAAGAGGAGGAAATTATTAAATGAAGAGATTTTTAACTTATTCTTTATTATTTTTACTTGTTTTAGTCCTTGTTGGATGCGGAAAATGCGTTCATAAATGGGATCAAGGTCAAGTAACAAAAGAAGCTACATGTACAGAAGATGGCGTTAAGACATTTACTTGTGAAAAATGTGGCGAAACTAAAACTGAAGTTATCAAGTCTAAAGGTCATGATTACCTAGACGGTGTTTGTACTGTTTGTGGTGAAAAAGACCCTGAAGCTAAAGTTTTAGAATATGCTGATAACACTGAATTAAGATTAGCAGTTGCTCATAACTCTACAGCTACAACTATTACTTTCCAAGATGAAAGTGTTGTTGGTGATGGTTTATTATTAGCAGATGGTAAAACATATGTTAAAAATGACTTAAAGCCAGTTTGGGCAGAATTAGAAAAATTATTAAAGGTTAAGTTCAACAATGTATACACTGGCGCATCAAGTGCAGCTAATGAATACAAAGCTTGGAGAACAGATAACTTTGAAGGTGTTGATATCGTAGTTGGTAACGCTAGTGATATGGCAGCAGATGGTAAAGTTGGTAAGATCGTTGACTTATCTCAATGGTTAGATTACATGCCTAACTTCAAGAGATTCTTAAAGAATAACCCAATCGTTTACTTATCATTATTAAGTGATGTAGAAACTGGTGCAATCTATTATGCTCCTTACTTTGATGGTTATGATGATATTGAAAAATATTTCTTAATGCGTATTGACTGGTTACAAACTTTACTTGATGGTGAAACTTATGCTCCAACTCAAGACGACACATTTGCAGAAGTAAGTGGTCAAGCAGCAGTTTATACACCATATATGCCTACAACTGGAACTGTTAAAGTTGATGGTTTATCTTCTGATGGCAAGACTGTTATTGAAATTACTAAGAACTATAATACTAAATATGGTAACATCGCTGAATGGATGAACAATAAGATCAACGATACTCATGGTGCTGTAACTGGTACTGAACTTGTTGTTGCTTTAAGAGAATATATCGACTTAGCATATAACGGATTATATGGCACTAAGAGATCTGATTTATTCGCTGGATATAGCGCTGCATGGGATGTAGATGAATTAGTTGCATTACTTCGTTGCGTTATTACTAACTCATTTGGCCTAACAGGACAAGAAGATAACAAAGTTACAGGTATTTTCCCTCGTGAAAAGACTCTAGATAGAACATCTGATTTATTCAAGATGATGAGTATGTTTGGTGTAAGAGGTGTTGAATCTCGTAATGATTACTTATATTTCAACGCTGAAGGCAAATTAGCTGACGCACGTGGCGATGTAGCTTACGCAGAAGCTGTTGCTAAGATGAACCAATTATACGAAGAAGGTTTAATTCTTAATGAATTTGATACACAAGCAGAAGCTAAGATTAACGTTAATATGTTCAGAAACAATTTAGGTTTCATGATGTATGATTACGTTCAAACTCAAACTGTTTACAATGAAGATTCAGCTACAAAAGCTAAATGCGCAGAATTCAAATTATCTGCTGTTATGAATCCAGTTGCTAAATGGTATGATGGCTCTGATGCAAATGGTGTTTATATGAGATTTACTGAATCTTGGAGATCAGTTAAGACTAATGGTTGGTGTATCCCTACAACTTGTACAGGTGATAGACTACAAGCTGCTCTAAAATTATTCGATTACATGTATAGCAAAGAAGGTCAAGAATTAATGTCTTATGGTCCAGCTGCATGGAGAAGTGGCAACACTACTTTATACAAAGGTGCCCAAATTCCTGAATTAAGCGCAGCAGCACTTGATGAATTATGGAGATTAGGTAAAGGTTCTTACACAGATTATGCACGTAAGTTCTTAGGCTCAACTCTTCCAATCGGATTCGTTAAAGATCAAGGTATGGAATATCAATGTACAACTGAAGGTGGAAAAGAAGGTGCAGCAATCGTATCTGCAGCTATCGCAGCAGGAACAATTAAACACGTTTCTCCTGAAATCAGCTCTAACTTATTCTATACAATGGTTCCAACAGTTTTACCTACAACTGCAGAACAAGATACTTTAATCAGTGGCTATGCAGCTCTTGGTGCTAGTGGACTATTCTCAACTACAAAGAATAAATATAATATCTACACAGATATTCTAAAATATGGATATGGTTCTGAACATGCTTTAACTACTGCATTCACATGGACACCTGCAAGCGGAACAGAAGTTAAGATTGAAAATGTTCCGGCTTCAGCACAAGCATGGGTTGAACAATTCAAGTCTCAATTAGGTGGAAACGAATACTTAACAGTTCGTACAGCTGCTTGGATGAAACTAAAAGCTTATTACGATACAAATATCGCTAAATAGATAATTCTATTAAAAATAAATATTTAACTGGAGGGAAGATTCCTTCCTTCCAGTTAAATCTCAAATTTAGTTCACGAGGTGAATTATGAAAAAACAAATGAAATTCCAAAAAATATTCTGCTTTGTAATGTTAATATCAAGTGCATTATGTTTTGTTTTCGCACTTGGCATTACAACTAATCTATATAATGCCACTTTAGCAAATGGATGCGTAATCATTACTGATGCAGGCGAAATTTTAGAAGGCGTTCCTGGAGCAGAAATATATTATGAAATTCAACCATTCAATAAATTATTAGTACGTATTACTATCATTATGATTTTACTAGCCGTACTTCAATTTATAGTTAGAACTAATAATAGAAGAAAATATTATATTTCTAATTATGTAGCAACCAGTTTGCAAGTTATTGGATGTGTTGCAATTGCTGGTTGGGCAATTTATGAATTGCTTTATTGGCGTGAGTATTTCTTAACAATTGATTTTGAAGCATGGCAACAATTTGCAGAGCTTTATTCAGTTGTAATCTATTCAGATTCTACATTCTGGCTTGATATAGCAATAATAATGTATGGATTAAATATATTATGTTGTGCTGGAATGATATTTAACTTAATTTGGAAAATAATGTTGATGAGATATGAAAAACAAGTACTAAGTGGGACAACTTTAGTAGAAGGAGCACAATAATGGAAAATATTAAATTAGATAAAATGTGCTACAAACGCGATAAGTTAGCTTACTTATTAGTTCTTGGTGGCCTTGCCTTAAATGTTTTTTATTTCTTCACTCTATATAAAAGCAATTCTACATTTTTCTTTAAATATAATGTAGGTATTTCAATTCTTTATAATTTGTTATTTATGCTATTTGTGTTTTTAAGTGCCGAAGAAATTAAGAATTATCATCGTAATTTCTCAATTGTACTATTCGTAATTGGTATTGCTCAAGTTGCTAGAATTTTTATATTGCCACTTAATGGTTTACATCAAGAAGCAATTACCAATAAAAACTTTATTTTTATTGCTATTTATTTAGCATTATCTGCAGTTTTATTAATAAGCGGAGCAATAATTAGTTTTATTCATAGTACAAAACTTAAAAACTATAAAGCTAGCAAGGGAGAATAGTTATGTCATCACTTAATTTAATTAACTTAAATAAGATTTATGATCATAACGTTCAAGCTGTTTATGATTTCAATTTAGATGTAAATGATGGTGAATTTGTTGTTCTAGTTGGTCCATCAGGCTGCGGAAAGAGTACAACTCTTAGAATGATAGCAGGGCTTGAAGATATAACAAGTGGGCAATTAATAATTGATGGTAAAGATGTCACTAAAATGCCACCTAAAGATCGTGATATAGCGATGGTATTTCAAAATTATGCTTTATATGCCCATATGACTGTATATGAAAATATGGCTTTTTCACTAACTTTAAGAAAAGAAAATAGTGATTTAATTCATACTAAAGTTATGGCTGCGGCTGAAATTCTTGGCCTAACTAATCAACTTAATAAAAAACCAAAACAATTATCTGGCGGACAGCGTCAAAGAGTAGCGATCGGTAGAGCAATAATTCGTAATCCAAAAGTATTCTTATTTGATGAACCATTATCAAATTTAGATGCAAAACTACGTAATTCAATGCGTAGAGAATTATTATTACTTCACAAAAAACTTAATGCTACTATAATTTATGTAACTCATGACCAAACTGAAGCGTTAACTTTGGCTGATAAGATTGTATGTATGTCAATGGGTTATGTTCAACAAGTTGGTACACCACTAGAATTATATGAACATCCAAAGAATTTGTTTGTGGCAGGATTTATCGGATTGCCATCAATGAATTTTATTGATGTTCAAATTACAGAAGATGGTAAGATGGTATGTCCAAGTTTTGAATATCAATTATCAGCTGATCATCAACGATTATTAAAAGATTATGTTGGTAAAACTGTTGTATTCGGTATTAGACCAGAAGACATTGTAGAAGATGGGGATATTGACTTCAAAGTTAAAATTAACGAAAATCTAGGTCAATCAACTCTAGTACATGGTCTAGCTAAAGAGAAAAAACTAGTATGTAAATTCAAACGTTGGTGTGCATATAAACAAAACGATATGATTAAGATTGGATTTGTAGAAGAAAAGATGCATTTCTTTGATAAAGAAACAACTAATGCAATTACGGAGGCACATAATGAGTAAAATTAAAGAATGGTTCCGTAAAAGATTAGTAACATTAAAGAGACATCCTAACTATATAGCTTTAGTATTTATGATTGTAGCAATGTTTTATTTTAGTTTAAAACTTGAAACTACATCAAATGCATGCTCAACTCTAAACCAACCTTGGATGGGAATTAGTTTATTTGCTACAATGTTGTGTTCAATTTTGTCGGTTGTTTCATTTTTAACAGCTTTTCCAAGAAGACAAAAGCCTAAATATGTTTCAATTGGCGTAGCGTTGTTTATGTTAGTATTATCAATCTTTTGTGATTTTGTAATCCGTTATTTAATCGATTATGCGATTAATGTAAAGGGGGTTCCAATCACTGATGATAAATTATTCGTATACGATGCATATAAAATATGCCTAGTTCATATCATAATGCTTGCTGCATCAATATTTATGATTGCTACACTTCCTTTATATAAGAAGTTATTACAAAAGATTAATACATCTATTGAATTAGACGATGTAAAAGATATCGAAGAAATAAAAGAAATAGATATAACTGAAGAGTAAATCATTAAATCCTCTTATGAAAAGTCTGTAGATATCAAATATGGTATCTACAGATTTTATTGTTTAATAACAACATTTAGTTTATAATTTAATTATGAAAAAGAAAAAATACGTAGAACCAACTAAATATGAAGAAGAAGATTATTCTTTAAAAGTGGAAGCTGTAGACACACTTACAAAAGCTATTAATGAAGGAACTGTAAAAGAGATTTCTGAAGAACAAAAAAAGACCGAACAGCAACCATACAAACAAGATAAATTAGCAAAAATACCTTCATGGATTAAAGTAATCTTTGTTAAGTTTTGGGTAGCGGGAGCAATATGCTTTTTCTTTATGTGGGGACTTGGTATGTATATCAAGAATAGTCTTGATATGTATGTAGTAGTAAGTCTAGCATTTGCTTTTATAAATGATTTATTTGTTACTAGTGCCTTTTTATATTTTGAAAGTGATAAAAAAGAATATCATAAATGGTTATTAGTACCTGTTCCTGCTAAAAAGATATGGACAATATTTGTAAATATTCCAATTGGCTTTCTAGAAGCATTCTTAATTAATCAACTATATGCCCTAACTAATAAAATAGTAGTAGCAGTTGGTAATTTAGATCCAAATAGTATTCCAGTTACGATGGAGCCACTATTATTTGGTTTATTCTATGTAATAGTGAATTTATTTTTATTGTTAATAAAGAATACGACTGTTAACATTGTAAATGATGCTATTAAAAAATCAAATACAAAATAAAAAAAGTCTTCGTGAGAAGACTTTTTTATCTAAATGCAATAATTATATATGCAATAACAACAGCTAATGGTAAAAGAATTGTTCCTGCTACGATTAAAGCAATGAAAATTTTACCACCTAGTGTTTTAGATGGATTCTTTTGAATTTCAATTTCTACAGAATCATCTAATTTTTTCTTTGTTTTAATGAATTTTTTGTTATCTTTTTGTGATTTCTTTGCCATAATATGCCACCTTTATAATTTAACTTCTTAAACATTATAGCATAGCAAATGCAACTTATCAATAAAAAAAACAATTATAGTTTTAAAAATAGAATAAGTTGTAGTAAAATGAATATATAATAGGTGTAATATGCAAACAAATTATCGTATTATTTTTCATATAGATTTGAATTGTTTCTTTGCAGCTTGCGAAGTGTTAGATAATCCGTCTCTAAAGGGTAAACCGGTGGTTGTATGCCATAAAGATCCTTTAAAACGGGGGATTATTTTAACCGCATCATATGAAGCAAGACGATATGGCATTTATACAACGATGTTATTAAATGAAGCATTATTATTATGCCCCGGACTAACGGCGGTTGAACCACACTATGATTTATATAATAAATATTCAAATAAGTTTTTTGCTTATTTAAAGTCGATTACTCCAAAAGTAGAACCGATGAGTATCGATGAAGGCTTTTTGGATATGACGGATGTGGTAAAGGAAAATGCATATGATTTTGCGAAGCAGATGCAAGATTATATTCTAAATGTCATCGGCTTACCTTGTAGTATTGGCATTGGTCCTAATAAGTTTTTAGCAAAAATGGCTTCAGACATTAAAAAGCCATTAGGAATAACGATCTTACGTAAAAGAGATATACCTAATATTATGTGGCCTCTACCGGTTAAAGACTTATTTGGAGTCGGTAAAAAGACTAGGGCTAGATTAGAACCACTTGGTATAAAAACTATTGGCGATTTAGCAAATTACCCTGATCAAGATAAGTTAAAAGAAGTTGTTGGCCCGGCAATGTTAGAATATATCCATGATAGGTGCTTTGGGATTGATAATTCTAAAGTAGAATATGAAAACTTAGATGATGTATCATCAATTAGCAATGAAACGACATTCCAAATATCGATGACTAACATCAAATTCATTAAAGATAATCTAAAACTTTTAACAAACCAAGTATCAGCTAGGCTAGTTAGACACAAAGTGGCAGCCCAAACGGTTGGTATTAAAATTAAGTTCAGCAATTTTACGACCATTTCTCGAAGTAGAAGCGTGGCAAGACCGATAAATGATTCCTTGGATTTGTGGGAGATTGTTAATGATTTATTTGATGATCTATATGATGGATATAGCGAGATTAGATTAGTTGGCGTATTTACAAATCGATTAGTTGATCAAGTTAATTCAGTTAGACAATATTCATTATTTGATGATTTGGATAATGTAGAAAAAGATAAAAAAGTTAACGATTTAGTAAAAATGTTAAATAAAGAATATGGTGATAAAACCATAAGAATTGGCATAGAAGGTAATAAATATGGAAGAAAACGTGATTAATTATGATTTAATAGGTAAAGTATCGAGCTTTCGAGTTTTAAGAGAAACTAACCTAGGTTATATCTTAGAAGATATTGATGGCAATGAATATTTTCTTCATCACAATGAATGTGATGGAAAACACCTTCATTTTAATGATGAGGTAGATGCTTTTTTATATGTAGATAAGATGAAAAGAGTTGCAGCTACTTTATTTAAACCACTCGTTACTACTAAAAAGGCCGCTTTTTGTGAAGTTGTTGGTAAAAGTGATTCAGGAGTTTATGTCAATATTGGTATTAGTAAAGATATATTATTCTCAAAAGATTCGTATGTAGAGAAGCATGAACCAGAAGTTGGTGGCCTACTTTTAGGTAATTTAAAATATCGAGCTCATAATTTATATTTTAGATTATTAAATAAAGAAGAAATTATTGCTTTAAATAAAGGTGATGAGCTAGAAGTAGATAAAAAATATGTAGCCTATGTTTATAGAATTTCTGATAGCGGTGTAAACTTTGTAACTAAAGATTTTAATGTTATTTTTGTTCATAAATCTAATCTTAGATCTAGACCAAAGCTAGGAGAAGCAATTGAAGTTAAGATTACTAAGATTAATGAAACAGATTATACAGGTACCGCCATTGAACAAAAGGAAATTGAAAGATTAACTGATGCGGATGTTATTCTAAATTATTTAAAAGACCATAATGGAGTTATGAATTATGGCGATAAGACTGATGCAATGGTAATTGATCATGTCTTTAAAATGAGTAAATCGGCATTTAAGAGAGCTTTAGGAAAACTATATAAAGATGATTTAGTAATACTGGAAGATAAAAAGACTATTTTAAAGAGATAAAATCATGGAAAAGAAACATAATTTATTTGTACGAATATTAATTGGTATTTATAAAGTAATCGCTAAGATATTTAAAGGAATATACTATTTCTTTTATTCGATTAGATATTTCTTTTATATACCGGGTATTACAATAGCATCAGGTATTTTAGGCTTTTTTGTAGTGGCATTACTTGATACATTAGTAAAAATAATATTACCAGTTAAGTTTGATACAGGATTTATCGAAACATTTTTTATAGCTACAGTATTTGTGGCTCTACAAGTATATATCTTTAGAAGAAAGATGAATGAATCATTGCTTTATAACTGGAAGAAGTCATTGATTTTAACTTATATTCCAATTATCTTTGCGATAGCAGCTTGCTATTTTCTAAATCTAGAAGATTTTTCGAAAGAAGGATTTAAAGCATTATTTAGTTATGATTTATATCCGCCTGAAGCATTCGATGAGATATATGTAGTATTGTTACCTTTCTTTGCACCACATTTATGGTTAGGTTGTTTAACTGGCGAATTTTGGATTAGCTCGATGATTTGTACATTCATCAATATTAGTGTAGCTTGGGGAATTTGTTTAGTAATTGGTATTAAACGTGACAAGTTCACTAACGAAAACTTAGCTAAAATGGATGAAGAAAGAGTAAAAGCTAAAGAAAACGAGGATTATAATGGATTATATTGATAATTTAAGATCTTATTTTTATAGTGGTGCTACTCTAGATTATAAATTTAGAATTGATGCTTTGAAGAAATTAAAACATTCATTATTTGTTAATAAAGAAAAATTAGCCGAAGCCTTTATGCAAGATTTAAACAAATGCGAATTTGATTTTATATCTTGTGAATTTTCAATGGTAATTGGTGAGATTAATTACTTTTTAAAGCATCTAAAGAAATTAATGGCTCCTAAAAAGGTCTCTACATCCATCGTTAACTTCCCATCTAAAGGTTATATTTATCCAGAACCTTACGGAGTATGCTTAATAATGGCACCATGGAATTATCCATTACAACTAGCCTTAAGTCCACTTGTAGCTAGTATCGCGTGTGGAAATGTGAGCGTTGTTAAGCCATCTAATTACTGCCCAAATGTATCTAATGTCATAAAAGAAGTATTAGCGGTATTTGATGAAAACTATATTTATGTAGTACTTGGTGGTAGAGAGAAGAATACTGAGCTTCTTGAACAAAGATTTGATTTCATATTCTTTACAGGTGGAGATAAAGTGGGTAGGTTAGTGATGGAAAAAGCCAGCCATAACCTAACTCCAGTTGTTTTAGAACTTGGTGGTAAATCACCAGTAATTGTGTGTAAAGATACTGATATTGATATGGCAGCTAAAAGAATTACATGGGGTAAGTATTTAAATGCTGGCCAAACATGTGTAGCACCTGACCATATTTATGTGGAAGAGTCGATAAAAGATGCGTTTATTGATGCAGTAAAGCGCTATATCAATGAATATTATTATGTGGATGGCAAAATAACTCCGGAGTTTACTCATATTATCAATGAAAAACATGTGGATAGACTTAAAGGGTTAATGAATCCTCAAAAAATCGTATTTGGGGGAAATAGTAGTGGTAAGTTAATCGAACCAACTGTTATGGATAACGTAGATTATAATGATGCCATAATGGGTGAAGAAATATTTGGCCCAATTATGCCAATATTACCATTTAGTGATTTAAATCAAGTAATTGATCACATCAAAAAAGATGAAAAACCACTTGCTTTATATTTATTTACTTTTGATAAAGATATTCAAAATAAAGTGATGACTAATTGTTCATTTGGTGGTGGCTGTATAAATGATTGTATAATGCATCTCACTAATGAAAACTTACCATTTGGTGGAGTTGGTAGAAGTGGAATGGGTTCATATCACGGCAAGAAATCATTTGAAGCATTTAGCCATGAAAAAAGTGTTTTAAAAAAGAATAAGGCTGAGATTAATTTAAAATATCCACCTTACACTGACAAAAAACTAAAAACTGTAAAGCAATTTACAGGCTCTAATAACGAATGAAATAAGTCCTCTACAATAGTAGAGGACTTATATTTATACTTTAATTTTAATTGCTAATACACCGTATTTATTAATATCTTCATATGAATAATATGCCAACATATCATCTGGGTTTGGATTATCACTTTTTTTATAACCAATTGATACTTTATCGTGATGCTTATATAGTTCAGTAAATGTTTTATATTTATAAATATCGATTATTTCACAAATGAGCTTTTCGCCTGTTAGTGTATTAGTGAATCTAATGAAATCACCTTTTTTAAGAAGTTTTCGTTTTTTATCATTTAAGCGCATTTCAATTGTTTTAGTTTTATTCTTAATGAGATTAAATGCATCATCATATAATTTCATATCGTGAAGTGTCTTAACTAAGCTATCACAATAATCTATTATTGCATCAGCTATATCTTTAATATCGTTAATATCTTCAATCAGTGCGACAAAATTATCGTTATATCTAGTTTCAACTTCCCATGAATTAATAGTAGAAGCATGTAGTCTTAATTCTTTTTCGCAAGGGATATAAGCATTAAGCGATTTAAGTTTATTCATTTGTGCTCTGATGTCATGGTTTTCTACATAATTCTCACCATTCATTTCAACTAAGTATTTAAGGGCGAATTCAATAGCTTGTTCTAAGTTATAACAACAATCATCAATATATGCATCATCAATTGATATATTTTGATAATCGTATTCCGCATTTACTCTTTTAACTTTGGCTCTTGCTAATAGTTTACTCATAAATTGTTAACCCCATTTTGATGTTTTCATAAAGCTTTGTCTTTTTAGAAATATCATTTAGCCAAATTATGTCACAACAATAATCGCTTTTTTCTTGAATTAATTCTGATACTTGGTTTTTTGTATCATTATTAAAATCATTTTCATTTAAAAGTATTGCTAAATCGATGTCGCTATTTGATTTGCATCTAATATTGATGCTACTTCCAAACAATATTACTTTGGAAATAGCAGGAATATTATTGAATAATTGAAATAGTTCATTAATCATTTTTTGCTTCAACGGATGAATCATTCTAACTTCATAATGAGGATTATTACAAATAATAGGGAATATGTAAGATTTTGATTTCGCATCTTGCCAACTCGTAGATAAATCCGAATTAGAAGATGTAATTTGGCGAACAAATTCATCAGTTTGATATCCAAGATAATTAGCGATAGCCATAATTGTTTTGATACTACAATCCATTATATTTTTCTTCCCTAAAACAATTTCGTTTACTGTTGTATAAGGGACATTTGACCCTTTAGCTAAACTATAAACGCTAATACCTTTATCTTTGATTAAATCTATTAACATAGTATCACCTCTATTTAGATGATAACATATTATAATATAACTGTCAACAGTTATAAAATTTAACGGAAAGTTCAAAAATTATCCCTAAAATATCGATAACTTTTGGGCACTTTTTATAAAAATATCTTAAGATAAAATGCCGAATATTTTTATTGATTGACTAGCATAACAAAAAAAAGTATAATGAATTTAGTTAAATAGCCGATTAAGCAGGATGAAGATAATTTATTTACGTAGAGAGTAAGTGGATGGTGCAAACTTATTAATTAAATTATTATTCCGACACCTGAATAGGTCTTCTATAAGCGTAGGTTTGCGTTAAAAACAAAAGAAGCGAGAAGTAAAGAGCGCTTAGTTTTTTACTTTTAATTAAGGTGGCACCGCTGGATAATTATCTAGTCCTTAAGAATTATATGATTCTTATGGACTTTTTTTAATAGGAGGATATTATGGGATATCAAAAAGTTAAAGGAACTCAAGACTTCATTGGCTTAGATGCGCAAAAGATGCGTCTAATCCAAGATAAAATGGCAAATGTTGCTAGATGTTATGGTTTTGAAGAGATTGTTACGCCAATTATGGAAAATACTGAAGTATTTGTTAAGAGTGTTGGTGAAACTACCGATGTAGTTACCAAAGAAATGTATACATTCTTAGATAAAGGTGGACGTAGCATTACTTTAAGACCAGAAGGAACTGCAGCCATTGCGAGAAGTTATCTAGAAAATAAAATGTATGGAGAAGCAGGGATCAAGAAGCTTTATTATGTAGGTCCAATGTTTCGCTATGAGCGTCAACAAGCCGGTCGTTATCGTCAATTCAACCAATTTGGCGTAGAAGTATATGGTAAAGCAGGCCCGATGTTAGACGCTGATTTAATCGCATTTGGATATTATTTATGTAAATCCTTAGGAATCAAAAATATTACTTTAAAGATTAATTCAATCGGTGATTCCTCATCACGTAATAATTATTCTAAAGCGTTAAAAGAATATTTTGGTGGATGTATTGATACATTCTGTGAAGATTGTAAAAAAAGGATTAATGCTAATCCTTTAAGAATTCTAGATTGTAAAGTCGATGCGGGTAGAGAAGAGATTCTAAATGCACCAAAACTGTCAAGCTTTTTAAATCAAGAATCAATTGATTACTTTAATGAAGTAAAGAAATACTTAGATAATCTAGGAATTGATTATGTAGTAGATGAAAACTTGGTTAGAGGCCTAGATTATTATACTGACACTGTTTTTGAGTGCATTATTAATTCTGATGATGAATTAAATGGCTTAGCAGTTGTAGGAGGGGGCAGATACGCTAACATGTTATACGACATGGGAAAAGTAGATGTTCCTGGTATTGGCTTTGCCATTGGCTTAGAGCGAGTTAAGCTTTTAATGGAAAAAGAAGGATTATTTGATAATCTAGATAATTCTACCGAAGTATTTTTAATGGGTTTAGATGAAGAATCAAAAGTTGTTACATTAAATCTTGCTAATAAACTTAGAGAAAAAGGTATTAAAGCCGAACTAGATTATGCATCAATGTCTATGAAGAGTCAGTTTAAGACAGCTGAAAGATTAAATGCTAAATATATCGCCATTATTGGTGAAGAAGAACGCCTTAATAATAAGGTTAATTTAAAGAATACATTAACAAAAGAACAAATTACTATAAGTCAAGATGACTTAATTAAATATATTAAATAGAGGTATAGTTATGAGAACACATACTAACGGACAGTTAAGAATAAGTGATATTAATAAAGAAGTTGTATTATGCGGATGGGTGGCTAAAAGCCGTAATCTTGGTAGTTTAATATTCGTAGACTTAAGGGATAGATATGGAATTACGCAAATTGCTGCTAAAGCAGGAAGCGCTGCATACGACACCCTAGCTACAGTAGGTAACGAATATGTTTTAAAAGTTAAAGGTAAAGTAATCGAAAGAGAATCTAAAAACCCTAACTTACCAACTGGTGATATTGAAGTTGAAGCTAGTTTTGTAGAAATATTATCTAAAGCAATGCAACCACCAATGATCGTTGCCGATAAGACCGATGCTTTAGAAGATTTTAGAATGAAATATCGTTATTTAGATTTAAGAAGACCTTGTATGCAGTCTAATTTAATCTTAAGACACAATATTACTAAAGCAGCCAGAAGATATTTTGATGATTTAGATTTTGTTGATGTAGAAACACCAGCATTTGGTAAATCTACACCTGAAGGCGCTAGAGACTATTTAGTTCCATCACGTATTCACCCTGGTAAGTTTTATGCTTTACCTCAATCTCCTCAACTTTATAAACAATTATTAATGGTTGCGGGAATGGATAGATATTATCAAATCGCTAAATGCTTTAGAGATGAAGACTTAAGAGCTGACCGTCAAATGGAATTTACGCAGATTGACGTCGAAATGAGCTTTATCGATGAAGAAGATATTTATTCTTTAATGGAAGGTATGTTTAAGAAAATATTCAAAGATGTTATGAATATTGATTTAGTCACTCCATTTAGAAGAATTAGATTTGATGATTCAATGGCATTATATGGTAATGATAAACCAGATTTAAGATTTGGTTTAGAACTAAAAGATATTACTGGTATTGCTAAAGAGATGAATTTTGTGGTGTTTGATAATGCTATTAACGATGGTGGCATCGTTAAATGCGTAATTAGCCCTAATGCATCTAAATATTCACGTAAAGATATCGATAAATTAACTGAAGATATTAAGAAATATAAAGCTAAAGGCTTAGCTTGGTTTAAATTTGATGGCCAGGCAGTTAACGGTAGCATTGCTAAGTTTATAACTCCTGAAATTTTAGCTAAATTTAAAGAATTAGGTTTAGAAAAAGATAACTTAGTATTAATCGTAGCTGATAAGAAGAATGTTGTTAATGCATCATTATCATATTTAAGAAACTTCTTAGGTAAAGATTTAGGCTTAATCGATGAAAACAGATATGAATTTACTTGGATCACTGATTGGCCAAGCTTTGAATGGGATGAAGAAGAAAATAGATACGTAGCTGCTCATCATCCATTTACAATGCCTAAAGATGAATGTGTAGATAAATTATTAACTAAACCAGAAGAATGTTATTCTAAATGTTACGATATCGTTTTAAACGGATACGAACTAGGTAGTGGATCAATTAGAATTCATAACCAAGATGTACAAGAAACGATGTTTAAAGCAATCGGTTTAACGGAAGAAGAAATCAAAGTTAAATTTGGATTCTTCGTAGAAGGCTTAAAATATGGTACACCTCCTCATGGTGGAATCGCTGTTGGCCTAGATAGATTAGCTATGTTACTTACTCATTCTTCATCTTTAAGAGAAGTAATTGCCTTTCCAAAGAGTGCAAATGCAATTTGTCCGATGAGTGAAGCTCCAAGCTTCGTAGATGAAAGACAATTAAAAGAATTAAAGATTCATTTTGATAAATAATATGTCTAAATTTGCTAGATTAATACCACTATTTGGAATAGATGGATTAAATAAACTAAGTAAATCATCAGTTTGTATTGTAGGGATTGGTGGAGTTGGCGGCGATGCAGCCATTGCAATTGCAAGATGCGGCGTTGGTAAAATCATCATTTGTGATTTTGATACAGTTGAAGAGACTAATATTAACCGCCAAATAGTAGCTAATACTAATACAATTGGGATGTATAAGACTGATTGTTTAGAAAAGATGATTAAAGAGATTAATCCAGATTGTGAAGTTATAAAAATTACTAAAAAAGTAGATGAAGAGTTGTTTAATTATCAATTTGATTTCTTAATTGATGCAATTGATGATTTACCTTCTAAAATAGAACTAATTAAAAAATGTTTAGATAAAAACATTAAATTTATTAGTTCAATGGGGGCTGCTAAAAAGGTAGAACCATCTAAAGTAGCCATTACTAAAATTAGTAAGACTACATATGACCCGGTTGCAAAAGTTATAAGAGGAAAATTAAGAGGATTCGATTTTCCAGTTGTATCTTCAACTGAAGAACCGGTTTGCACTGATCTTGGGTCTTATATGCCAGTTGTAAATACTTTTTCATTACTTTTAAGCGATTATTGTATTAAATATTTACTAAATAAAGGAGAATAATATGCCTACACAAGCACGTAAAGATTATATTAGTTGGGATCAATACTTCATGGGAGTAGCATTGCTTTCCGCAAAACGTTCTAAAGATCCTAATACGCAAGTAGGAGCTTGCATCGTTAACACTAAAAACCGCATCGTTGGTATCGGTTATAATGGCTTTCCATATGGCTGTTCTGATGAAGAATTTCCATGGGCTAACAAAGAAGAAGATTTCTTAGATAACAAGTATCCATATGTAGTACATGCGGAACCGAATGCGATTTTAAATGCTAGTTCATCACTAGAAGGATGTAAACTATATGTTAGCTTATTCCCTTGCAATGAATGCGCTAAATTAATCATCCAAAGTGGAATTAAAGAAATCGTTTATATGGATGATAAATATAATTGTACTCCATCAGATATCGCATCTAAAAAGATGTTAGATGCCGCTGGTATTAAATATCGTAAGATTGATAAAGTAGATATTATTATTAAATAAAAGGTAAAAAATGATAGCGTTTCTTAAAGATTTGCTTAATAGGTTTAAACGCGCTAGAGTAGTCAGCAAAGCTCTAGTAATCTTTAGTATGCTTTTATGGCTAGTTTTATTATTAGTGTGTGTAATTAAAGTTAACTATACGGTTGTTACACCAGGTTATGCTAGTAAAGCAAGTGAGAGAATCATTATTGAAAATGATGATTTTAAAGATAATAAAACTGGTCAAGTATATACTTTAGCAGTCTATTCTTCGAATAAAGTATCGATTTTTAGATATATGCTATCAAGTATAAACAAAAAATATGATGTTTCAGAATATAATCCTAAAACTGATCTTTCCGATTTAGAAGAACAAAATCAAGGTAAGATTATGATGGATTTAAGTGTCACAAAGTCGCTTATTGCCGCTTATACTGAAGCGTCAAAAATTAATAATGATATAAAAATAACTTATTCATTCCAAGGAATGATCGTCGAGTCAGTTAGTCATACATATGGCGATAGCCAGTTGATGGCCGGAGACATTGTTACCCACGTAAAAGGGGTAAAGGTTGAAAGTGAAAATCATTTTTGGGAAATCTTTAGCCGTGATAATATCGAAAATAACCGTATATTAGTAACGGTTAAAAGAGGCGATATTAACAAAGATTTAAATTTATATTTGCATTCTTCGGATAATGGCGGCTATTATGTCGGCTTTAGAACCGAAGCATATTATATAATCGATCAAGAAAATACATATCCGGCCTATTCAATTAAGCCAACTAATACAATTGGTCCAAGTGGTGGCTTACTTCAAACTTTATCAATTTATAATTCATTACTTGGTGAAGATATTACTAAAGGAAAAGTAGTAGTCGGAACTGGAACAATCGAGTTAGTTTATACTGATGATAAACTAGAATTTACAGGTGGCGCCATTGGCGCAATCAGGCAAAAGATTATAACTGCATATGAATGCAATAGAATCAATAATATCGATGTATTCTTTGTAGATAGTTATGATTATGATGATGCTTTAGCTGCTTATAATGAATTTGCGAAAGGAAGCTTTGATTTAGTTAAAGTTGAAAAGTTTTCTGACATTATTAATTACTTTGCGGGGGTGGAATAATGAGTCTACGTTCTCAAGGTAAAGAAAACATGAAACAATATTATGAAATTAAAATGAAGAAGTTAGCTGATTGGCTATTACTAGGTGAGAGTATCTTACTAACTATTGTAATAATGCTACCTGTCATTTTAATGTATATTCAATTATTTACTATATACGGTCATAATACTATTTCAATAATTATAATTTCAGTTATCGGCTGGTTTTTATTAATGCTACTAAATGGAATTAGTAATGCTTTACAAATTTGTTTTGCGAAAGCAACTTATAATGATAATAAAGTAGCCCAACAATTAAATCCAAGAGCCGTATTCTTATATCAAATTACAAATATTGGCTTTGCTATATTTACACTTATAGTCATATTTGTATTCTTGATTTTATTTGTGAGGTAAAAATGAAAAAAGTATTAGATTTCATTAAAAAATATAAACATTACTTTTTAGCATTTGGGATTGTTGCTTGTTTTGTAGCGGCAGACCAAATAACTAAATATGTAGTAAGGCAAAATGTAGAGTTAGGCCTATATCCTGGTATTAAAGTAATCAATAATTTCTTTTACATTACTTATTCAATTAATACTGGGGCTATGAATGGTATTTTAACTGGAAATAAAGCTATTCTAATCATAATTACTCTTATTGCCTTAGTAATATTTGGCTTTTTCGCAAAAGATATAAACTTTATGAAGAAAAGATTATATTCTTGGTCAGTATGTTTAATTATTGCGGGGACACTTGGTAATTTTATTGATCGATTATTTTTGAATGGCGTTACTGACTTTTTATCTTTTTATCCATTAGGAAAAGGACATGATTGGTTTATTAGTTGGATTTCGCTTGATCCATGGCCAACATTTAATATTGCGGATAGCTTACTAGTAATTGGTGTAATTGCTTTAGTAATTTATTTATTATTCTTTGATAAAGAATTATTCCAAAAGAAAGATAAAGATAAACCAGCAGTACCAGCTGACGAATTAAAGGAAGAAGAAACTGATGGAACTAATTAATTTAGTTTATAAAAAAGGACAAGATGATGATCGTCTTGATAAATATTTAGCAGCGGAGCTTGATGATGTTACTAGATCTTATGTCCAAATGTTAATTAAAGATGGACTAGTATTAGTAAATAGTAAAGCTGAAAAAGCTAATTATATTTTAAAAGATAAAGATGTCATCGATGTTACGATTAAAGATTTAGAAGAAGTCGATATCGTTCCTCAAGATATTCCTCTTGATATCGTTTATGAAGATAGCGATATCATTGTAGTGAATAAACCAGCTGGTATGGTAGTCCATCCTGGTGCTGGTAATTATCAAGATACGCTAGTTAATGCCCTAATGTATCACTGCACTGATTTATCAGGAATTAATGGGGAAATTAGAGCTGGTATCGTTCATCGAATTGACAAAGATACATCAGGATTACTTGTTGCTTGTAAAAACGATTTTGCGCATCGCAATTTAAGTATTCAGTTTTCAGAAAAACAAGTTACGAAAAAATATATTGCGATTTGTAGCGGGGTTATTAGTCATAACCTAGGTAAAATTGATGCACCACTTGCCCGTGATCCTAAGAATCGTCAACAAATGGCCGTTCAAGTCGGTGGCAAGAATGCCATTACTAACTTTAAAGTAATTGAAAGATTTAAAAAACATACTTTAATTGAAGTATTGTTAGAGACTGGTAGAACTCACCAAATTAGAGTTCATATGAAATATATTGGTTATCCAATTGTTGGCGATCCAATTTATGGATATAAAGCCGAAATCGATAATGAGCATGGCCAATATTTACATGCGAAGGAATTATCATTTTATCATCCAAGAACTGGTGAACTTTTAAGTTTTAGTGCGCCACTTCCGGATTATTTTGAAAAGAAGATTGAAGAATTAAGAAAAGAAGAATAGGCGATTATTTAAATAATCACCAAAAAAAGTTGACTAGTTTATGAATGCTTCCAGAAGAAATTCAAGAATTTAAATAGACTATGGAGAATTTATGACATCATTTCAATTAATCGCATTACACGAATCATTATATAAAACTAAACCATCATTAAATATATTTACTCCTGGTAGAGTTAACCTAATCGGTGAACATATCGATTATAATGGCGGTCTTGTTATGCCTTTTGCTATTACTAAAGGGACATATGTTACCGCATCCGCAAGAAGCGATAAAACTATTAACTGTTTTTCAAAGAATTTTGAAAGCTTAGGCGTAATTAGTTTTAATATTGATGATTATCAAAAAGCAAACAACTGGGCTGATTTTGTAAAGGGTGCCGTATTTGAGTTAGGTAAACTAGGGATTAGCTTACCTTATGGTCTTGATTTAACATTCTTAGGTACAATCCCAACTTCATCTGGCTTATCGAGTAGCGCTAGTTTAGAAGTATCAATCTTTAATATCTTTAAAGATATTTATAATCTAGATTTAACTGATGAAAAGATTGCCCTACTTAGTCAAGCAATTGAACACGATTATATCGGGGTAAACTGCGGAATAATGGATCAGTTTATAATATCTTGTGCAAAAGATGACTCTGTTATGCTACTTAATTGCGCTAATTTAGAACATAGTTATTCGAATTTTGAGCTAGGCGATTACGTAATCTTAATTATGAATAGCTGTAAAAAACGTGATTTGGCAGCTAGTAAATATAATGAAAGATTAGCTGAGTGCATGAAGGCATTAGAAATTGTTAAAAAATATTATGATGTGAAGGACTTATGTAGCATTAGTGTAGTCGATTTAATTAAAATTAAAGATAAATTTGATGATGAAGTTATATACAAGCGTGCCCTTCACTGTGTTAGTGAAATAGCAAGAGTAAAAGATTGTTATAATGCTTTAAATGATAATGATTTAGTAACTGTAGGAAAACTTCTAAATCAAAGCCATGAATCACTAAAAGAAAACTATGAAGTATCTTGTAAAGAACTTGATTTATTAGTTGATACGGCTAGAAGCATTAATTCTTGTTTGGGTGCAAGAATGACTGGTGCCGGCTTTGGTGGCTGTGCCATCGCCATTATCAATAAAGATGATGTAGATAGCGCTATATCTAAAATAAATGAATAATATTTAGAAATAATCGGCCATGCTTGCGAATTATATGTAGCAAGTGTAGCTGGAAATACAAAAATATTAGAAGCGGAGAAAGATTATGAATTATAATGAATTAATTAATAATTTAATCGATTATGGTATCGATAATCATTTAATTACTGAACTTGATAGTATTTATATCGGTAATTTAATAATCGATTTAATTAAAGAAAAACAGTTTGATAGATTAGATAAACATACATATCCGGCATTACCTGTTATTTTAAAAGGTTTATGCGATATAGCATGCGCAAAAGGTCTAATAGAAGATACAATAACTGATTATGATTTATTTGATACTCGCATCATGGGCTTTCTTACTCCGCATCCATCAGTTGTTTATAAAAACTTCTTAGAACAACTAAAGATTAGTTATGTTTATGCGACTGATTACTTTTATGATGTATCGCTAAAATCTAATTACATCAGAAAAGATCGTATTGATAAAAACATCTGCTATAAGGCAGATACAAAATACGGTAAGTTAGATATTACAATTAACTTATCTAAACCTGAAAAGAGCTTAAAAGAAATCGAAGCAGCACGCTTAGCTCCCCAAAATGGCTATCCAAAATGTTTATTATGTAAAGAAAATATGGGATATGCCGGAACTAGCTCACATCCTGCTCGTCAAAATTTAAGATTAATACCGCTTAAATTAAATGGGGAAAACTGGTATATGCAATATTCTCCATATACTTACTATAATGAGCATACAATTGTTTTAAATGAGAATCATTTTCCAATGCGTGCAAATTCATCGACGATTCTTGCCCTAATTGATTTCATTGAACAATTCCCTCATTATTTTATGGGATCAAATGCCGGTATTCCAATTGCTGGTGGATCGATTCTATCGCATGACCATTTCCAAGGTGGTAGATACCGCTTTGCAATGTTTGATGCGAAAGATTTAAAGGAAATCAAGATCAAAGATTTTGATGATGTCCATATTACTTATGTAAACTGGCCAATGGATGTTATTAGACTTAGAACTAATAATAGAAAACAATTAATTGATTTAGCTATTTATATTATGGATATGTGGACTGAATATGAAGATATCGAACATGAAATTCATGCTTATACTAATGGCGTAAGACATAATGCGATTACACCAATTGCTAGATTTGAAAATGGCACCTATGTTTTAGATTTAGTATTAAGAAATAATAGAACTAGTGATGAGTTCCCTGAAGGAATATTCCATCCAAATAGGAGCTTACATCACATCAAAAAAGAAAATATCGGCTTAATTGAAGTAGCAGGTTTAGCCGTGCTACCTGGTAGACTAAAAGATGAATTAGAACCAATTAAAGAAGCACTACTTGATAATTCAAAAGCTAATTTAATTGATCCTAAACATTATGAATGGTTCTTAGAATTAAAAGATAAGTATCATAATGTTAAGAAAGATGAAGTCGATTGTATAGTTAAATGCGAAGTTGCTAATAAGTTTATGCAAGTTTTAGAGTGCTGTTCTGTATTTAGATATGGTAATAGAGAAGAAAACTTTGATAGATTTATTGAATATTTAAATAAGTAATAATCCATTTTAAGAGGTGAAATATTTGGAATTAAATATTGAATTAATACAAATTGGAAAACTAAATAACTCTTCACATGAAAGATCAATCTTAGGGCCTAATAATCGCTATTTAAATCTATTAGTAGATTTAATTGGCTATGACATTTTATTAATCGAAGGTAAAATTGAAATTGATAAAAGAGCTAGCGAAGATGCGAAAGATGTCTTAATGAAGTTTTTAAGTGTAACTGAAGATTTACTAGATAATAATTTAACTCTTGGTGAAAGAGAAATGATTAATATCTTTGAATCGGTAAAAAGTGGTAATTTAGATACATTAAAAGATGTATATCTAAAAAAAGAATTAGTTACGACATTATCTAATGGTAAACCGATTTATGCAAAGACAATTAATCAAATTAATTACCTAAAAGCACTAGAAACTAATGACATCGTATTTGCAGTTGGCCCTGCGGGAACGGGTAAAACATTTTTAGGAGTATGTTTTGCATCTAAACTACTTAAAACTGGTGCTTGTAAAAAGATTGTACTAGTTAGACCAGTAGTAGAAGCTGGTGAGAAACTTGGATTTTTACCAGGTGACTTAAAAGAAAAGATTGATCCATACTTAGTACCTTTATATGATTGCTTAGATGATTGTTTTGGTAAAGAACATACAGCTAAACTAATGGAAAAAGGTGCAATTGAAGTATGTCCATTAGCTTACATGAGAGGTAGAACACTAGATAACTCTGTTATTATTCTCGATGAAGCCCAAAATGCGACGCAATCGCAGATGAAGATGTTTTTAACAAGACTAGGTTTTAATTCTAAAATGATTATTACAGGTGATATTACGCAAATTGACTTACCTTATAACACTAAATCAGGCTTAGTAGAGGCATATGAATTGTTAAATAACATCAAAGGAATTGCGATGTGTAAGTTTGATAAGAGTGATGTTATGAGACATCCACTAGTTTATAAGATAGTTAATAAATATGAAAAGAATTTCTTAGATAGTTTTAAGGATGAAAGCGATGAAGATTAGAATTATTGAAGAATATGATGTAGCTAGTCTAACTGATTTAGATATTAATCAAGCTAAAAAAGCTTTATGCAAAGCTTTTAGTAAACGATTTAAAACTAGGGCTAAAGCTACAGTTATTTTAGTAGATGAAGATAGAATTCAGTCGATTAATCGTGACTATCGAAAGATTGATAAAGTAACTGATGTAATTAGTTTTGAAGAACATGAGGAAAAAGGTTATATCGGCGAAATCTTTATTTGTATTCCTAAAGCTATCGCGCAAGCTAATGAATATAATCATAGTTTGCAAAGAGAATTTACATTTTTAATGTGCCATGGCTTATTACATTTACATGGATTTGATCACTTAAACGAAGAAGATGAAAAAGTAATGTTTTCACTTCAAGATGAAATAATGGATAATATAATCAAAAGATAGAGGTAATTATGAAAGATTTTGAAAAAATGTATGAAGTTGCTTTAGCTAATTTCAATAATGCTTATGCACCATATTCAAAATTTAGGGTAGGAGCTTGCGTCTTACTTAAAAATGGAGAAATGATTGGTGGATGCAATGTAGAAAACGCATCATACGGTTTATGTATATGTGCAGAAAGAAATGCATTATTCCAAGCTGTTGCTAAGGGAATTAGAAAAGAAGATATCGTTAGTTTACTTGTATTAACTGATACAGCTAGACCTGGATCTCCTTGTGGAGCATGTAGACAAGTGATGAGTGAACTTATGGATAAAGATGCTAAAGTTTATTTAACTAATTTAAATAAAGATGTTTTAGTTAAAACGGTAGAAGAATTATTACCTTATGCTTTTGAAGAAAGTGATTTAAATGTTTAAGAGCGGGTTTGTTTCCATAATTGGTAGACCAAATGTTGGTAAATCCACATTTCTAAATTATTGTTTAGGACAAAAAGTATCAATTATTAGTCCTAAACCACAAACTACTAGAAATGTTATTCAAGGAATTTATACAACTGATGATGCACAAATCATCTTTATCGATACTCCTGGTATTCATAAGCCTAAACATGAATTAGGCGAATATATGAATAAACAAGTTTTCAGAAGCATTAAAGATGTCGATTTAGTATTATTACTATTTGATGGAGCTACTGACTTTGGTACAGGCGATGAATTCGTTTTAAGGATGCTTAAAAAGATTAATGCGAGTGTAATCTTAGTAATAAATAAAATCGATTTAGTAAATGATAAGAATCGTTTACTTGAAAATGTAGCTAAGTTACATGAAAACTATGAATTCATTGACACATTTTATATTAGTGCCCTAAATGGTGATAATGTGGAGGAATTGTTAAAAGAGATTATTAATAATTTAGAAGAAGGTCCAATGTATTATCCTAAAGATCAAGTATCTGATCATCCTGAAAAGTTTGTCATTTCCGAGATTATTAGAGAAAAGATTTTACTAAAAACAAGCGAAGAAGTACCACACAGCGTAGCAGTTGTAACAGAAGAAGTTAAGCATGTGGACGGGTTACTTAATGTTAGGGCTAATATAATTGTGGAAAGAGCGAGCCAAAAGAAAATAATCATTGGTGCTGGCGGCAAAATGATTAAAGAAATTGGCACTTTAGCTAGACAAGATATTGAAAAAGTAGTTGGTGAAAAACTATTTTTAGATTTATGGGTAAAAGTGATTCCCGATTGGCGTGATCGTGAAGCAGAAATTAAAAGGTTAGGATATACTTTAGATAATTAATATGATTGAAAACGAAGGAATTGTAATTAAATCAATCGATTATGGTGATAGTAATAAAATTATCACCCTTTTTACAATTTCAGGGCTTAAGAGCCTAACGGTTAAAGGTGCCCAAAAGCCATCAAGTCATACTTTTAATTTTGCGAAAGAGTTTATTTTACTTAAATACGAAGATAGAGGTAAATACTTAATCGGTGGTAAAGTAGAAAATTATTATACTAATATTGTTAATGATATTAAACTTACTAAATCTGCTTTAAGAATATTTGAAATTATTAATATGCTTGTAGAGCATATTAATGATACCAAAACTGCTTATGAATTTTTAAAACAATGTCTAGATTTAATTAATCAAAAGATTGATCATAATTTGATAGAATTGATTTTTAGGATTAAGTTTTTATATTTAATCGGTTTATCTCCTAATTTTAATAGTTGTGTTAGATGTGGTTCAAAAGAAGAATTAGCATATTTTTCTTTATTTGATGGCGGAATGAAGTGTAATCATTGTAAAGATATTAAAGATTACCATTTAACTAATTTTGAATTTGAAACTTTTAGATTATTATATTTAGTAAAGCTAGATAAACTTATTGAAAAAATAGATGCTATTAATTATCAATATGATGAGATGAATCTAATTTTGAATATGTTCTATAGCCATTTTTTAGGATTTGAAAGCAGTGTAGAGAAGATTTATAAAAAAATAAATAAATGATAAAATTTATGAAAATGTTTTTATTTTAAAATGAAATCATTTTCATATTTTTTTATTAAAAAGATATATTATAATAATCGTAAGTTAGGTTGTTTAAAACAAAATAACTTTTCAAATAAGTTAATAGATAGTGAGGTTCTTTATGGAAACTTTAAATTTAATTGTTCTAATAACATTATTTTTATTTCTTATAACTCCTTTCTTTTCCCACCCTCACTATTTATTTTTTAGACTTGGAAGAGGTATCTAATTTAGATGCCATTTCAAGTCTTTATTTTTGAATTGGTATAGAAAAACACATTTGTAGTAAGGAGGTTAATTATGAATTTATTCTACAATGTTAAAGACAGACCATCAGTTGGAAAGATTTTGATTTTTGCATTGCAACAATTGTTAGCAATTTTAGCAGCAACAATCGCCGTTCCTGCAATCGTAGGACATGATTTAAGCCCTGCAGCCGCATTATTTGGTGCTGGTGCTGGTACTCTAGTATACTTATTATTCACTAGATTCAAAAGCCCTGTATTCTTAGGAAGCTCATTTGCCTTCTTAGGCTCAATGTTTGCAGCATTCGCTGGTGGCGTATCAATGCAACTTGGATACTTTGGATTAATCTTAGGTTGTGTATTTGCTGGATTAGTTTATGTATTAATCTCATTTATCGTTAGATTTGCAGGTACTGCATGGATCGATAAGATCATGCCAGCAGTAGTTATTGGACCTACAGTTGCAATTATCGGATTAAGCTTAGCTGGGAATGCTATTGGTGATTTAAAGAGCGCTGGTTGGCTTGGAATCTTATGCGGTCTATTAACATTATTCGTAACTATCATTTGCTCAGTATTTGGTAAAAAATTAGTTAGAATGATCCCATTCGTAATCGGAATTGGTGCTGGTTATGTACTTGCTACAATCTTCACTGTAACTGGTGCAGAACCAATCATTAACTTTGATAAATTCCAAAATATCGAATGGATTCCTCATTTCACATTCTTACAAGCAATTAAATTCTCTGAATTTGATTATGGAACAGTTGGAAATTTAGGCGTTTACATTGGTAAAATCGCTATCGCTTATGTTCCTGTAGCATTCGTTGTATTCGCAGAACATTTAGCAGACCATAAGAACTTAAGTTCAATCATCGGAACTGATTTAACTAAAGATCCAGGTCTTCATAACACATTACTTGGTGATGGTGTTGGTTCAATGGTTGGTTCATTCTTCGGTGGTGCAGCAAATACTACATATGGTGAATCAATCGCTACAGTTGCCATTTCTGGTAACGCTTCAACAATCACAATCTTAGTTACTGCTATTATGGCAATGGTTGCATCATTCATCGGCCCATTCGCTACATTACTTGCTACAATCCCAAGTTGTGTAATGGGTGGTGTTTGTATCGCATTATATGGTTTCATCGCTGTATCAGGCTTAAAGATGATCCAAAAAGTTGATTTAGGCGATAATAGAAACTTATTCGTTGTATCTACAATCTTAATCGCTGGTGTTGGTGGATTCTTCTTAGGATTAACAGCAAATCCAAGCGATTCAGACAATGGCATTCAATTAACAGCAGTAGCAGTTGCTTTAATCTTAGGTATAGTTATTAACTTAATCTGCCACTTAAAGAAAGATGAAGAACCCGCTAAAAACGAAGCAGAGCAAGAAGTATTAGACGATATTAATGCTGATGCTAATGAAGAAGAATAATTAAAATATCAAAAAAACTTCTATGCATTTTCGCATAGAAGTTTTTTTATTATTTTATTTCTTTACAAAAAAATATATAAGTATTATAATGTTTATACGATAGTTATAAGGGGGAGTTTGCAATGGAAAAATCAATGGCAGATTTAGTCGCTTATTTAAAACATTATGGCTTTGTTTACCAAGGAAGTGAAATCTATGGCGGATTAGCAAATTCATGGGATTATGGCCCACTAGGTGTAGAACTGCAAAACAATATTAAGAAAGCTTGGTGGAAGAAGTTCATCCAAGAATCACCATATAATGTCGGTATGGATTCAGCTATCTTAATGAATCCAAATGTATGGGTTGCAAGTGGTCATGTAGGTGGATTTTCTGATCCATTAATCGATTGTAAGTCTTGCGGAACTAGACATAGAGCCGATAAATTAATCGAAGACTTCACAAATGGTGAAGTAACAGGTGATGGCTGGTCTAATGAAGAATTAATGGCTTACATTAAAGAACATAATATTCCATGTCCTGATTGTGGAAACCACAATTTTACTGACATTCGTAAATTCAATTTAATGTTTAAAACTAATCAAGGCGTTATCGAAGATGAAAAAACAATAGTTTACCTTCGTCCTGAAACTTGCCAAGGATTATTTGTAAACTTCAAAAATGTACAACGTACATCAAGAAAGAAAGTTCCATTTGGTATTGGCCAAATTGGTAAAAGTTTTAGAAATGAAATTACTCCTGGTAACTTCATCTTTAGAACAAGAGAATTTGAACAAATGGAATTAGAATTCTTCTGTAAACCAGATACCGATTTAGAATGGTTTGCATACTGGAAGAAGTATTGCTTAGACTTCTTAAAGAGTTTAGGATTAAAAGAAGATCATATTAGATATCGTGATCACGATCCAAAAGAATTAGCATTCTATTCAAAAGCTACAACTGATATTGAATTCTTATTCTTATTCGGTTGGGGCGAACTTTGGGGAATTGCAGATAGAACTAATTATGACCTAACTCAGCATCAAAAGTTCTCAGGTGAAAACCTAGAATATATGGATCCAGAAACTAATGAAAAATACATTCCATATGTAGTAGAACCATCTTTAGGTGTTGGAAGATTATTATTAGCCGTATTAAGCGATGCATTTGATACAGAAGAATTACCTGATGGCGATTCTAGGGATATTTTACATTTGCATCCAGCACTAGCTCCATATAAAGTAGCAGTATTACCATTAATTAATAAACTTACAGATGATGCAATGAAAGTTTATACTGAACTATCTAAACATTTCATGTGTGATTTTGATACATCTGGTAAGATTGGTAAGAGATATCGTCGTCAAGATGCAATCGGTACACCATTCTGTGTAACATTTGATTTTGATAGTTTAGAAGATGGTTGTGTAACTGTTAGAGACCGTGACACAATGACACAAGAACGTATTAAAATCGATGAATTAAAAGATTATATTGAAAAGAAGATTGCATTTTAATTAAAATTTTTTGAAAGGAGGATTTTATGAATAATAATTATAATAATAACAATGATGAATTCTATAAGATTGTAGATGAAGTTAAAGAAAAAGCAGATATCGTTGCGATTATTCAAGAAAGAATCCCCCTTACAAAAAAGGGTTCTAATTATGTAGGACTATGTCCATTCCATGATGATAAGAACCCATCTTTATCTGTTTCACCATCTAAACACATCTATAAGTGCTTTAGCTGTAATGCCAGCGGTAATGCGATTACATTCGTGCAAAATTACGATAAGATTCCATTTATGGATGCTTTGCGTAAAGTAGCAGCTACTGTAAACATTAAAATTAAAGCTACTAAAAAAGATTTAGAATATGAAAAGAATAAAAAATATTATGATTGCATGAAGGATGCTTGTGAATTCTATTCATTCTTTTTAAAGAAAGCAATTGAAGCAAAACCAGCAATCGAATATTTACATAATCGTCATTTAGATGATGAGATTATTGATCATTTTAGAATTGGTTTATCTGGTGCCGATGAAGATAATTTATATAAGACATTAACTGATGATAATTTTGGTCATCTACCAATTGATTTAGTAGAAGTAGGATTAATTAGATCCGTAGGTAATTCTAAATTTATTGACTGCTTCAGAAAAAGAATTATGTTTCCAATCGAAGATTTAGATGGAAATGTAGTCGGCTTTAGTGGTAGAAAGTATTTACCAAATGATCCAGAATCTAAATATTACAATACAACTGATACCGTAATATTTAAAAAAGGTTTAATTCTATGGAATTATCATGAAGCTAAAGAAGCAATTAGAAAAACTAAGACTGCTTATTTATTTGAAGGCTTTATGGATGTCATTGCCGCATACCGTGCTGGAGTAGAAAATGCTGTTGCTAGTATGGGAACTAACCTAACAGTTGATCAAATCAATGTCTTAAGTAAGGTCGCTGATACAATCGTTGTATGCTATGACGGTGATGAACCAGGCGTTAATGCCACAAAACGTGCGATTCAAATGATTATGCAAGCGGGTATTAATGTGAAAGTCGTATCAATGCCTGATGACATTGACCCAGATGAATACATTAATGCTAATGGTAAAGAAGCTTTAAATAATTATTTATTAAATAATACAATTAGCGGACTAGATTTCTTCTATAATCAAGAAAAGAAGAATTTAGATCTAAATGATATAAATTCAATTGAAAAATTCAAAAATTCGATGTTTGCATACATTAATATGTATCATTCACAAGTTTTAGCGGAAAAATATTTACAAATCTTAGCTCAAGATTTACAAGTTAGCTTTGAAGGCTTAAATAAAGACTTCGCTAATTCAATTAATCTAACAATTGACTTATCTTCACTTGATGCTGGCACATATGTAGCAACACAAGAAGGATATAAAGTTGGTGTTAAAGAGCCAGAAAGAATTGCTGTTAGAGCAATTCCAGATAAATATTTAGAAGCTGAAAGACAATTACTTATCATCGCTTATCAACATATTGATAAAGCTCCTGAAATTGTTAAAAAGCTTGATTATCAATATGTAGATGAAGGTAATCAACGTATTATTAATCATCTAGAGCAGTTGTACATTAATAATCGTGCTATTGATGAAGAAGAAATTAATGATAAACTTGAACAAGATGAATTAATCTTAATTCAAAACATCTTAGAAAGTCATGAAGTATTGCCTCAGGTAGCAGAAATTAATATTTTAACTGATCAAGTTAGAAAATATTCTTATGATAGATATATAAAGAATATTGCCTCGAAACCAAATGTAACTCATGAAGATATAGATGAATTAATTAAATACGGTAAAAAAACACATACAATCAAGAAAAGAGATATAAATATCAGATAATGGAGGTTTTATGAACTCTGATAACCAAATGTTACAAGAACTAATTCAAGAAGGTCGTGAAAAAGGATGCATTTCTCAAACTAAGTTAGCTTCAATCGTTTCTAAAGAAGAATATGATGAAGTAGCTAAAGAGATTGAGGAAGAAGGCATTGATATTTTAAGCGATGAAGAACTGAAAAATGAAGAAGAACCTGATGAACCAGAAGAATTAGACGAAGATTCTGATTTTGATGAAGACTTAGAAGAGTTTAAAGAAGATTTAGAGAACGATGAAGAATTAATCGCTTTAAATGAAGAGATTGAAAGAGATTTAAATACAAAAGATATCGATGATATCGTATCTAGTATTTCCTCATCTACTCCATCTGATGATCCTATCAAAATGTATTTAAAAGAGATAGGTCAAATACCTCTACTAACTGCATTCCAAGAATTAGATTTATCACGTAAGGTTAGAGAAGGTTTACTTGCTGATGAAAAACTTAATTTAATAAAATCAGGTAAATCAAAAGTAGAATACGATGATGATGAAATCGAAGAATTAGAAGAATCAGTTCAAATCGGTATGCAAGCTAGAGAAACAATTATTAACTCTAACTTACGTTTAGTAGTATCAATTGCTAAAAAGTATTCAGGACGTGGACTTGCTTTCCAAGATTTAATTCAAGAAGGTAATATCGGTCTAATGAGAGCTGTTAATAAGTTTGACTACACTCGTGGTTATAAGTTCTCAACTTATGCCACATGGTGGATTCGTCAAGGTATTGTTAGAGCAATTGGTGACCAAGCAAGAACAATTCGTATTCCAATTCACATGGTTGAAACTATTAATAAATTAATTAGAACACAGCGTAAACTTACTCAAGAATTACGTAGAGAACCAAAAGCAGAAGAAATAGCTAAAGAAATGGGAATTACTGTTGAGATGGTTTACCACATTCAAAAGATAGCACTAGAACCAGTATCACTAGAAAACCCTGTAGGTGATGAAGAAGATTCTACTCTTTTAGATTTCGTAGCGGCTAATGATTCACCTAGTCCACTTGAATATACTATTCAAGAAATGTATAAAGAAGAAGTTGATGCTGTCTTAAAGACATTAACTCCTAAAGAAGAAAGAATTATCAGATTAAGATATGGTTTTATCGATGGTAAAACACATACATTAGAAGAAGTTGGTAAAGAATTCGATGTTACAAGAGAACGTATTCGTCAAATTGAAGCTAAAGCTTTAAGAAGATTAAGCCATCCAACTAGAAAATCTAGATTAAAACAATATAGATAATAATAAGAAAAGGGAAATTGAAATCAATTTTCCTTTTTAGTTTAAAAATGGTTATATTTAGTGTATAATCTATATGAATATAAGAAGAAAATTATGAGTAAAAGTAAAACAGCATGCATTGTATTTTTAGTATTAGGGATAATAACCCATTTAATACTGACTATAATGTTTTTTAATTTAAATAATTGGTTAGCTAGATCTGTGAGACTATATAATAAAATGTATGGAATTATAAATGACTTATCGTTAGGTGCAGTGTTATGTTATCTAGTAAGTTATTTAATAATAAAAAATGAAAAAGATTATTACACAAATAAGTTTGCCGCTTTATTTGTGTTATCTTTTCCATTAGAATCTTATTCATTATTAGTATTATTACCAAGAGCAAATTTTTTAATGTTGTTTAGAATTACATTTTATATATTATCTATATCATTTATAGTGATAATGTTACTCTATATTTTTGTGAATAAAGTATATAATCCACTAATTAAAGATATAGCATCATTGGAAAAAAATGTTACCGTTTCAACAACTATGAATGTTGTATTGATCATTATATATGTCTTTTCACTTATTGCTAATTATGTATTTATCGATTATGAAATAGCTAATATGGTTTTAGCAATAATTATTTATTTAATATTTATTACTTGTGTAATTGTTTTTGCGATTTCAATAATTGTTGATATAGTAAATGATAGAATGGAGGAAAAAAATGGAACTATCGATTAGAAACAAATGGATAAGTTTAAGAGGTTCATCAGTCGTTCAAGATTTAGAAGGAAATGATGTATTAAGAGTGCAAGGCAAATTCTTTACATTTACACGTAAAAAATTAGTTATGGATTTAAATGATAACTTAAAATACACTGTTAGAAATAAATTCTGGTTTTTATTTAGAAGAAAATCAATGATCTATGATGCAGATGGTAATGAAGTAGTAAGATTATCTAGAAAAGTATTATCTTTACATGATCATTATTTTGTAACTAGTAATTTAGGCGAAATGGAAATAGTTGGTAATATTTTCCAGTTCAACTATAAGATTACTCTAAATGGTAAAGAAATAGGTCATATTGCAAGAAAGATATCTTTGAGAGATTCATATGTGTTAACAATAGATGATAATTTTGATTATATGTTGTTTGTAGCGATGGTAATTGCTATTGATAATATTACTGATCAGCGTGATTCTGATCGCTCATCTTCATGGATTAGCGTTAACGATAATGATTAATATTAAAAGTGAAATAGAAAATCTATTTCACTTTTTTATAAGTCTTATTGCTTTACAATTATATAATAAGAATATAAAATGTAGTTAGCATAGGGCAACTAAAACAATTTATTCTTTTGAAAGATTAAATATGATATAATCTTCTAGAGGAATAATATGAAAAGAATAGAAGAATTAACAAATTATATAGCGCCTTTTAAGATTATAGCTGATATTGGATGCGATCATGGTTATTTAATTAAACTAGCATTTGATAAAGGCTTAATTGAAAAAGCTTATGCAATTGATAATAAAATTGGACCACTAGATAACGCAAAAAAGAATTTAAGCGATTATCAAAATGTCACATTCTTATTAAGCGATGGTCTAGATGACTTACCTCTAGATACTGAAGTTATTGTGTTATCTGGAATGGGTGGTGCTTTAGTTACTAAGATTTTAGAAAAGAATGTTCATAAACTAGAAAGTGTAAATAGAATCATTATTGAAGCGAATCGTAATTCTGAACTTGTTCGAAAGTTTGGGGAAGAACACTCTCTAACAATCGTTTCTGAGAAGATTATTGAAGAAGAGGATATCTTTTATGAAATAATCGTCTTAGAAAAGGGAAAAATGCAGCTAAACCCTTTGGAAATTAAATTTGGTCCAGTGCTACTAAAAGATAAAGATGACATGTTTATCAAAAAATGGACTAAGCAATTAGCGATTTATATTGATAAAAAAACAAATAAACTAGATAAAGAAATAAAAGAAATAAAGGATGTATTAAATTATGAAGATTAAAGAAATTACTAATTATTTACTTAATAGATTTCCACTTGAAAGCGCGGTTGATTATGATCAACCAAAACTTGGTTTTGTCATTGGTGATGAAAATCGAGAAGTTACAAAAGTAATGTTAACTTTAGATTTAACTTGGGATGTACTAATGGATGCTTTAAGTAATGGTTGTAATTTAATAATTACGCATCATCCATTTATATATAATGCTACTCATAAGATTGTTTTAGATAACGAAAAGAGTAGAATTATTGAAATCTTAATGAAAAGAGATATTAATGTATTCTCAATGCATACTAATTTAGATGTTGGTTTTCATGGAATCGATGATATTTGGGCAACTAGATTAGGTTTATCTAATGTTCAAGGTGAAAATGAAAAAGGGTCATTTTTAAGAGTTGGTGAAATACAACCTTCTAAATTTAGCGACTTTTATCAATTTGTAATTGATCAATTTGATGTAAATGGTGCTAGAGTAGTAGGCGATGATGAAAAGATTATCACTAAAGTTGGTTTATGTAGCGGAAGTGGTGGTAGAGAAGATGATATAATGGATGCCATCAAAGCTGGCTGTGATTGTTATATAAGCGGCGAAGTAAAGTTACCTGCTGCTCAACTAGCTAAATATAATGATTTATGCATTGTGGAAGTAAATCATGGAGTAGAAAAGATTGTATTCTACTATTTAGCAAAAGAAATGGAAGAAGATTTAGATTTAGAGGGAAAAGTAATCGTTACAAAAGTTAATACCGATCCATTAAGAACTGTTATTAAAAAATAGAAAAGAGGGATAAATTTATGTCAATTAAGAAGCATTTACATGTTAATGAACTTGATTGTCCTAAATGCGCAGAAATCATAATTGAAAGCTTAGAAGCTTTTGATTTCATTCAAGAAGTCAATATCAATTATGATACAAAAGATATTATTATCACGAGCAAAGAAGAACTAGATGATGAACAATTAAATCTAGTTTTAGAAGCATGTTTAGCTAAAGGACATTGTGAAGAACATACTTTTAATCATTTGCAAGATGTGGTAACGGAAGAATATCATTTTGAAGATATCGATTGTGCAAATTGTGCTGCAAAAGTTGAAAGAGCACTTAATAAAGATGAAGATATCATCAATGCGAAAGTAAACTTTATCAATAAAAAGATTATTATTACCCATATGAATAACGTAGAAGTATATGATGTGGTAAGTAAAATCGTTGGTAGAGTCGAACATGGTGCTACAATTTCTAAAATTGATGACGATGATGATCATCATGATCACGTTCATCACGAACACCATCATCATGATCATGAAGAACATCAATGTAGTTGTGAAGAATGTAATCATCATTCACATGATCATCATCATGATGATTTTGATATCGTAAAAAACAAAAAAATAAGTAATATTATTAAAGTAATATTATTAATAATTGGTTTTAGCTTTTTCTTAACTGCTCATATCTTAGAACAGTTTGATGTAGCTAATACAGAAATATTGCGAGTAGTATTTGCTTTAGTTGGTTATGTTTTAATTGGCTACGATATTATTATTAAAGCGATTATGTCAATTATTCATGGTGATATATTCAATGAAAATACTTTAATGTTAATCGCAAGTATTGGTGCTTTATCAATCTCTGAATTTTTTGAAGGCACAATGGTTTTATTACTATATAAAATAGGTGAATATTTCCAAGATAAAGCTACTGAGAATTCTAAAAATGCGATTAAGGAATTAATGGAAATTAAAGTAGATACGGTTAGACTTTCTAATGGCATTATCAAGAATGTTAAGGATGTAAATATAGGGGAAATTATATCAATTAGAGTAGGCGAAAGAATTCCACTTGATGGAGTACTTAAAACTAGTGATACAAGCCTTGATATGAAAACTTTAACTGGTGAATCAATGCCAACTTATGTTAGTGAAGGAGAAGAGATCTTATCAGGTTCAATAAACTTAAGTAAAGTAATTGAAGTTGAAGTTACTAAGAAAGATAATGAATCTACATTAACAAAAGTTAGGAAGCTTGTAGAAGAAGCGAATAATAAGAAAAGTAAAACCGAACAGTTTATTACTAAATTTGCTAGAATCTATACACCAGTTATCTTATTAATTGCCGTAATTGTCTTTTTAGTACAATTCTTGATTTTAAAAGAAACTATTGTAGATACTTTGAATAATGTATTTACAATACTAGTAATATCTTGTCCATGTGCATTAGTAATATCTATTCCTTTAGCATATTTTGCGGGAATTGGAGCATGTAGTGCTAATGGAATATTAGTTAAAGGTGGAAACTACTTAGAAGCAATCAATAAGGCCAAATATTTCGTCTTTGATAAAACAGGTACTATTACTAAAGGTAATTTCAAAGTTAGTGAAGTGAACCCATTAAATGGCTTATCTAAGGATGAAATGATTGAAATAATTGCTAAGGCCGAACAGTATTCACTTCATCCAATCGCTAAATCGATTGAAGAATGTTATGGTAAACAAATTGAAGATAAAAACTTAGTGGCTGAAGAATTCTCAGGCGCTGGCGTTAAAGTTAAGATTGAAGAAAAAGTAATATTAGTTGGTAATGAAAACTTAATGAACCAATTTAATATTAATTTTGATAAATCTGATGCTATTGGTACAATTCTTTATTTAGCAATTGATAATTTATATTATGGATATATCGTTATATCTGATGAGATAAAGAGCGAATCTTGTAAAGTTATTAATTATTTGAATGCGAAAAACATATTAACTGTTATGTTAACAGGTGATAAAGAAGAAGTAGCAAGTAGTGTAGCTAGCAGTGTTGGCTTTAGTGAATACAAAGCTAAACTACTTCCTGAAGATAAATATAACTACTTAAAAGAATTAATTGATAGAAAAGATGGTAATGTAGTCTATGTAGGTGATGGAATTAATGATACACCATCATTAAGTATTGCGGATGTTGGTATCGCAATGGGTGGAGTAGGTAGCGATAGCGCTAAAGAATGTGCTGATATCGTTATTATGAATGATGATTTATCTAAGATTAATACATCAATGGATATATCTAAGTTTACTAGAAAGATAATTATTGAAAATGTAACATTCATTTTATTAATTAAAGTAGCAGCACTACTTGTAGGATCTATACCTAGTTTAAGCTTAGGTAAGTTTGGAATGATCTTTGCTATATTTGCAGACGTTGGTGTATGCTTACTAGCTATATTAAACGTTTTAAGGATAATGAAGTTTAAAAAACATCAAAAATAAAGAAAAAGCCCTCACACGAGGGCTTTAAATAAAAATCTCGCTTACTGAGCGAGATTTTAATTTTTAATTATTCTTCTTCAATAGCGTCAGCTGGGCAAGCAGCTTCGCATGCACCACAATCGATACATACATCTGGATCGATAACGCATACATCACCGTTTTCAGAAATAGCTTCTACAGGGCATTCACCTTTGCAAGTGCAGCATCCGATGCAACGATCAGTAATTTTTCTTGGCATAATTTTTCCTCCTAGAATTATTTACATATCCATTTTATCATTATTAAGATAAATTGTAAACATTTAAAAAATAATTGTTTAAGTTGTCTAAATAACTAATTTATTGTATAATGTTTATAGAAGAGGTGAATAATTATGCCATGGTGGGGAGTATTACTTATCGGTGTTGGAGCACTAATTGTTGGTGCAGTAGTAGGATTCTTTGTTTCAAGAAAAGTATTCCAAAACTACTTAGAAAAACACCCTCCAGTAAATGAAAAAATGATTAGAGCTATGATGCAACAAATGGGAAGAACACCTTCTGAAAAACAAGTTCGTCAAATCATGGCTTCTATGCAACAAAACAAACAATAATTTAAAAATCTCGCTAGATGTTAGCGAGATTTTTTTGTTAAGAAGCCAACTTTTGATTCGGTTCCCATAAATAATCTTTCAATATTTTTAATATGTTTCCACCATACAACGCATGTGATTAAGCATATACCAATTAATAAATACATATTATATGGTGTATGGAAATTATTCCATTCAAAACCGTTATGATAAATGACTAAAGCAAATGCTAGAATTGAAGCTAGTAAACTAGCTGATAATGAACCTACTGATACTCGCTTTGTAATAAACATAATCAAGAAGAAGAAGGCAAAACATACTAAGAATAATAGTGGTGCATAGCCTAAAATCATTCCTGATCCTGTTGCTACTGCTTTGCCACCTTTAAATTTCAAATAAATTGAAAACGTGTGGCCAAGGCAGGCAATTACACCATATAGAAGCGGGCTTAAGATCATATATTCAGAAGGGATAATTCCAAATCTAAATAGTGCTACAAATAATGCGCCCTTTCCCATATCTAAAGCATATGTTAGGATAGCATATTTTTGCCCTAAAACTCTACCAGTATTAGTAGTACCGATATTATGAGATCCATATTCTCTAATATCTACGCCTTTAAAAAAGCCTATTAGTAAGCCAAAAGGAATACTACCAACAAGGTAAGTTATTATTACAAAGAAGATCTTTAATGCTATAGTCATAAATAACCTCGTTTATAGTAACATTATAGGCTAATAGAAGTAATTAATCAAGATAAATGGTTTTAAATTTAGTTAAAAGAAGCATCGATAATAGGAAATAATAATAAAATAATTTAATAATTTATAAATTGCATTAAATATATTCATTTTGAGCAAATGGGTATATTTAATTATTTTTTAAATAAATTGTATACTTTTTAAAAATGTGCTATAATGTAATTATGAGTAAATTAATAATTATTCAATTATTATAAAAAAGGAGCATAATTATGGCTGAAGTTAAAAAACCAACTTATAGTGAAGATTCCATTCAAGTCTTACAAGGATTAGAAGCTGTTAGAAAAAGACCTGGTATGTATATTGGGTCAACTGATTCAAAAGGTTTACACCATTTGATCTGGGAAATTGTTGATAACAGTATTGACGAAGTATTAGCAGGCGAGGCTAATCAAATTAGAGTTATTATCCATAAAGGTAATACAGTCGAAGTTATGGATAATGGCCGTGGTATTCCAATTGGAATGCACAAGACTGGTGTTCCTACTCCTCAAGTTGTATATTGCTCACTTCATGCTGGTGGTAAGTTTGATGAAAATGGAGCATATAAAGTAAGTGGTGGTTTACACGGTGTTGGTTCAAGCGTAGTTAATGCTTTAAGTGAATGGCTTGAAGTAGAAATCAATCGTGATAAGAAAGTTTACATTCAAAAATATTCTGATGGTGGTAAAAAGATTGGTAAACCTTCAATTAACCCATCTAATTCAAAAAAGACGGGTACAACTGTTAGGTTTAAACCAGATCCATCAATCTTCTCTACAACAATTATCGATTATAAGCAATGTGTTACTAGATTTAAAGAAGCAGCATTCTTAATTAAAGGCTTAAGAATCGATTTAATTGATGAGAGAACTGGTCAATCTGATTCATTCTGTTATCAGGAAGGTATCGCCGAATACATTAGAAGCCTAAATGAAGGTAAAGTTGGTATTAACGAACCAGTTATTTTTGAAGGAAGCAATCAAGGAATTAGCGTTGAAGTTGCTTTTCAATATACTAAAGAAACTTATAATGAAACTTTGTATTCATTTGTAAATAACATTCGTACACACGATGGTGGTACTCATGAAACTGGTTTTAAAGTAGCATTTACTAAAGCTTTTAATGAATATGCTCGTAAAAAGAATTTAATTAAAGACAAAGACCCTAACTTAGAAGGCGTTGATATTAGAGAAGGAATGACTGCAATACTTTCAGTTCGTATTCCTGAAGGTTTACTTCAATTCGAAGGTCAAACTAAAAATAAATTAGGTTCTCCAGAAGCTAAGAGTGCAGTAGAAGCTGTTGTAACTGAGAAATTAGGCTTTTATCTAAATGAAAAAGGTGAAATTGCAACAAATCTAATCAATAATGCCATTAGAGCATTTAAAGTTAGAGATGCAATGAGACAAGCGAGAGATGAAGCTAGAACTGTTAAAGCTAAAGTTACTAAACCTGCTAACTTAAATGGTAAACTTTGCCCTCCTCAAGCAAGAAATAATGAATTAAATGAATTATTTATTGTGGAAGGTGACTCGGCTGGTGGATCAGCAAAGACAGGAAGAGATAGAAGATTCCAAGCAATCTTACCTTTAAGAGGTAAAGTATTAAATGCAGAACGAACTAGAGCAGAAGAGATGCTTAAAAACGAAGAAATCGTATCACTAATCCATGCAATTGGTGCCGGATATGGTACATCATTTAATCCAGCTCATTCTAATTATAAGAAAATTATAATTATGACCGATGCCGATGATGATGGATGTCACATTCAAATATTATTATTGACATTTTTCTTTAGATTTATGCCATCTTTAATTAAAAGAGGTATGGTTTATATCGCTTTACCACCTCTATATAAAATTGCTAATAAAAATCAAATTGAATATGCATGGGATGATGAAGAATTAAAAGTAAAGACTATGCGTATTAAGAATTATACAATTCAAAGATTTAAAGGATTAGGTGAAATGAATCCTGATCAATTATGGGAAACAACAATGAATCCTGAAACTAGAATCTTAGTTAGAGTAAATATTGAAGATTTTAGTGAAGCTGATGAAAGAGTTAGCGTACTAATGGGTGATGAAGTAGGTCCTCGTCGTGAATGGATCGATAATAATGTTGTTTTTGAAAACGATGATAACTTTACTTTAGAGGAGGTTGATGTCGATGGCGAAGAATAAGAATCCAATTGATTTAATCAATAAGTTTGCTAACGAGAAGATTCTTGAAGAAAACATGGAAGATATATTTGGTGATCGATTTGGACGTTACTCTAAATATATCATTCAAGATAGAGCTCTACCTGATGCAAGAGATGGCTTAAAACCAGTTCAAAGAAGAATACTTTATGCAATGTATCGTCTTGGCATGTTTCCTAATAAGCCATATAAGAAATCTGCAAGAATTGTCGGTGAAGTAATTGGTAAATATCATCCTCATGGAGATACATCAGTATATGACGCTATGGTTAGAATGAGCCAAGACTTCAAGATGTTACTTCCTTTAATCGATATGCACGGTAATAATGGTAGTATCGATGGTGATGGCGCTGCCGCCATGCGTTATACAGAAGCAAGATTATCGAAATACGCTGAATTCTTATTAAAAGATTTAAATAAGAAAACAGTTGGCTTTGTTCCTAACTTTGACGATGAAGAAATAGAGCCGACTGTACTACCTGCAAAATTCCCGGCATTACTTGCTAATGGTGCTACCGGAATTTCAGCCGGTTATGCCACAAACATTCCACCTCACAATATCGATGAATTAATTACCGCTTCAATTCATAGAATTAATCATCCAGATTGTAGTTTAGAAGAAATCATGGAAATAATTCAAGGTCCAGATTTCCCAACTGGTGGTATTATTCAAGGTGTAGATGGTATTAAAGAAGCATATAAAACTGGTTTAGGTAAAATTGTTGTTAAGGCTAAGACCGAAATTTATACTGGCGATGCTAAGATCAATCAATTAATCATTACTGAAATCCCATATGAAGTTAATAAAGCCCAATTAGTTAAGAAAATGAATGAAATGTACACATCTAAAAATGTAGATGGTATTATTGAAATTCGTGATGAAACTGACCGCGAAGGCTTGAGAATTGTAGTTGATATGAAGAAAGATGCGAATGCGGAATACATTAGAGATTTCTTCTTTAAAACAACAGAATTACAAATTAACTATTCATTCAATATGGTCGCAATTTCTAATAAACGACCAATGCAAATGGGATTATTAGACTTACTTGATTGCTATATTGCCCATCAAAAAGAAGTATTAACAAATAGAAGTAATTTCGAATTAAAAACTGCTAAAAAGAGACTACATATTGTAGAAGGCTTAATAGCAATGGTTTCTATTTTAGATTCAGTTATTCATACGATTAGAAATTCAGCAAATAAAAAAGATGCCAAAGAAAACTTGGTTTCTTTATATTCATTTACTGAAGAACAAGCTGAAGCAATCGTAATGTTACAATTATATAAATTAACTAATACTGATATTGTGGCATTACAAAATGAACAAGCTAGTTTAGCTGAACAAATTAAAGAATTAGAAGAAGTATTATCTAATGAAAAAGCATTGCTTAACTTAATTAAGAAAGAATTACTTCAAACTTTAAATGAATTAACTACAACTCGTAAGACTACAATTGAAAATGAAGTAGCTGAATTACAAGTAGAAGTTAAGAAACTAATTCCTAAGGAAGATGTAGTGCTAGTTGTTACACATGATGGATACATTAAGAGAATGACTCCTAGAAACTTCAATGCGGAGGAAGAAGAGAAAGTTAAAGATGAAGACGTTGTAACAGGTGTTTATAATGCTACAACACTAGATACATTATTATTATTTACTAATAAAGGTAATTACGTATATTTACCTGTTCAAAATATTCCAGAAGTTAAACATAAAGATTTTGGTGAAAATGTATCTACATTAGCATCAATTGAACATGATGAAAAAATAATCTTTGTAGTACCAATTAGTGATTTTGAGGCAGAAAAATATGTCTTATTTACAACAAAACTTGGTCTAACAAAGAGAACTCACATTAAAGATTTTGTAGCGACGCGTTATTCTAAAGCATTAAAAGCTACTAAGATTAGAGATGATGATGAGTTAGTAAGCATTGATATATGCTCCGGATCTTCATCTGAAGTTGTTGTAGTGACAAAAGAAGGATTCTTTAATAGATATGATTCTAATGAAATTAGTGTTATGGCTCCACCATCATTTGGTGTAAAAGCTCTTGAATTAAAAGGTAGACCTAATGATGAAGTAATTGGTGCACATTATGTTAATAGTAAAGATATAATTGTCTTATTAACTAATAAAGGTTCAATTAAGCGAGTTAAACCTAATGAGATTTATAAAGGTCATAAAAATAATGTTGGTAAACAGTTATTCCAACCTGCTGGACCTAAGACATTTATCATCAACTCTACAATTATTCATGGTAGCAAGAAGAATGAAGATTACATTCCTAAATGTTATCTATTTGGTGATAAAGGATACGCCGAAATGGAATTTGAAATGTTACGTAGTGCTAATGCTGCTCAAGGAAAGAAGATCAATGCAAGTAACATTGGTCAACCAGTTAAGCTATTAATTACTCGTAATGATAATGATTTTAATTAAAAATACTAAAATTTACCTATAAACCCCGTTTGTGGCGCGATTATTTATTAAAACGTGGGTAATTAACAATTCGCATTGTTTAAAACGGGGTTTATAAAGAAGAAAGGAGAAGAATATGAGCTGTATATCAAATATTGATCGTTTCTTAATCTCTAATGAGATTATTAATAACCTTACAGTAATCTATAGATTCATCGGTAAGAATGATTCTTTTAGAAAAAGTGTTGATACAGACCTAGATCGTATAGTTAGTCAAACTGTCGAAAGAGATTGCTACTTTCTAGCTAAGATTTTAAAGCTTGACTTAACTGATAATAGAATGAGATTAATTATTACAAAAGATTCTAATCCGAGATCATTAGATGAAAAGACACTTTATAACCTAAAAGAAGTATTATCATCCTATCAAAAATTTTCAGAAGAGATTACATTTGATAGTTCAAGCTTAATAAATACAATTAATTTCCTTTTTCCAACAAAAACGATTAAATACGATTATGAACGTTATGATAAATCATCATCTAGTGTTACGAGTAAGAGAATAGTAGTAGATGAAGAATATAAGCTTTTAAATGACCATTTAATTAAGAATGATATTGAAAGAATATATTTATATTTACATTATTTCATCGATTTATGTAATATCGAGCCATTTACGATTGATAACGAAGTATTAAATTATCTAAGTTTATTATTAATATTACGTAAATGCGAAATTGATGCTTTTAAATATATAAGCTTATTTGAGATTCTATACAATAATCTAAATGGTTATAAAGAAGTATTAAATAACGCATCATTTAACTGGAAAGAAGGATATCCAAAAACATTACCATTTGTGAAGTTCATGACTGACCTTGTTATAGATGCCTATAAGAGAGCAGAAAAGGTAATTAAGGAATATGTTACTGATAAATCTCTCCACAAAGGCGATAATATTGAAAATACAATATCTAACCTACCTAGGACATTTACAAAAGATGATATCAGAGCATATCATCCATATGTATCTGAATCAACGATTAACCGTGCTTTAGCTAAGTTAAAAGATGAGAATAATATTAAGCCACTAGGTAAAGGAAGATCTGCTAAATGGGTTAAAACAGGAATGTTATAGAATATAAGAAGAATATAAAGGGTGATTTAAAATAACTTGTGGTTTTGAAAAAATCACCTATAAAATAACTTGTTGTCAAATCACCTATAAAGTAAAATGTGGTTTAATTAACAATGGAAAAGGGACTCCTATAGAGTCCCTTTTTGACTGTACTATTAAATAGTTTTATGGTTTATTTTGGATTTATAATTGGTGTATCTGTATTAATAGCAAAC
>JAGCUR010000005.1 GCA_017962745.1 Bacilli bacterium | reverse complement strand
TTCAATACCATTTTCATTTTTTATTAAAATAGATTTATCTAAATCAATGTTATAAGATTCTAAATTCAACAATTTTATGATATCATTGTTCATGAAGACCTCCTTTTTGTAATTGGTTGACGCTTAATTATAACAAAAAGGTCTTCCTTTTTTTTGTATAAAAAAAGGCTTTTCAACAACTGGGGGTACCCCCAAGAAATTAAAAGCCTATGCTCGACCCCCAAGAAATTAAAATAACCAGAAAAAGTAGACACAAAAAGATCAATTAATAACCCCATTCAGTTCTATATTGAATGGGGCTTTTGTACCCTAGGGTACAAGCCAGCTATTTTTAATTTAGATAAAACATATTAAAAAGATTATGAAATAGGGGGTAGTTTATGATACAATGATATTATATGAATGATAACCCTTACGGGTAGTGATTTAGAATGGGAATGGTATGAGTATATGAAGAAATTTAAAAACATTACAATCGGTGGTATCCAACAGAAGATATTTAATTTAGTGCTTATTACGATTATTTTGATGATGGCTGCTTTTGCGGCAGTTGTATTTTATCAAAGTGGTAGATTGACTAATCTAGTACGTAATACAAATGAAGCACAAAATGATTCAATTACATCCATTTCTGAACAAACTATGACAGCATTATTAGATTCTAATATGCTTCAAAGTATTCAAATGGAAGCATATATCGCGGAAGATTTATTCGATGATACGATTAAAATTGTTAATATAATTGCTGATTATACTAGTAAGCTATTTGCTAATCCTGGTGATTATCCAGCAAGAGATGTGGAACTACCAGATATTAACAAAGATGGCGAGATTACCATGCAAGTTCTAAAAGAAGAAGGCGTTGATTTAGATGATCCTACGATTAGCGCTAAGTTAGGACTTATCGGTAACTTATCAGAATTAATGATGGCAGTTTATTCGGATGCCAAAGTTGATTCTTGCTATTGTGCATTACCTGATGGTGTAATGCTACTAGTTGATGATCATTCAAAATCAAAGTTTGATGATAATGGCAACTTATTATCAATTCCTATTCGTGAACGATTATGGTATACAGGAGCAGTTCAATCTAGAAAAATACATTTCACTGATGTTACGACTGACTTATTCACCAATGAAATTAGTATTATGTGCTCACTACCTGTTTATCAAGGAGAAGAATTAGTAGCTGTAATTGGGGCCGACTTATTCTTAAATGATGTATCAGCAGCAGTTAATGCTACAGCTCGAAGTGGTAGCTTCGTATGTATCGTTAATCAAAACGGTCATGTCTTATTCTCACCGCAAACAACTGGTGAATTTAGAGTGGTACCTGCAGAAGAAGCAGAAGACTTAAGACAATCTTCTAACACACAACTCGCTGCATTTATTAACGATGCAATGAGTGAAAGTACTAATCTGCGTTTAATCGAATTATCTGATGGCTTAAATTATGTAGCTGGTGCCCCAATAGCTAGCGTTGGCTGGGCAATTATAAGTGTTGTACCAAAGTCACTTGCTGACCTGCCAACTACTATGATGATCGACCAATTAGACACTATTAAAGATGATGCTACTATCTCATACAATAAAGGTATTTCGCAAACTAAGATGACAATCATTGTGTTACTTGCAATCATTGTAATTTTAGCCATTACGGCTTCACTAATTTTATCTAAGCGTATTGTAAAACCATTAGAAACAATTACAAAACGTATCCAATCACTAGATGGCGATAATTTGCAATTCGTTATGGAAGATGAATATCGTACTCATGATGAGATTGAGTTACTTGCGGAATCATTTGCAATGTTATCAGAAAAGACTGTTAAGTATATATCTGAGGTTGCTAGAATATCAGCCGAAAAAGAAAGAATCGGAGCTGAATTATCACTTGCTACTCGTATTCAAGCTGATATGTTACCTAACATTTATCCAGCCTTCCCAGAACGTCCAGAAATTGATGTTTATGCATCAATGGACCCAGCCAAAGAAGTAGGTGGCGACTTCTACGACTTCTTCTTAGTAGATGATGATCACTTATGTATCTTTATCGCTGATGTAAGTGGTAAAGGAGTACCTGCTGCACTATTCATGATGGCATCAATGATCATCTTAGCTAATAATGCCCAAATGGGTAAATCACCAGCTCAAATTCTTACCGATACTAACTTAGCAATTTGTTCTAATAACCGCGAAGAAATGTTTGTTACCGTATGGTTGGGTATTTTAGAAATATCGACTGGTAAGTTAACTGCTGCTAATGCCGGTCACGAATATCCAGTTGTTAAACAACCAAATGGTAATTTTGAAATATTCAAAGATAAACATGGATTTGTTATCGGTGGAATTGATGGTGCTAAATATAAAGAATATGATATTATGCTAGAACCTGGCAGTAGGTTATTCATTTATACAGATGGTGTTCCAGAAGCTACTAACAGTGAAAAAGAATTATTTGGAATGGATAGAATGGTTGTTGCTTTAAATAAAGCAGGCAATGCATCTCCAAAAGAAATATTAGAAACTGTCCGCAAAGAAGTAAATGAATTTGTTAAGGATGCGGAACAATTCGACGATTTAACAATGCTTTGTGTAGAATATCGTGGAAACAAAAAAGAAGACTAGTTACTAGTCTTCTTTTTTTCCTACCATACTCTTAGGACAAAGAATGATACATGTCCTAGATGGCATATATAATCTCACATAGTTACCATTCATACCAGGAATAAAGGCACTATGTGATTTTCTTTCGATTCTACCGAATCCGCCATAAATGTAATCATCACTTGAGAATAACACTTCATAATCCTCACCTTTACTTACTGGGATTGAATAATCCGAATAATCTTTAGTTGGTGAGAAGTTAAAGGCAAATAGTAATCCACCTCTTTCAAAGGCAATTACTTTATCATCTTCGTGAATCCATTTGATATCTGGCCAGAATTGATCAAATATGTGATAGTATGCAGCAGTATGAACCATATCGCGATCAAAGTAATTTAAGCATTGATATTTTAAATCTTGATTGAATAATAAGCTCCACTGTCTTCTACAGTACCAATAGCTATTACCATTACCTACACGTGGGAAATCTATCCATTCTGGATGACCGAATTCATTACCCATAAAGTCAAGGTAACCATTGCCACCAGCTCCAATTGTAATTAAGCGAATCATTTTATGTAAGGCCATGGCTCTATCAATTACTGGGGTATGGCAGTCTTTACGCATCTGCGTGTACATTGCCGCATCAGCTAGCCTAAACATAATTGTTTTATCACCTACTAAAGCTTGATCGTGGCTTTCAGTATAAGCAATAGTCTTAACATTGCGGTTAGTTAATTCGTGCCAGATTGCGCCTAAGTTCCAGTTTTCATCACTGCACTCTTTGATTAACTTAATCCACATATCAGGTAAGCCCATGCCTAAACGGTAATCAAAACCGATACCACCATCTTTAATATCATTACACATGCCTGGCATACCGCTCATATCTTCCGCGATCGTTATCGCATGGGGGTTAACTTGATGGATTAACTCGTTAGCTAGTTGCAAGTAAGTCAAAGCTTCAATATCAGTATTCATTGTAAAATACATCGCTAGATTAGAAAAATCAGTACCTAAAGCGTGGTCGTGATAAAGCATTGATGTAACGCCATCAAAGCGGAAACCATCAAAATGATATTCCTCCATCCAAAACTTCAAGTTACTTAGTAGGAAGTGTAGGACTTCTGGTTTATCGTAATTAAATAGTTTTGTACCCCAGGCTGGGTGATTACCTTTAGCTCCGCTATGGAAGAACTGGTAATCAGTACCATCAAACATATTGATGCCTTCTAGCGTATTACTTACCGCATGTGAATGCACGACATCTAGTAATACTCTAATACCCATCGAATGAGCTTTATTGACTAAATATTTAAGTTCATCAGGATAACCAAATCTAGATGAAGCCGCAAAGAAGCTACTTACTTGATAACCAAATGAGCCATAATATGGATGTTCCATAATTGCCATTAGCTGAATTGTGTTATAACCTAAATACTTAACATGAGGTAAGATGTTATCCGCAAACGCGCGGTATGTTTCAACTTTTTGGCCTTCACCGCACATCCCCACATGTGCTTCATAAATTAGAGGGGCTTCATCGCTAAAAAATCCTTCATCGCTCCATGGATAATTAGCTAGGTCATCAGTTACTTCACAACACCAACTCATCGTAGTCGGGTCTTGAATAGCACGGCGAGCATAAAGGGGGATATGTTGAGTCAACTTGTCACCATTCTTAACGATAGTTAAGACGCGACTGCCTGGATGAATTGTCTCCCCACTTAAGAATAATTCCCAATTACCATTATCTAGTTTAGTCATTGGATGATCTAACCAGTGCCAATTATTAAAATCACCGGTAAGGTATAACATATCAGCACCAGGTGCCCATTCACGGTATACCCAGCCATTATCTAAACGATGGAAGCCATAATAGTTATGTGCATTAGCAAAATCGCATAATGTCTTATTACGCTTAACTAATTGCTTATGTTTATTCTTATAACGTTCCATTCTTAAATCAATATCATTACTGAATGGTTTTAATTCAGGAAATATATTAATTAGGCGATACATTTTTACCTCCATAATAATTCTTAATACAAATCCTTTATATCATAATAACCCTTCTTTGGCAAATCATATTTATTTGTTATTGGTAAAGTATTGTTATATAATGATGTTATAAATAGGGAGATAAGATTATGAAGAAAATCAAAAATGTTTTATCTTATATTTTAATATTTAGTATCTTATGCATAATACTAGTTTTACCAATATTTGCCTGCAGTGGTAAAGTAGCCCTTAAAAAACAACCAATAATTCACGAATTAGAATTTGGTGGTGTATATGTTACTAAAACAATCGAAGAATTTAACGAACTAGGTTTTGAGTATGGTGATTCGGTAACTGTTAAGTTTTCTAATGGCTATATACTAGAGGATATCCCATATTATAATGGTTATTATACAAATAATGGCGAACCATTGCTTGTAGCATACCCTGGCTATGACTTTATTAAAGTAGCAATTAATAATGGTGATGATTTATTCTTTGTGGCAAATTTGTCTGAAGAAGATACAGCAACTATTACCATAAATGAAAAAGGCAAATATCTGCCAATTCAAAATGTTCGTAATCTTCAATATCTTGATGAAAGAGAAAGATATGATAGTGATGAGATGTTTGCTAACTTTAGAGCCTCTAATGTAACGGGTTTAAAAGCTAATACGTTATATCGTTCAGCTTCACCTTGCGATAACCAACATAATAGAGCTACATTTGTAGATGCGCTAATTAGAGAAGCAGGAGTATCATTTATTTTAGATTTGGCAGATACTGATGCAAAAGTTAGTGGTTACATCAATAATCCTTCATTTAACTGCCCATATTTCTTAGCATTATATGAAAGTGATGCTGTTTATCCAATCGGTCTAAATATGAATTATGGCTCTCAAGACTTTAAAGAAAAAGTTGCGGGCGGTTTAAAAGAAATGATTAAACACGATGGGCCATATCTTGTACACTGCACTGAAGGAAAAGATCGAACTGGCTTTGTTTGTATGTTACTAGAAGCATTAGTTGGAGCAGGCTATGATGAAATAGTAAAAGACTATATGATTACATATTATAATTATTATCGTATTGGGGAAGATTCAGATAAATATAGCGTAATCATTGATAGTTTACTTAACCCAATGATAAAAAGCATGGTAAATGATAATAGTGTAGATTATAAAACTTGTGATTTATCAGTATATGCTGAGGCATTTTTAACTGAAGCCGGAATGAGCGAATTACAAATTAACACATTAAAAGATAAACTAATGAATTAAAACTTTTAATGCATATTTGACTATGAAAAAAGACTAAATAAATAATTAGTCTTTTTCTTTTTTATAGTTTTTATATCATTATTTTTTTGTTATAATGTTAATAGATAATAATTTAAGGAGAAAACTATGATCGTAAAATTAACAGGTAGAATCGATTCGACAAACGCGAGCGCCGTAGAAGAGGCTCTTAACCAAGAAATTAATGGTTTTAGTGGTGAGATTATTCTTGATGCGTCAGGCCTTGAATATATTTCAAGCGCTGGTTTAAGAGTAATCTTAAGGATTAAAAAGAGCAATCCAGATACGAAAATTATCAACTGTAAACTAGACGTTTATGAAATATTTGATATGACTGGTTTTACAGAGATGATGGAAATATCAAAAGCATATCGTGAAATATCAATTGAAGGATGCGAAGTAATCGGCGAAGGTGCTAATGGTATCGTATATCGTACTGATCCTGATACAATAGTTAAACTTTATAAGAATCCTGATTCTCTAGCTGATATCCAACATGAAAGAGAACTAGCGCGTAAAGCATTTGTTATGGGAATCCCAACTGCTATTCCATACGATGTAGTTAAAGTTGGAGAATTATATGGTTCAGTTTTCGAACTACTTAATGCGAAATCATTTGCGATGTTAATCCGTGAAGGCGCGAATGTAGAACAGTTAGCAAAAGAAAGCGTTGATATCTTAAAGATTATTCACTCAACTACCTTAAAACCAGGTGAACTTCCAAACAAAAAAGAAGAAGTTTTAAAGTGGGCTGAATTTGCAAAACCTTACTTAAGCGCTGAAGTTTACGGTAAAGTAATGAAATTAGTTAATGATGTACCTAATACAAATAATATGCTTCATGGTGATTATCATATTAAAAACATTATGAAACAAAACAATGAGAATTTACTTATCGATATGGATACCCTAGCTTTAGGTCATCCAATCTTTGAATTCTCAGAAATTTATGGAGCATACTTAGGTTATTCTTGCATTGATAAAAACAATAGTGCCGCTTTCTTAGGAATTGAAAGAAATCAATGCCAAGACTTATGGAAATATACTTTAAAATATTATTTTGAAGGTCGTGATGAAGATTTCATTAAAGAAGTGGAAAGAAAAGCAGCCTTTATCAGTTACTTGCATATCTTCCGTTGGATGGTACGTAGATTTGGTCTAGATGATCCATATGCAAGTCAAGTAAGTGCTTATTGCTTAAACTTCATAAATGAAAATGTAAAGACACTTGATTCACTTTGGTTCTAATGAAAAACATATTATTCATCAATGCTTGCTTGCGCTCTAATTCTAGAACACTTAAGTTAGCAAAAGAAGTGCTTAATAATCTAGATGGCAGGATAGCAGAAGTAGATTTATATAAAGAAGATATCAAACCACTCGATAAAGACGCATTAGACTTAAGAGACAAGGCATTTTTAGAAAATGATTTTAGCGATGATTATTTTCGCTATGTGAAGCAGTTTAAAGAGGCTGATGAGATTGTCATTGCTGCTCCGTATTGGGATTTATCTTTTCCATCTGTCTTAAAGATATATTTAGAAAATATATGTATCAATGGAATGAGTTTTGTATATAGTGATGAAGGAATTCCAGTTGGCTTATGCAAAGCAAAAAGATTAATATATGTAGCTACATCTGGTGGGTTTATTCCTAAAGATAATTATGCATTTAATTATGTCGATAGTCTTGCTAAAGATTTCTTTGAAATTAAAAATACATTATTTATTAAAGCTGAAGGCTTAGATATTGATGGAAGTAACGCAGAGTTAATAATTGATGATGTCATTAAGAATATTAAAAATATAATTTAGTTTAAGGAGAATTATTATGAATATTAGCCATACACGTGAAGGAGAAAAACTAACTATTTGTTTAAATGGCAGACTAGATACAGTTACTGCACCAGAACTTGAATCATTCCTTATGGAAAACTTAGAAGGTGTTACATCTTTAGTATTTGATTTAAAAGAAATGGATTATACATCTTCAGCCGGACTTAGAATATTTTTGAAAGCCCAAAAATTAATGAGTGGTCGAGGAGAAATGGTTATTGAAAACGTGCAAGAAGATGTAATGGAAGTATTTGAAATAACAGGATTTACGGACTTCTTAACAATTAGGTAATAATATGAATAAACTGAAAAAAATATTTTCATCTTTATCTTTTCGTATTATTAGCTTCATATTGGTATTGCTTGTATTCTTTAGTTTAGTTGTTAGCGTAATTGGATTGATGAGTTTTACGACTGCTTTTAAAAAAGAATACTCTACAACATCTTACCATATGGCGGCAACTGCCTGTTCATTAGTAAATATAGATCATCTAGATAATTATTTAGAAAATGGGATTGATGAAGAATATAATCAAACGAAAGCTTATCTAGATGCATATTGCGATAAAATGAATTTATCGCTTGTCTATATTATTAAAGTAGATGAAAGCGATTATGGAAGATTTGTATCCATCTTTAATGCGGTTAATAATGGTGTCGATAATACTAATTATACGCCATGGGAATTAGGTCATAAGCGCGACACAACCAATGATGAATATAAAAAAAAATATGAAACTTTGTATAAAGGCGAAGAAGAATATGAAACTGTTTTTAGGACCAGAAATTTGAATGGCCAAAATCCGCACATTACCATTTTAGTGCCGATGAAAGCATCTAATGGTAAAGTAGTAGCATTAATGTGCATTCAAAGGCCGATTGGTGAATTGAAAGCAGCTAGAAAGCCATATTTAGTAAATATCGCTCTTTCAATTATATTAGTTGCTATCCTTACAGCTCTAATTACGATAGCTTATTTAAAGAAACAGTTTGTTCAACCAATGCGTAAAGTGGCAAATGAAGCTACAAGATTTGCGAAAGAGAGTTCGCAAGGCGAGAAGTTAGGTAATATTAGTAGGATTCAAGAAATATCGAATTTAGCTAAATCGGTCGATAAGATGGAAGAAGATATGTTAAGTTATATGAATAACTTAACTATTGCTACTAAAGAAAAAGAAAAAATTGGAGCTGAGTTATCAATAGCATCAACTATTCAAGAAAACTCAATTCCTAATAATTTCCCAGCCTTTCCAGAACGATCTGACTTTGGTATTTATGCTAGTATGACCCCAGCGAAAGTTGTAGGTGGGGACTTCTATAATTTCTTCTTAATTGATGATGATCATTTAGCAATCGTCATTGCGGATGTAAGTGGAAAAGGAATTCCGGCTGCTTTGTTTATGATGGTAACTAACATCCTAATAAGCGACAGAACGCGAATGGGTGGAACACCAGGAGAAATATTGACATTTGTTAATGAAGGAATTTGTAAGCACAATGAAGCTGATATGTTTGTAACTGTATGGCTGGGTATTGTGCAATTATCTACAGGCAAGATTGTAGCAAGTAATGCTGGTCATGATGACCCAGCAATATATCACGATGGGGGATCATTTGAATTATTCAAAAATAAGCATGGCTTAGTAATCGGTGCTAACGCTAATGCTAAATATAACGATTATGAGATTGATTTACATCCGGGCGATAAACTATTTTTATATACTGATGGAGTTACTGAAGCTACTAATACGGATAAAGAGTTATATGGTATGAATAGGATGGTAAATGCTTTAAATGAATGTAAAGCATCTTCCCCAAAAGAAATCTTAGATTTCATTCATTCAGATGTAGACAAGTTCGTAGGAGAAGCGCCTCAGTTTGATGATTTAACTATGGTATGCTTTGAACTAAACAAAAAAGAAGAAAATAAACTAGTTGTAAAGGCGAAGAATGAAAACCTTTATCAAGTAATGGAATTTATCGATGAATTCTTAGAAAAGCACGATTGCCAAATGAAAGCCCAAACCCAAATTGATTTATCGATTGAAGAGGTGTTTGTTAATATCGCTAATTATGCATATGGTGAAGGAGAAGGCGATTGTGAAATCAAATTAGGATTTAATGATGGAGTTGTAACCTTACAATTTATTGATAGTGGTATGCCATTTGACCCGCTTGCGAAAGCTGATCCCGATAATACTTTATCAGCTGAAGATCGTCAAATTGGTGGACTAGGCATATTCTTAGTTAAGAAAAATATGGATGAAGTAAGTTATCAATATCTAGATAATAAAAACATCTTAACATTAACCAAAAAAATTAACTAATTAATTTGCGAAGACTAGATTTTTCTAGTCTTTTTTATGTTATAATTTAAAGTAGAGTAAAAGGCCAATATATGAAAAGAAGTTTAAGTTTAGAAGAAAAAGAAAAACTAGAAACAATTTATTATTCATATTTAAATAATCCGTTAATTGATAGGATGAAGGATGTTAGTATGCATCGCGGATCTAATTGTTATATTCACTCATTTTTAGTTGCCAAATTAGCAATTAAAAGAGCGCTAAAGAAAAAGAAAGAATTAGATTTAGAGTCGATCTTGATTGCTTCCATTTTACACGATTATTATTTGTATGATTGGCGAAGCGATAGAAGCTTGCTTAAACATCATGGATCAAGGCATCCATCGATTGCGGTAAGCAATGCTAAAAGAGATTTTGATATTAGTGATAAAGTAGCAAACTTAATATTATCTCATATGTGGCCGATTAATTTTAAGTGTTTTCCAAAAACAACTGAAGCTAGAATTGTATGTAATGCGGATACATGGATAGCTTTAAAAGAGTTTTTATGTTCAAAAGTATATAAAGCTAAACGCGTGCAAAAAAGACAAAGCATGATTAGTGAATTATTTTAAAGGAGATAACAATGAAAAAGTTTTTAAGAAATTTATTCTCAGGTCATATCATTTTTATTACTTTATTACTGATTGAAGCATCAATATTCTTATTCCTTCAATTTGGTATGGATGATTTAATGACTAAAATATTTGGTACCGATGAAACGATGCAAAATTGGCAAGGTGTAATTTTATTAATATATTTATTGCTTAGAATAATTGGCTTCGTGGTAGCGGTGATTATATTCTTTAAAATCATTAATAAACAAGAAGACCCAGAATTTAAGATTCCATGGATTGTTGGTATGTTGTTATTACCATTCTTCTTTTCAATCATGTTTATTATTTTTGGAAACCACGGCTTAAGAAAGAAAGACCGCATTATTATTAAAGCTACGCGAAATGCATATCATGCCCATTTCACATTAGATGAAGCAACTAAAATCGATATGGGCCATGCGGCTGGCACTTTTTGTTATTTAAACAATACAACTGAAGTTGGACCACATGTCAATAACAAAGTAACTTATTATAAAACTGGCGAAGAATTCTTCCCTGTATTACTTGAAAGTTTAAAACAAGCTAAAGAATTCATTTTCATGGAATTCTTTATTATCGCTGATGGTGTTTACTGGACAGATGTCAAGAATACTTTAATTGAGAAAGCTAAAGAAGGGGTAGAAGTAAGATTAATTTATGATGATATGGGATGTAGCGGAACGATTGCATCAAATACTGCTAAATACTTAAAAACATTTGGTATTAAGTGTTATAAGTTCCATCCATTTAGACCGATTCTATCAGGTGTTTATAATAACCGTGACCACCGTAAGATTGTCGTTATCGATCATCAAATGGCCTTTACAGGTGGCATGAACTTAGCTGATGAATATGGTAACGTAATTGAAAGATTTGGCTACTGGAAAGATGCAATGGTTAAAATTGAAGGTAGCGCTATTAATAACTTAATTACAATCTTCCTTCAAAACTTTGACTTAGCAGCTGAAGAAGTAAGCGATTATAATAAATATTTAATGTATCAATATCCTAAATTTGAAGAGGATGGCTATGTTATGCCATTTGGTGATGGGCCTGGTGGAATTGATGATGCTTTAATTGGTGAGCAAACATATATTAATATTTTAAATTATGCCCGTTATGAAGTATTCATCTCAACTCCTTACTTAATCCCAACTTATGAGTTGCTTGATGCATTGCGCAATGCATCTTTGAGGGGAGTTAAAGTACACTTAATCGTACCAGGTATACCTGATAAGAAGTTAGTTTACAAAGTAGCAGAATCTCATTTTAGATATTTACTTGATGCCGGAGTAAATATTTATCGTTACAAGCCTGGATTTAATCATATGAAAACTATTTTAGCTGATGAAAGATTAGCGATGGTTGGGACAATCAATTTCGATTTTAGAAGTTTAGTTCACCATTTTGAATGCGGAACAATTCTATATCGTAATCATTGTGCTCAAGATATACTAGAAGATTTCAAACAGATGCTAGAAGTGTCAGAAAAAGTTCCAGCTAATTATAAATTAACAGGAGCCGCAAGACACTTATGTTCATTAATTAAAATAATATCAACATTATTATAAAAAAATGCGAGGGTAAAAATGGAACAAAAAGTTATAATTGAAGCTAAAGATTTAATAAAGACATACGGAGAAGGAGAAGGTTTGATGTATGCTTTAAATAAAGTATCTATTAAAGTATACGAACATGAATTCTTAGTCATCGTTGGCGGATCGGGATCTGGCAAATCAACTTTTCTGAATATGTTAGGCGGTATCGACAAAGTCGATAGCGGTGTAATTGATGTATTAGGAGATGATATCGTAAAGTTTAGCGATAAAGAGTTAACTTTATATCGACGCGATACAATCGGTTTTGTTTACCAATTCTTTAACTTAATTAACGATATTACGGTCTTACAAAATGTTATGTTAGCTCCAGGAGCCCGTGATAAAGAAAAGGCAATGGAATTATTAAAGCGCGTAGGACTAGAAGGTAAAGAAAACAAATTCCCTCGTCAATTATCTGGCGGGCAGCAACAAAGAGTTGCTATCGCAAGAGCTTTAAATAAAAATAGTGAAATACTATTGTGTGATGAACCGACAGGAGCCTTAGATGATACTTCTGGTAAAGCGGTATTAGAGTTACTAGAAGAAATTCATAATGAAGGAAAAACAGTTGTTTTAGTTACACATACTAAAGAAATAGCCGGTATGGCTAATCGTATCATCACGATGAAAAATGGCAAAGTTGTAAGCGAAGAGGTTAATGACCATATTATCAAAGCATCTGAGGTGGTTTGGTAATGATTAAAATAATGTTTAAACCATTCTTCAAAAGGTATGCTGGCCTTTTTGTATCAATGGTTTTTGTATCGGTGCTTTCGATTGGAATGCTTTGTGCATTTGCCTCTACATTATTCCACCTTCAAACAGAATTTAAAGGATATTTAAAGGAATATGAAAGCGTTGATGCGATATTTAAAACAGGCTTAGTCGAAAAAGCAACTATAGAAGGCGTTGCGCAAGTTGAAGGCGTTGCGCAAGTTGATTACCGTCTTACATTAGACGTTCGTATGGTAAATTCGAAGGGGCGTATAATTACTTCTAGAATTTATACATTTAGTGAAGAAGATAACCAAGTATTTAAAAGATATATTGTAGAACAAAAGGAAAGAAGAGTTGACGCGGTAAATGTATCAGTGCTTCGTAACTTCGCAGAAAACAATGGTCTTAAACTTGGTGATGAAATTAAGATAGGTTACTTTAAAACATACATTCCATTATATATAAATGAAATAATTGAAACGCCTGAAGGAATTAAAGCGCGTGCTAATGATTATGTGTGGAGTGATAATAGTGACTTCGGCTATATTTATATCAACGAAATAGAACTAGATAAGGCATTAGAGAGATTAGCAGCAGTAATCGATGAAAAGATTAACTCAAGCGAAGAGTATAGTGCTTATTATCAAACTGCTGTAGCAATAATCGGTAGCGATATTCCAGATTTAGCTGATAAATATTTAATTGGTAATGATTATGCTAGTAAATATGCTAATCAAATACTAATTGAAGCTAAGGAAGGATATAGCCAAGAAGAGGTTGTTCAAAATGTAAATGCTTATTTAGACGCCAAAGGAATTGAAGTTAAAGAAAAGAGTGAAGCTCATAAATTAATTTACATATTGTATTTAGAAAACTGCATTAAGCAATTAAGAACAGCATCAATTTTCTTACCAATATTTTTCTATTTTGTTACGATGATTGTTATTGGTCTATTCATTAATCAAATGATTACCGCAATGACCAAAGAAATTGGTGTTATGATGTCAATTGGTGTTGGCTTCCGCGATATTAGTGCATTATTTTTCTTATTTACATTCTTGATGAGTGCACTATCTGGTATCTTAGGAGTAGGACTAGGATATCTAATTAATTCGCAGCTAATACTAGTAATGCGTAAGACATATTCAATGCCAACATTACCTATTGGTTTGCAAGCTGGAATCTGCGTCGGCGCATGTGTAGCACTAATTGCCTTTTCCGAATTTACGACATTAATTTCTTGTAGAGGAATATTAAGAATTACACCAAAGGATGCGACGATTTCTAACGAATCAAAGAGAAAACCATTACCAAAATGGTTAAGTAGATTTATTGATAAAGCACCGATGAATACAAAACTTGGTGTTAACTCAATTGCCCAAAACTTCAAACGTTTCTTTGTATCTACATTTTCAATCTTTGCCTCATTTGTAATTATTATAATTACATTATCTTTCTTTGCCGCAAAGACAAGAATGGTAAATCAATCGGTTGACATTCGTCCACAATATGATGGCCAAATTTATTATGCTGGTCAAATAACTGAAGAAGAAGCAGAAGAATTAACTAGCAAAGATTTTATTACTAAAAGTGAAAATTGTTATTATACTTATGTGGAAGCAACTAATGGTAATAGGAAAACATACCTAGAATGTTTAGCAATCGATGAGACATCACAAAATAATATGGTTAATATTCCAGATGCTCATGCAAGAAAGTTTTTAAGCATTCCAAGAAATGGTATTATTTTACCAAAGACGTTAGCGAAAGAATTGAAAGTTAGAAAAGGTGATACGATTAGAGTAAATGGTGTTGATGTATTAGTAGTTGACATATCTAATCAGTATTTCCATCCGATTACTTATTTATCAAAATATCAGTTGAGTCAAATTACAGATACATATGTTTCATCTATCTTATTTAATACTAATAATGAAGATGCTGTCTTAGAATATTTAGATGATGCAGCATCAGGAACCCTTACGGTATTTACAAGAAATCTAAGTAAGGACATCCACGATATATTCGATGCCATAAATATCTTTATTTATGTAATGGTTGGATTCTCATTTGGTATGGGATTAATAATCCTAGTTATTATGAGTCAAAATGCTTTGATGGAACAAAAGAGACAACTAACAATCTTAAGAGCAATTGGCTTTACACTTAAAAACGTATCAGATGTTTGGACTTTGCAAAGTGTAGCACAATTATTGATAGCATCAATATTTGCGATACCGGCAGGATATTATATTTCGGTACTACTATTTAAGGTCTGCTCATCACCGACGCAAACTTATCCAACAGTATTTAGCGTTCCAGCAGTAGCGATTGCTTTTGCATTTATAATGTTAATTATTATATTAACGCATCTATTCTCAATGTTTTCTATCAAGAGATGGAATATCGCAGATAACACGCGATCTAGAGAATAGTTATTAAATCTATAAAAGGAGAAGACTAAAATGAAAGTACTAATTATTAATGGATCACCGCGTATTGATGGTAATTGTGCTAATTTAATTGAAGAATTAGAAAACGAATTTAATAAGTATGATGTACAAACTGTTATTCAAAATATTGGCACTAAAGAAGTAAGGGGCTGCATGGCCTGCCTTACTTGTAAAAAGACGAAAAACGGTTGCGTATTTAATGATATCGTAAATGAAGTAAGTGAAAAGTTTAAAGAAGCCGATGGACTAATTGTTGTGAGCCCAGTATATTTTGGTTCACCAAATGGATCAGTAATTTCATTACTTGATAGGCTTTTCTATAGTAGAAATTATGACGTTAGATTTAAAGTTGGTGCTAACTTCAATATAGCTAGACGTGGCGGAACTGAAACTAGCTTTGATATCATCAACAAGTATTTCACAATATCTGGTATGCCTATAGCATCAGGTGATTATTGGAACAATGCTTTTGGTGGCGCTAAAGGCGAAGTTAAGTCGGATTTAGAAGGACTTCGTAACGCGCGAATTGTCGCTAAAAGAATGGCTTTCTTGATGAAATCGATTAAAGATGGAAAAGAAAAGTATCAAGAAATGCTAGAAGACGAAGAAAGAGTTGCTACTAATTTTATTAGATAATTTAACTAGAGATGTAATCGTGAAGCGATTGCATCTTTTTTATTTTGTTAAGAAAAAGTTAACTCTTATGTTAATTATATGTATGAAATGCAAAATATACATTTGACAATATGGTATAAATACCATATAATTAAGGAGGATAGAGTTAATGCCAACGATTATTGCTTTTTATGGAATCGTTATTAGAATGTATTTAAAGAATAAAGAGCACAAAGAATGGTCAAAGAGTTTATTACTAAAAACAAAAAAGACCTTATGGATATGTGGGTAACAGGTAATTATAGAAAGATAAAAAGGGCTCGAGTAATAGAGGTGAATTATGATTGTTTCTGCTATAAACATTCGCTTTTTAGAAGGTGTAAAAATTGAACTTACTTTTCAGGATGGTAAAGTAATAATATATGATATGGCTTTGCTAAAGAATAAGTATCCAAAGATTAAAGAATTAGAACTTAATCGCGATTTATTCTTAAGTGGCCATCTTGATGGAGGTGGTTATGGCGTAATTTGGAATGATGATATTGATATTGATGCAATGACAGTTTATGAAGATGGTGAACTAGTAGGTTATGTATCAACTACTTTGAATCAAAAAATAGGGCTACTATTAGCAAAGACTAGAGAAGAAAAAGGAATTACACAAGTACAACTATCAAAGCTATCGCATATTGATCAAGGCGACATTTCTAAACTAGAAAAAGGGATAGGTAACCCCACTTTAGCAAAGATTAATAAGCTTTTTAATGCTTTAGGAAAAACCATTGATGTCATTTAAAAAAATATAGATTTATTAGTAATAAATGATATAATCTAATTACGATAAATATAAGGAGATAAAAATGATTGATACTATTTTATTAATAATACTAATTGTTTTGGTACTTGCCTGTTTAGTATTTTTATTCTTAATCTTCAAAAAGAAAAACGATGGACAAAAAGAACTAGACACAACTAAACTAGAAAAAGAAATCAAAGATGAGATTAGTAGATTAAAACAAGAAATTGATAATAAGTTAAGTAATGTTCAAAAAGCGATTAGTAGTGACCTTAATTCTTATTTAGATAACTTTAATAAGTCTACAAATGAAAAACTTGATCTATTAACTAATACTTTGAAAGAAAATGTATCAGGTGTAGAAGCAAGTGTTAAAGAAAATACTAATAAGATAGAAGAATATTTAAATAGTATTAGAGAAACTCTGGCTAAATCAATTGAAAAATTACAAGAAGAAAATTCTAAGAAATTAGAAGAGATGCGTAAGACTGTTGATGAAAAGTTAGAATCTACACTAAATAAGCGTTTGACAGAATCATTTAAACTAGTTCAAGAAAACTTAGATAAAGTTCAATTAGGCTTAGGTGAAATGCAGACATTAGCAACAGGTGTAGGCGATCTAAAGAAAGTCTTAACTAATGTTAAGACTAGAGGTATTTGGGGTGAAATGCAACTTTCACAAATCTTAAGTCAACTTCTTACTGCTGATCAATATGAAGAAAATGTAGTGACGAGACCTAAATCTAAAGATCCAGTAGAGTTTGCAATCAGACTTCCGGGTGATAATGATGAGATTGTTAGGATACCAGTTGATTCTAAGTTCCCACTTGATGGCTATTCTAACTTACTAGATGCTTATGACAGCTTAGATAAAGATCAAATTGAAAAAGCGCAAACAAGCCTAAAGGCTAGCATTAAAAAGTTTGCGAAAGACATTAGAGATAAATACATTGAGCCACCATTCACAACTGATTTTGGTATTATGTTTTTACCAGTTGAGGGGCTGTACGCTGAAGTTGCAAAAAGCGGCTTAATCGATGAATTACAAAACACTTATCGTATCATTATTGCCGGCCCTACTACAATGGCAGCATTACTCAATAGTTTACAAGTCGGATTTAGAACTCTAGCTATTCAAAAGAGATCTAGTGAAGTATGGAACTTATTAAGTGCAGTTAAAACGGAATTTAATACATTTGCGGAAGTTTTAAAGAAAGCACAAGATAAGATTAAACAAGCTGATAATGAAATTGAAAACCTAGTAGGTACTAGAACGCGTCAAATTCAAAAGAAGTTAAAAGACGTTACCGAACTAGATTATAAAAAAGCAGAAGAGATAACTTATACTGAAGAATAAAAGAGGAGATAAATCTCCTCTTTTGTTAACGAAAATGAAATAATTTTCATATGTTATAAGGTTATAGTTAATGCTATAATTATTTATGAAGAGGAATGTATTATGAAATTACTTGAAAAGAAAGTGTTAATTGGTAGTGATTTAAATGTCGTTAGACGATATGTTGCTAACCTTAATTTAAATCATCGAGCAATTGTTAATTATGAAATATTAACGCCAAGACTATTAGCACAAAAACTAATTGAAAAATACAACTTAATAAATAATAAAGGATTGAGACTAATTAGCACAAAAGAAGCTGCATTTATTATATTTGGTCTAATTTCTAAAAATGATTATGGCTTAAAAGATTTAAATTTAAGCCCTGATTCAATCATGAAATTACTTGATTTAATAAATGATTGTAGGCTAAATGAAGCGAATTCATTTAAAGGCATGTATAAAGCTGACTATGCTAAGTTACTTAAAGACTACAACTTAAAACTAGATGAACTAGATTTAGTTGATTATCCATATGCTCTAACTAAAGTATTTAATGAAAAAGTTGAAATTAGTGCTTATTTATTAAATGATTTAGAATTATCAGGATTAGAAAGGAAAGCTATTAATAATTACTTCAAAGAAGTAATTAATGTTAGTCCTACACTTGGAGATAAAAACATCGTAGCAGTGTATGATACATATGGAGTTTATAATGAATTATTAAATGTAGTAGATATTATTAATAAGAATAAGTTAGCTTTAAGTGATTGCGAAGTTATTTATACTAATGATATTTATGAAAACTTAGCAAGAGGTTTATTTGATTCATTAGGAATCAAATATAGATTGACTAATGTTCATGCCAAATCTACAAATCTTGTATCATTTATTTTAGATATACTAGAATATGTAAAAGCTGATTTTAAATATGAATTATTAGAAAAAGCTTTAAAGAATGAAGCATTAGATGAAGTATATTTAGAAGAGTTTTATAAAACTTTAGCATTTCCAAAAGTAATCGTGGGGTTTGGAAAAGAGAGAACTAATTTATTATTAGATGATATTAAATATAGTAATTCTAAAACTAACATTTATGAATTCTTAAATGAACTAATTGAAGCATTTCCTAGTAAAGATACAATTGATTTTGATAAGTTTATTACCTTTATCAAAAAGTATTGTAAGGCTACTAATGAAAAGTTAGTTTTAATTGATAAGATTGATAACTTAAAATATATACTAGCTTATACTAACGATAAGATTAAAGTGTTAGAAGAAGAATTAGGATCGCTTCGTTATAGTGAAGCAGATAGTGGCGAAGCATTACTTGTATCTAGCATAAATAAGTCTTTTTCACTTCGCCAAAACTTATTTATTTTAGGACTTAGTCAAACTTATCTAAATAGTTATGATTCAGAAAATCCATTTATTGTTAATATAGATGAATATAAGAATGCGTTTAGCAAGGGTACTAGCATTCATACTTTAGAATGCTTAAAGAGAAAAGTAACTGATGCGTTAGATTATTATTTAGATTATAGTAATTCTAATATTTATTTATCTTATTCTTCATTTAATAAGATAGATATGCGTGATTCAGCTAAATCAATTTATTTGATTAACTTAACTAAAGGAATTGAATCAATTCATAAGAATTTATATGATATTGAAGATACTAATATCTGCATGCCCCATAAAGAAATTGTAGCAGTAGAGAAAGTTAGTAGAGCGCTTGATAATGGTAGTATTGTAAGTGATGAAGAACACTTAGATGAAGAAGTTATTGTAGAGAAACAAACTATAAAAGAAAAAGAAGATGTGTTTAAACTATCACCTAGTGCACTAACTAATTTAATGAATTGTCCATTACAATATTATTACCAGTATATGGCAAGGCTTAGTGATGTTAGTTATCAACAACTAGAAGTTTATAACTGGTTAGAAGCTAATGAAAAAGGTACATTCTTCCATAAGATATTAGAAGAATATGCTAACATGTCTTTAAAGCTTGAAAACTATAAACCTTCTATTGATGAGGCAATCTTTAGTGAAGCATTTAGAATTGCGAAAAAAGAGGCTGAAGAGAGAAACGCTGAAAGAAACGAATACATTAAATACAAAGAGATTAAAGAAATCAAAGATACAGCTCATGATTATATTATTAAAATGATTGAGAAAGATTTTAAGAATAAAAAATATCGTGTGCTTGCTACTGAATTTAATTTAAGTGATAAATATAAAGCTATTTATCCTAAAAATAATAAATTAGTATTTAGTGGATTTATTGATCGACTTGATGGTTATTTAGAAAATAGAATTTTACATTTAAGATTTGTGGATTACAAGAGTGGTAAATATAAAGATAAAGCTAATAATCCTTATATTCAACATATCCTTTATCCTTATGCGATTAGCTTATATCAAGATAAGATGTTTAATCTTGATTATGATGTAATCGTAGTCGATTCATTTGTTTATAGTTATCCATTCTCTAACGATGAAAATGTATATGATACATTTGAAGTAATGGAAGGAAAAACTTATGAATCAGTATTTAACTGTATCGATAATGTCATTATTCCGTTTTTAGAAAAGAGGCCAGATCTATTTAATATAATAAGAAAGAGCGTAGATGAAGTAGTGCCACTCCTTAATACTAAGGATGGTAAAGATCATTGTAAGTTCTGTAGCTACAAGGGCGTTTGCGTTAAGAGGGTTAAAGATGGATACCTTGATTAAAGAAGCGTACGATTTAGAGATGATTAAACGCAGCCACTTGTTAGTTGATAAACGTAACGTGTTTGTGGTTGCGGGAGCGGGAGCTGGAAAGTCAACATCACTAGTTTCTAGAATCGTAGGATTTTTAGGAAATGGGGAAAAACCTGATGACTTTGTAGCTATATCATTTACTAATAAAGCAGCAGAAGAGCTAAGATCAAAGATTATTACGGAATTAAATAGAAGAATAATGGATGAAGAATATTTATCATACAAAGATAATTTAGAATATGCTCTGAATCATATCGACTTAATGCATATTTCCACAATCCATAAATTCTGTAATGATATCTTAAGAGAGAATTCTATTTATGCAAATCTAAATCCAAGCTTTAAAGTGTTAGTAGATGAAGATGATTTGAAGCGAAAAAAAGATATATTTGATGCTTTCTTTAAAAAGCTAAGCCAAAAAGATATTGATGATTTATCTATTAGTGGAGCTAGACACATAGTTATTAAAAAAGATATGGAAAATATCTTTAATGTTCTAACTAACTATGTAGATAAGATTGAACTAAAAGATATTTATAATCATGATTTTAGTAGCGGATTAACTATCCAAGATATTGAAAATGATTATTATGAATATTTTGATTTCATTAAAGAAAATATGGCTTACATGGTTGAATTATCAAATTATGATGAGAACCCTAAAAAAGTAAAAGTATTAAACGATGAAGCAGCAATTCTAATTACTGGTAAGTATGAAGAAATATATGGAGATAAAAAAGTAGACTTTGGTGATATTCTAAAATACAAATTCGTCTTTCCATTTAATGGTAATAAATATAGAAAGAATGTAGTTAAAGATGAATATCAAGAATTTAAAGCTAACTTTGAAGCGAAGATCAAAGTTTATAATGAACGCAAAGATGCTTACCGTAAAGATTATTCAGTTAAGATTGTAGGCTATGCTTACAAAGCATATTTAGAGTATTTAGATTATATCGATAAAGATAAAGATAATATATCTAATAACCAATGTATTTATTTAGTAGCAAAACTGTTAAAAGAAAACAAAGATGTATTAGCTAAACTAAAGAAGCATTATAAACATATTTATATTGATGAATATCAAGATACTGATCATTTACAAAGAGATATAGCATTACTACTTACGCGTGAAGATGATAAATTTATTGATAATGCCTTATATTTAGTAGGAGATCCCAAGCAATCAATTTATCGCTTTAGAGGAGCTGAACCAGATGTATATTTCGATACGATGAAATTATATGATATCGATATGTTTGGCCAAGGCGAAAAAGGCAAATCTAATGCGCAATGTTACAACTTAAATATCAATTTTAGATCTAACAATAAAATAATTGAATATGTTAATGACACATTTAGAAATATTTGCTTAACTAGTGAAGCATATAACGATATGCTAGTAGCTAAAAAGAATATTGTAGATGAAGCTGATTATTTAAATGAAGATAATTTAATTGGTTTTTACAATCATTTAAATAAAGATCCAGAAACAATTGCTAAACTTATTTTATATTTAGTTAATAATAAAAAAGTAAGAGATGTAACTAAAGATAAAAATGGCGAATATATAGTAAGCTATAAACCAGTCGAGTTTAAAGATATTATGGTTTTGATGCAAAACCATAATGCAATGAGCGACTATGTGCAAGAATTTACTAAATACGGTATCCCAACAAAAGTAGCAGGAGAGAGTAACTTTAGTGCATACCAAGCACTTCGTTCATTTGTGAATTTATTTGCTTCAATCGCTTGTGTTAGTGATAGAGCAATTGAACTCGCTTCGTCGGTATTTAAAAATATTTATAAAGATAAATTTAATGGCTTAACAATAGAACAAGAAAATGATTTAGTTAATAAATTATATGAAGAATTATTAGCTAAAACTAATGATATGTCCGCATATGGCCAAGCAATTTATCTTGCTAATCATTTAGAATGGTTGATTGAAGAAGATAGTATTAATGAAGGATTTATTATTAATAATATTAGATCAAAACTATTCCAAATGATTGAAGAAGTATTTGCATCTGATTATTATAACGGTAACGAGTTAGATGCTAGATTTAATGATTATGTTAATAATGCAATTGAATATGAATCATTAATTGAAGATAATGCTAACTGCGTAAGCATCATTAATACCCACAAAGCTAAAGGTTTAGAAGCTAAAATTGTTATTTGGGTTGCTTTAGATAAAGTGACTAAAGAAGAACATCCAGCAACTGCTTATAAAGGTGGTATCCTTTATCTCAATGAACGCCTAAAAGAAGATCATTTTTATTATTCAAAAATCGATCTAATGGATGAAGATGCTGCTAGGTTAATCCAAAAAGAAGAAGATGAAGAACTAGCAAGACTTGAATACGTTATTGCAACTCGCCCTAAAGAAGCATTCATTTATGCATATGATGATAAATCTAAAGGGTTATTCTTTGAATATGAAAATGATATTTATGGAATAAAAGGTTTAAGAAGTCTTGAAGCTGAAGAGACTTTAATAGTAGATGAGAAAGAGTGTAGCGATTATCAAGTGCGTGAATTAGACTTTAGCAATACCCATAAAGGCCTAACTTACATTTCTCCATCAAAACTAGAAAATAAATCTAAGATTAGGTATCAAGAATTCTTGAAGCATCAAGATGAAGACTTATCTACCCCTCGTCCACAATCCGCAATTGTGGGGACGATTATGCATAAAGCATTTGAACTAATGGTTAAAGATAATAATCATGATGTGGATGCATCAGTTAATAAGGCACTAGAATTATATGCTTCAATTATTGAAGACTATGATAACTTATTTAGATTTATTCATACGTGCGCGATTGCCCTAAATAAATATTATTCAGATAATAATATTTATAAATATGATTTATATTCAGAATTAAATTATAGTTATTTAAAAGATAAAGATATTATTTCTAATGGATCAATCGACTTACTAGCAATTAGTGGAAAGGATGCTATCATATTTGATTATAAGTCAGATGAAGCAGTATACATTAGCGATGAAGAAGTATTTAAAGCTTCTTTAATTGAAAAATACAAAGTTCAACTTGATGAATATGAAAATGCTTTAAATGATTTAGGACTAGATGTAGATAATGTTAGAAAGGTAATAATATACTTTAGAAATTATGATTTAGAAAAAGCTAGTGTTGATTTAAAAACATTAGAGATTAAAGGCGCTCTTAAATAACTGGAAGGATAACTTCCAGTTATTTTTAATTTATTGATTCAATGAAATAATAGTTTATGTTATAATGGATAAGAAATCGGAATATAGTTCAGCTTGGTAGAACGCTAGCTTCGGGAGTTAGAGGTCATGAGTTCGAATCTCATTATTCCGACCATTTATTAAAAACCATCCTATATTTATTTATAGGATGTTTTTTAATGCAACCAGTGGTTGCGTAAAATTGACACAAAAGCAACCATAAATGGTTGATTATCGCTTTTTTGATGGTATAATGGAAGTGAAAGATGGTGGTAAATATGTTGTGTGATAAGATTATTGAATTAAGAAAGAGTAAAGATATTTCCCAAGAACAACTAGCTGATATCATTGATACATCTAGGCAAGCTGTATCAAAATGGGAAAGAGGGGAATCACTTCCTGATATTGATAAATTAAGAGAACTAGCTATTTATTTTGATGTATCAATTGATTACTTACTTGATTATGATATTAAATCAACATCAGTAAAGAAATTTATTGAAAGAATTGATAAATGCTTAGAAGCGTCAAAATTTGATATTAGTGTTGATGAGGTTAAACTTATTGTTACTAAGAACCCTAATAATTTTGATTTGTTAAGCAAAGCTATTAATTACCTTGCTGGTTATTTATTATTTAGTAATGATGATGTAGTGGGAAATCTTGTAATTGAATATTGTGAAAGAGGGATCGTTATCTTTAAAAAAGATAATATCAATAATGTCACTATTAACCAATTACAAAAAGGGATTATATCAGTTTATCTTAAACAAGAAAAATATGATTTAGCTAAAGAATATATTGAAAGTAACAATATTCAAAATGCAAATATTGAAATGGCTAGTTGTGAATTAGCATTAGGAAATATCGAAGCAGCGCAAAAAATTGCATCTGAAGCATTCTTAAAGTCAGTAGCCGATATTGTTAATACTAATAATATGCAAGTGGAAGCTTTACTTAAGAATAATAAAGTAAAGGATGCATATGATTTAGTTTTGTGGAGTATTACATTTATTAATTCAATTACCAAGAAGGGTACATTATTTAATAATATTATGTTTGCTTATATGTTCTTAAAAGCATTCTGTGAAAGAAATTTAGGTATGGATTATTCTGATACTCTAAATTATTTAAAAGAAACGAAAGATTCTATTAACAATGTGGATGTTAGTAGTACAGGTGAAGTTAAATATTATTATAACGATAAAGAACCAATTTATGCATCTTTTGATTTATCAGATATGCGTCGTAAATTTATTGATGAGTCACCTAAAGCATTAAAAGAAGATGCAGTGTTCATTTATAAAGAAGTAATGGGTGAAGATTATGAATGAAGAGGAAAAGAAAGTTAAGAAAAATGTATTTAGAAATAAAAACTTTACGCTTGGCTTTTTAGGAGCACTAGTATCTAATGTAGGATCGTTATTTTATTCATTTGCAGTTAGTTTTTATATTTTAAAAATAACTGATAATAATGCTTTGATCCAAGGGCTTTATTTAGCAGTAGGTGGAGTGGTATTTTGTGTTGTTACTTTATTTGGAGGAGCAATTGGTGATAGGTTTAATAAAGCCAAGATCATGTATATTTGTGACTACATAAAAGGGGCTGTAATTATTGTCTTTACGATTCTTTTAATGACTGTAATTACTTCAACTACGGCTAAAGTTGCTGCTCTATTTGTAGTTACAATAATTGGTAATGCAATTGGAGGTATTTTTTCACCAGCTTCTAGTGCTTTGCTTCCGCAAATCGTAGAAGAAGATATGTATCAACAAGCTCAATCATATTATTCAATCATGAATAGTTTTCAATCAATAGTAGGGGTTGTGTTAGCGGGAATATTATATACTTTAATACCGATTAACATTTTATTTTTAGTTGTCGGTGTATGTTACATTTTAAGTGGCGTTTCCGAGATGTTTATTAAATATGAAAGCAACTTTGAAAAGCGTGACGAGAAGATAACAATGAAAGCTGTACTAACTGATATTAAAGAAGGGTTTAAATATGTAGTATCGATGAGGGCAATTTTAGCATTACTACTGTGCATACTATTTATTAACTTTTTCTTCTCACCAATATTTGATAATTTTGCACCATATTTTATAGCAACTGACCTAACAAGTTCTAATTACATGTTTAAAGATTTTATCGCTCCGGAGATGTGGAACTCATTCTTTAGTGTAGCGGTGGGAATTGGCTCACTAATTATGGGAATAATTATATCGGGAGCTGAGCAAAAAGAAAAATACAGTGGTACAATTAGATGGTCGATGGTTGCTATTACCATAGTAATTGGCCTAATACCGGCTACCTATATTTTATTTACTAATAATATATTTGGTATAAATATTGTCTTAGTTTCTGTGATTATCGTATTACTAATAATTGGTATGCTACTAGTTTTAGTTAATGTATCTACCTCTACATTAATGATGAAGATTGTAGATAAAGATAAGATGGGAAAAGTTACAAGCGTTAGTAGCATTGGCTCGCAAGGCTTAATTCCCGTTGCTATGTTTTTAGGTGGAGTTGCAATTACTTATCTAGGATCTGCTGGTCTACTTATTGTATGTACAGCGGGCTTACTAATAACTACCCTATTTTTATTCTTTAATAAATCGATTAAAGAATTATAATATTTTGATAAATAAAAACAGACATTTAAAAATGTCTGTTTTTTAATTTTATTTAGATAATTTTTTAAGAACTGATGATTTACCGAATAAGAATATACTATCATCTTCCGTAAATACATATTCAGGATCGGGAACGATGATACCATTATCACCTCTAACCGCCATAACATTTAAGTTATATTTTGATCTGATGTTAGATTGATTAAGTGGTTTTCCAATCCATTCATTTCTTACTTTCATTTCAAAAACGCTGTATTCATCAGAAATAACAAAGGCATCAAGTACGTTATCAGCAATACACATTTGTGCTACTTTTGAAGCGATATCTTTTTCGGGATATATTGATTCATTAGCACCAGCCATAATTAGAAACTTCGATTGAAGCGTGTTAGTTGCTTTCGCAATAATATATTTAGCGCCCATTAGTCTTAATTTTGATGTGATTTCTAGCGATGTTTGTAAGTCGCTACCTACTGATACAACGCATATATCAAATGTTTTAACACCTAAATCTTTTAAAGCAGCATCTTTAGTACAGTCTGCTACATATGCGTTTTCAAAATCTTCTGATAAAACATTGATCAATTCTTTATCAGTATCTACTACGCATACATCAGCTTTTAAATCAAGTAAACGATATGCTAGGTGTTTACCAAATTCACCCATTCCAATAATTAATATAGTTTTCATTATCCTACCAATACCTTTCCTTCTGGTTTTTCTACAATCGTATCATTTGTATCTTTTAGAAGTAGATCAAATAGCGTTAGTGCCCCAAGTCTACCAATATACATTAATATAATAATTATAATCTTTGTGGCGACGGCACAAGTGCCAGTTAAGCCAAGTGATAAACCAACTGTTCCTATAGCTGATACAACTTCAAATAGTATTTCCATTAAAGAATAATTTTCATAAGAACCAATAATTAGAGTCGCTGTTAAAATTATAATTAAATAAGCAATTAAAAGCGATAAAGATTGTTTTATCAACTTTTCATTAATTCGACGTTTAAACATTACAATGTTTTCTTGTCCACGAGCAGATGATATTAAAGTTGCAAAGATTATAACAATCGTAGTTACTTTAACACCACCAGCAGTAGAACCCGAGTTACCACCGATTAGCATTAAGAAAACGGTAAGCAACTGGCCACTAGCAGTCATGCTATTTAAATCGACGCTATTGAAGCCCGCAGTTCTTGGAGTTACCGACATAAACAGGGCGTTTACGATCTTATCCCAGAACGGCATATCCGCAAAAGCAGCATTAGTTCCAACTTTCGTAAATTCGAAAATGAAAAATAATATTGCAGGGATAGCAATTAAGACGCTATTTGCCACCACAACTATTTTTGTATGAACTTGGAATCTACTCCACTTAAATCTTGAATCGATGATATCGCTCCAAACGATAAATCCGGAACCGCCAATAATTATTAAGCCCATTAAAGTAAATAATAGCCCGTAATTATGAGAAAAAGGCGTTAACGATACGGGAGCAAATCCGCTACCGGCACCAAAGACATCAAATCCCGCATTACAGAAAGCTGATATTGAATGGAATATCGCATAATACCAAGTCTTTTCGGTATACGTATCCTTAATACTAAAATAAATTAAGACAGCTCCAATCGCTTCAAACGCTAATGTACCTAAAATGATTCTTCTAATTAATTTAGTAGTACCAGATATATTATATGATCCTGCAGATTGCATTATGACAGTACGATTATATAAACCGATGTTTCGCTTTATTACCATAAATAATAAAGTGATAATTGTCATAAAACCAAGACCACCGATTTGGATTGCTAACATGATGACAATTTGACCAAAGAGCGTCCAGTGGGCTGCAGTATCAAAAGCAATTAAACCTGTTACACAAGTAGCGCTTGTTGCAGTTAAGACTGCATCGATAAAACTAGTGTGCCCTTCGCGACTAGCAAATGGTAACATCAGTAAAATTGTTGCTAAAATTATAGTGGTGAAATAGCCGATTGAGAGTAACATAACAACAGGCATATTTTTACGGCGCGTTAAGCCCATAGCATCACCTCTTCCTATTTATTAGATTATAGCATAAAACAATTATTTATACAAAAAAATCAAAAATTTATAATTGGTTATATAATTTAGATAGCCTTTTATTAACGATTGTTGCTAGAAATTAGATGATGTGCTAAAATTTATAAGTAAGCATATTATGCTACGAAAGGAAAATTATGAAAAAAGTATTAAGTTTTTTATTATTATTTTTATTTACATTCGCTTTAACTGGATGCGATCTTGCAGGTAAACTTACTGGCGGTGAAGGCGGAACTGACAGTTTAGAGATTACACAAGAAGAATCACAAGCAAAGCTAGAAAAGATGGAAAGCGATGGCTATTTAATTACTTTCCATTATAGTGATGATGAAGGTGATAGCGGTACTTTTACAATTGGTGCTAAAGGTAACGTTGTATGGATGCTAACAGATGGTGAAGGTGCAGCCCTTTTAGAGGAAGAAAACAACGTTCATTATTATTCTTATAATAATGAAGCTGGTTATCAATATGAATCGACTGTTCAAAAAGAACAAGGCGAATCATATATTAGCAGTTACAAAGTAGCATCTACTAGTTGGTTATATTGGGCAAATGCATATAATGGACAATTCAAGAAAGGTGCAGATGCAAAAGTTGCAGGTAGAAATTGTTATACTTATGATTTAAATTTAGGAATTGGTGGAGCAATTGGAAAAATTGCAGGTATTTCTAATTTTGCATATAAAGTATATGTGGATAAAGAAACAGGTATTACAATGAAAGTTGAATTTGCAGCTACAGTAGAAGGAGAAAGTTCAAGCTTCAGTTATGAAGTAACTGAATTCAAGACTGGTTCTCAAGTGACTGCTCCTACACTTCCTGAACCTGCTTCTGCAAATATGAGCGAATCATTTGCCAAAGCAAGAAGCGAATTCCAAAAAGTAACTGGTATTCTACTTCCTGAATTAGAAGGATTAGAAGTTGATGATTATCCATATTCAGAAGGTGCTACAAGTTATTGCTTTGATATTATTGGTGGTGAAGAATTAAGTGAGTCTACATTTGCTCTACTAAAAGTATTTTTAGATGGTGCACTTGCTGACTGGACATGCACTGGCCCAAGAGTAGATGGTGAATATACTAATTATGATTATACTAATGATAATGCTTGGATTGGCCTAACATGGGATGGCGAAAACGAAGCAGTTTATCTAAATGCGATGATGGAAAATAATCCACAATAAATTATAAAGCTAACCAAAAGGTTAGCTTTATTTTATTTATATAAAAATCATTAAATCATTTTACAAATACCCTATCTAGTGGTATAATGGTTAAGTAATAAAACAAATAAAGGAAGGTTAAATTATGGGAAGAGCACATGAAGTTCGTGCAGCATCAATGGCCAAAACTGCTGCTGCTAAAAGTAAATTAAATGCCAAATGGTCAAAACTAATCTATATGGCTGCAAAGAGTGGACTACCTGATCCTAGCGTTAACCAAGCACTTAAGAAAGAAATTGAAAGAGCAAAGAAAGAACAAGTTACTGCTGAATGCATTAAGAAAGCTATCGAAAAAGCTAAAGGTGGAACTGGTGAAAACTATGAAAGCATTAGATATGAAGGATTCGGCCCTGCTGGATCTTTAATCATCGTAGAGTGCTTAACAGATAATACTAATCGTACTTTAGTGTCAGTTCGTACTGCACTTTCTAGATGTGGATTCAACCTAGGTGTTGCCGGAAGCGTTAGCTATCAATTCCACAACTATGCAGTATTAGCATTCGATAACTTAAGTGAAGATGAAGCATTAGAAATATTATTAATGGCTGATGTTGATGTACAAGAATATGAAACAGATGAAGATGGTGTAGTTACAATTTGTGCACCTAACACAGATTATTCTAAAGCAAGAGATGCATTAACAGATGCAAAACCTGACATTAATTTCTTAGAAGACCATGTAACATGGATTCCTCAAACTTATATCAAGTTTGAAGATGAGAAACATGTTAATCAATTACACCGAGTTATAGATGCATTAAATGAAATTGATGATGTTCAAGATATCTATCATAATGTGGAACTAGATGAAGAAGCTGAAGAATAGTAAGCTTAATGCACCTCTAATCGGGTGCATTTTTCTATTCTAAAAACATTATGGAGGAAAATATGAATAAATATGATGTTATTATAGTTGGCGCCGGTCCAATGGGTATCTATATGGCTTATGAGCTAATGCTCAAAGCTCCGGAGAAAAAAGTATTATTGATTGATCGTGGACGCGATATCGGCAAAAGAAATTGTCCAATCCTAGCTGGTAAAGTTAAGCAATGCCCTGTTGATAAAAGAGGACATAGCGGTTGTAAACCTGCTTGTTCAATGACTTGTGGATTCGGTGGTAGTGGGGCATACTCTGATGGTAAGTTCAATATCACTAATGAATTTGGTGGTTGGATGGATGAATATCTTGATACTGATGAAGTATTAGAATTAATAAAATATGTAGATGCCATTAACTTAAAACATGGTGCACCAAAAGAAATTACTAATCCTAACACTAAAGAAGTATATGAAATTGAAAAAAAAGCAATCGCTGCGGGATTAAAACTTCTTAGAAGTGAAGTAAGACATTTAGGAACTGAAGTTAACTTAAGTATCTTAACTGATATCAATAAGACTTTAAAAGAACATATTGATTGTTTATTTGAAACAAATGTTAAGGATGTACTTGTAGAAGATGATGTAGTTAAAGGTGTTATTTTAGATAATGATGAAATCATTTATGCCGATAACGTAGCTTTAGGTATCGGAAGAGGTGGCTCGAAGTGGTTAAGCGACACTTTATCTAAATATGGTGTTAAGTTTACTAACAACCATGTAGATATTGGTGTTAGAGTTGAAACTAACGATATCATTATGGATTCAATTAACGAAAGTTTATACGAAGGTAAATTCATTTATAATACTAGTGTAGGAACACAAGTTAGAACATTTTGCTCTAACCCAAGTGGTCATGTCGTTATTGAAAACTGGGATGGTATAATGGTATGCAATGGCCATTCATATCATGATCCAAAACTAGGTAGTAAAAATACTAACTTTGCATTACTAGTTTCACATACATTTGATTCACCATTCAAAGATCCAAATGAATATGCTCGTCAAATTGCCCACCTTGCTAATAAATTATCAGGTGGATCAGTAATCGTGCAAAAATATGGTGACATCATTAAAGGTAGACGTAGTACACAAAAGAGAATCGCCGAAGGCTTCGTAAAACCAACTTTAAAAGAAGCTGTTGCGGGTGATCTTGGTTTAATTTTACCTTACAATACAATGAAATCATTAATCGAAATGGTTCAAGCGCTTGAACATGTAACTCCTGGTATTGCTAATGACCATACATTATTCTATGGCGTAGAAGCTAAATTCTATTCTGATAGACCAGAAGTAAATTCTAATTTTGAAACAATTCAAATTAAGAATTTATATCTAGGTGGTGATGGTGCTGGAATTACAAGAGGCTTAGCCCAAGCTGGAGCCAATGGCGTAAAAATTGCAAGAGCAATAATAAATAAAAATTAGAGTTTGAGCGGAGTAGAATTACTATTCCGCTTTTATTTTTCGTAAAAAACAAATTATTTTAAATTAATATTTACATTTGCCCCCAAATGTATTATAATGATTATGGTGATGGAAATGTTTAATCAACAAGAATATATTAATAGTTTTATTCGCGATAATTATAAGACTATTAAATTGCGAATTAGAAATGATAACAAGTTAATAATGAATAAGTTGAGCAAAGTTGATAATATCAATCGATATTTAACTAATTTAATACTAAACGACATTTATGCGAATAGATCATATAATTATATTAACAACGATGTGCAAATTGATTTTGAATTATCAAACACAATGAAAGATTTAGTGGATAAGGCTGAAGAAGCAGATTTGTTGGGTGATTACGGATTATATATGAATATAGCTGATGCAATAGATTCTCAAGCAAAAAAGGAAACCACTAACCATTTAATCAGCGAGACTGAATGGAAAAAACTCGTAAGGAGGTACACATTATAATGAAGATAATTGATTTCTCAAAATGTGAATTAAGTAATCGAAACCTCGAGTATGCATGACGCGCTGGAGAAAAAAAATTCCAATCACAAAGATATTAGATATAGTCAGCCAAAATAATAAAGAATCAATATTTAGAGTCTATAGTAGAATAAACGAAAATATGGATAAGATTAAATCTCTTATTGATGATATTCCAACTGAGTATAATGCCATTGAAATAATGAGTAATGCTAGGAAAGAATACTATTTAAAAACTATAATTATCAGAATAGAACAATTATTAAAAAAGTATTTATGAAATGATAATAGTTGTAGACACCATATACATTATGGTGTCTTTTATTTTGGTAATTTATTTAACTAGTAATCAATTATAAATTGATGTATAATCTATTTAAGAGAGGCTGTAAAAAACTAATGACAAACGAAGAAATTGAAAAGAAAGTAAAGCTTATCCTTAATAAGGTCCGCCCCTATCTTCAACATGATGGTGGGGATGTGGAGTTTGTTAGGTTTAGTGACGGCATAGTTTACGTTAAAATGCTTGGCGCATGCGTAGGCTGTACGAGCATTGACCTAACTATCCAAGATGGGATTGAAGCGATATTATTAGAAGAAGTTCCTGGCGTTATTGCGGTTGAAACAGTAACGGTGGAAGAATAATGAGTATCAAGGCTGGAGATATTGTATACGGTATTATTACAAAAATCGTCGGATATGGCGCATTTGTTGTGGTAGATGACTATAACGGATTAATCCATATTTCCGAATTTAGTGATGGATATGTTAGAAGTATATCCGACTTTGTAAAGATTGGTGAAAAAGTTAAACTAAGAGTTGTAGAAGTGGAAGAAGAAAACAAAAGACTAAAACTAAGTTATAAGTCTTTAAATAAAACTCGTGGAGTTAAAGGTGATATCCCTCATTATCAACTAGGCTTTAAGACACTAAGAGATCACCTTCCTCAATTTATTCAAGATCAATTAAAGGGAGAAAGTAATGAGTAAACTTGGTTTGGATTTAAAGTGCGTTTATAATTTTGTAAGCGAACAAGAAATTAAAGCGCTAGCACCAGTTGCAAAAGAAGCTTTTCATACGCTTTTAGAAAAAACTGGTGAAGGTAATGACTTCTTAGGATGGATTGATTTTGCATCTAAATATACTGAAGAAGAATTGTGCGATATTATTGATACTGTAAAAGCTATCAAGAAGATGGCTAAGGTATTAGTAGTAATTGGTATTGGTGGAAGTTATTTAGGAGCTAAAGCCGTAATTAGTGCATTAAAACCATATTATCCAGATAAAGATGATTTAGAAGTTATCTTTGTTGGTAATAGTTTATCTAGTACTTACATTAAAGAAACCCTAGAATATTTAGAAGATAAAGATTTTTGTATCAATGTTATTTCTAAATCAGGAACTACTACAGAACCTGCGATTGCTTTTAGATTATTCAAAGAATTATTAATTAAAAAATATGGTAAAGCTTATGCATCTAGAATCATCGCTACAACTGATGCAAAAAGAGGAGCTTTACGCCAAGAAGCAAATAAAGCTGGCTATAAAACATTTATCGTACCTGATGATGTAGGGGGAAGATTCTCATTCTTAACTCCAGTGGGACTCCTTCCAATTGCAGCTAGTGGCATTGATATTAAAGCTTTAGTTAAAGGAATTAATCAAGCATATAATGATTATACTAAAGATGATTCCCTAAATAACCAAGCAGTTTTATATGCGGCAACAAGAAACGCCTTATACCGCAAAGGTAAAGTGATTGAAGCTTTAGTTACATATGAACCTAAAGTTAAATATTTAAGCGAATGGTGGAAACAACTATTCGGGGAAAGCGAAGGTAAAGATGGTAAAGGCTTATTCCCAGCAAGTGTTGTTTATTCTACGGACTTACATTCAATTGGCCAGTTCTTCCAAGATGGAACTAGAACGATGTTTGAAACAATCGTTAACATCGATAATCCAGATAAAAATATCGTAGTTGGTCATGATGAAGAAAACTTAGATGGCTTAAATTATTTAGAAGGTAAAGATGTTAACTATGTAAAGGATATGGCAACCCTAGGTACAAAGCTAGCCCATGTTAGCGGTGGGGTACCAAATATTGTTATATCAATTGATAAGTTAGACGCAGAAAACTTTGGATATCTTTTATATTTCTTTATGATAAGTTGCGGAATAAGTGGTTATATTTTAGGTATTAATCCATTTAACCAACCAGGTGTAGAAGCATATAAGAAAAATATGTTTGCTCTACTTGGTAAACCAGGTTACGAACAGTTAGCAAAAGAGCTAAAGAAAGATTTAGATTAAGTAAATATTTGGAACTAAAGTTAATATTTACTTTGGTTCCTTTTAAAATGAAATTATTAGAGGCAAGTTATGGAAAAGATCATTTATATTAATAATGCTAAACAAATGATTGACTTAGGCGAAAGAATCGGTAAAGTTGTAGAAGCTAATATGGTAATTGCCCTAGATGGCGATTTAGGAGCAGGTAAGACTACTATGACTAAAGGTATCGCTAAAGGGTTAGGAGTAGAAGGAATTGTCAATAGCCCTACTTTTGTCATCATGAAAATATATGAAGGTAGACTAACTTTATATCATCTAGATGTATATAGAACTAACGATGATGAGTTTGAACTAGCTGAATATTTTGAAATGGGTGGAGTTAGTATAATTGAATGGTCTCACTATATTGAAAGTTTGTTACCAAAAGGTTGCCTCCATATATTTATTAGTAATTTAGGAAATGATAAAAGAGAATTAACTATATCTTGGGAAGATAGTGAATATGACAAGGTGGTGGATGCAATATGCGAATAATGATTATGGATACATCAAGTGAATACTTAATCGTTAGCTTTTTAGAAGATAATAAATTAATTTATGAATATATTGCACCAGGCAAAAATAATCATTCGGATAACTTACTTAAAATGATTGAAGAAGGATTAAAACAAAATAATTTAGAAGTTAAAGACTTCGATAAAATTATTTGTGGAGGAGGGCCGGGAGCATACACAGGCCTGCGCGTTGCCCTAACAGTAGCTAAGATGTTTGCTTGGACACTTAACCTACCTTTATATATTGTATCTAGCTTAGATTTAATGGCTACAAAATATTTAGCTGAAGATGGCAAAGTAATTGCTATTGATATGAAAGCTAAAAAGGATTATGTCTACCACAAAATCATTAAATGTAATGGTAATGGGTATGATGAAATTGAAGGTGAAGTATTCTTAGAAAAGGTTGAAGCTGATAAAAATAATAATAAATATTCAGTTGATATATTTATTAGTAATGACCATATTGGTTATGATGCAACCGGTGTAGAAAAGGTTGCAAGAAGAGTAGAAAATATCGATTTACTAGAACCTAATTATTTAAGAGAAGGTATGTAATGAAATACAATTTAAGAGAGATGACAGTTGAGGATATAAATGATGTCATTGAAGGTGAAATTAAAGCTTTTGGTACGACCCTTGGATATGATTTAATTTATACCGACTTAACATTTAATCCATATGCTCATTACATGGTTTTAGAGATCGATAAATTAGTACACGGCTATATTGGTTTATGGATTAACGATAATTCAGAAATTATAAATTTCTATGTGGATGAAGAATACCGTGGCCTTGGATTTGGTGAAATGATGCTTGATTTTGCAATTAAGCTATGCGAGTTATCGAAAGTTTATAACTTGAGTTTAGAAGTTAGAGAATCAAATGCAGTGGCTAGAAATTTATATAAAAAGCATGGATTCGTCTTTTCGCATAAACGTGAAAGATATTATGATAACGGGGAAGATGCCCTCGTATTAATTAAAAGTTTTGGAGATGTAAAATGATTGTTTTAGGGGTAGAAACAAGTTGCGATGAAACAGCTGTAGCGATCGTAGAAGATGGCAAAAAGATATTAGCTGATGTCGTATATAGCCAAATAGATATCCATAAATTATATGGGGGAGTAGTACCAGAAATTGCTAGCAGAAAGCATATCGCTAAGATTATTAGCGTGTTTGATGAAGCATTCAAACAAGCGGGGAAAACCGCTAGCGATATCGACTTAGTAGCAGTTACTACTCATCCAGGATTAATTGGATCACTACTTGTAGGGATTAATGCTGCTTATGCATTTAGCTTAGCAAATAGTATTCCATGCATCGGTGTTGATCATATTTATGGGCATATTTATGCTAATTATGTGGAGGCAGATTTTAAGTTTCCTACACTAGCATTAGTTGTAAGTGGTGGCCATACTGAGCTTGTTTTAATGAGGGATCATTATGACTTTAGCGTACTTGGTGAGACCATGGATGATGCCGTTGGGGAAGCTTATGATAAAGTCGCCCGCGTTATGGGCCTACCTTATCCTGGTGGAGTAATGGTTGATAATCTTGCTTGTGAATATAAAAGAGAGCCTTTATATCACCTACCAATATATGATAGTGATGATTATAATTTCAGTTTTTCTGGGGTAAAATCAGCTGTTTTGAACCTATTAAATAAGTGCCATATGAAGGGCGAAGACGTTAATTTCCACGCTTTATCATATGCATTTCAAGATACAGTAACCAATGTTTTAGTTAAAAAAACAGTTAAAGCCGCGCTAGAATATAACGTAAAACAAGTGATTGTAGCGGGTGGTGTAGCTGCTAATAAGGGCCTGCGTGCTAGACTATCTGATGCTATTAGGAAACTGGATTCCGTAGAATTAGTATTTCCAAAGTTTAGATACTGCACAGATAACGCTGTAATGATCGCTGTAGCTGGTTATTTTCAAAAATTAACTAGTGATAAACAGCAATCATAATAGGAAAAAATCAACTAGTAAATATAGATAAATTTATAAAAAAATCATATCCGGTTTGGGATGTGATTTTTTTAGTTTGTAAAATCAGGGGCCTTGTAGTATAATGAGATAAAAGGGGAAGTGGCCACTAATGGCACTTTATTATAAAAAATGAGTTTTAATTTTGATTTAGTTTTATTAATAATTGCCATCTTTATGTTCTTATCGGGACTATATTTTGGCTTCTATAACCAACTAAGAAGAACTCTTAGTAGTATCGCTGGCTTAGCTGCGGCCCTATTTCTAACTAGCATAGTAGCAAATATCATAAGCGGGCTTGGCAGTATTAAAGACATTATCGCCAAAGTAGTAAATATCTTTTTGGTGGTACATCCAGATGTAGCGGTAAAACTACTAGTCGGCTTAATTATTTACTTTATGGTAAAACTAATATTCTACTTGATAATTGGTGCGTTTAAAAGACGTGATGTTAAATCATTCTTGAAAGATAAAAGCGCGACATCTTGTATAGTGGGTGGTGTGCTTGGTGTAGTCAATGCATACATCATCGGATTACTTCTATACATTTTATTCTTGAACATCCCAGGATCGCTATATCACGCCAATGTTGCTAGTAAAATATTCTATCTTTTACCGCAAGTAAAAGAAATTGTTGATGCTATCTTAGCTTTGGGTGTAAACTAATTAAAATAATATGAAATTTTCATGAAAGGAGGATTATATGCGTAAGAATCGTGAAATTAAAACTTATGATCTTGACCCTACATCAAAAGATGAAAATAGAATTAATGATGTAGATAGTGAAAATCAAAGTATAGCAAATGATGAAGACATTGAACAAAAAGAACAAATCATTAAACGATATAACGAAGAAGTAGTTTATGAACACGAACATGCAATTAATGGTAATCCTTTCATGTTCCGCGTTAATAAAGCAGATAAATGTAATGTTCATTCAATCGAAGACTTTAAAGTAAAAGTTAAAAGAAAAGAAACTAGAACGATTAAAGAAGTTTTAAGGACAGAAGAATTTAAACTTGGTAAACGTAAAAAGATAATTCTAAATGCCATTAAAGCTTGGATTAAAGAATACAAAGAAAATAAATCAAAAGTTATTTTAAAAGTAAGCGATGTAAAAGAAGCTGTTAGACCTAACGATATCGCTAAGATTAAAGTCGGTGCTTATATCTTTTTACCTTTAGGACTTGCAGCCCTACTTGTAATGTATTTTGGACTTACTAAATTATGGGGTATTGCAAAAGACTTCACATTATTTGGTAAAGAATTACATTTAAACTTAGAACTAGCTAGAGAAGCTGCATTTAGCTCAAAGTGGGTAAATATCGTAGCAGTAGTAGGAATTTATATTGCGATCACTAGTATGTTATTTATTGGCTTGTATCATGCAGTTTGTCATGAATTTACAAGTTACACTAAAACTCATGCTAGCTTAAATGAAAAATTAACAAACAAAGTAAATAGCGACTTCAATCGTAAATCAAAGAAAACATTAAAATACTATCAAAAAGCATTGCGTAAAAAAGAATGTAAACTAGACCCACTTCCAATTAGTGATACGGGTATTACAGATGTGGACTTTAGTGACATTGAAGCCCTAAGCGATGCATATACACACAAGATGGCAAAGATGAAAGGAAGAAAGACATTCCTTTACATCACGAGGTTTATATTATTTAAAGGCACATACTTATGTGCAAGTACCGTATATGGTTACATATCATTTGAAATAATTAGGGGATTATTTGGCGGAGGAATTTAGAATGGAAAATAAACAAAAAAACGCAAATAAACACGATGAAGAATTTTCAATCGAAAAAGAATTAGCGGATATGAAAAAGAGTTTGCTAGATGACGATAGCGCCATTATCGAAAACGCAATCAACGAAAAAGCAAACGAAAACAAAGACTCTTCGCCAAGCGAACCGCTTCATGAAGATGTAAAACAAGAAGAAAAAGTAGAAGAAGTAAAAGCTGAAGAACCAAAAGCTGAAGAACCAAAAGCTGAAGAAGCAAAGGTAGAAGATGCTACTCCAAAAGAAGAAAAGAAAGCAGCACCTGCTAAAAAGCCAGCTGCCAAGGCTCCAGCAAAAAAACCAGCTGCTAAAAAGCCAGCAGCTAAAAAAGCTTCTACAAAGAAACCATTAACAGAAGCGCAAAAGCAAGCTAAGAAAGAAAAAGAAAAACAAGCTAAAGCTAAAGAAGCAGCTAAAAGAAAAGAAGCTGTAAAGAAAGCAAAAGCTAAAGAAAAAGAAAAACAAGCAATTAAACAAGCTAAAGCTAAAGAAAAAGCTAAACAAGCAATTAAAGAAGCTAAAGAGAAAGAAAAAGAAAAAGCGCGCTTAGAAGCTTTAATTAAGCGTGAAAAAGAAAAAGCTGAAGCTAGAGCAATAGCTCGTAAAGCAGCTGAAGATAAACTGGCTAGCTTAGAAAATGCTTCTAAGAATCAAGAAAATGAAGCTAGCGATGATATCAAAGTAGCTAAAAAGACTACTCCTGATACAAGTCTTGAAAAGTTAGGACCAAAGAAAACTGGTGTTAAAAAAGAAGGCCCAGCTAAAAAAGATGAAAATGTTAGCGAAAGCTTACAACGTCTTCGTGAACAAATTGCCGCTAAAAAAGATTTAGAACAAAGAATCATGGATGGCAAGATGGCTAAAGATGATCAAGTTAAAGAGAATCTTAAAGAACTTGAAGCTAAGAATAAGAACTTAAAAGATAAGTTAGCTAAGGTTCAAGCTGAAGTTAAAGAAGAACCAGTAGAAATTGAAGATGCTAACCTTGCTAAGCTTAGAGAAGAAATTGCTAATCTTGAAGCTAAAGTTAAAGAACTTGAAGCTAAAGAAGCTTTAGCTTTAGAAGAAAATGCGCGTCTAAAAGAAGAAAACGCTAAATTAGAAGAAGGCGTTAATGAAAAATATAACGAAGCATTGAAAGCTAAAGATGAAGAATATGAGGCTTTACAAAATAGATTTGATTCAGAAGTTGAAAGATTATCAAAGGAAGCAAATGAATTAAAGAATGCAAGCAGTGTCGATACTTCTAAGATTGAAGCAAACTTAAATAAAGAATTTAATGCGAAAGTTAAAGCAATTCAAAAAGAACATGCGAAAGAATTAAAGGATAAGCAAAAAGAAGTTGATCAAGCTAGTAAAGAATTAACTACTGCTAAGATGCAACTTACTAAAGCCAATAATTCTCTTTTAAGCAAGCAAACTGAAAATGATAACTTAAAAGCTGATTATGAAAAGAAATTAGAACTTGCTAATAAAGAAATTGAATTATTAAAGAATGACTTAACTAATGCTAAGGAAAGAAATGTTAAGGATGCAGATGTTTTAAGTGAAGTTGAAGAAGAAAGAAGCAAGCTTGTAGAAAAGAATAGAGAGTTAGAAAAAGGTAAGAAAGAAGTAGAATTACAAGAATCATACCTTAACTTATACAAACAAGAAATTGATGCAAAAGCTAATGAAGCTATTAAAGAAGCTAAAGATGAGTTAGCTAAATACAAGAAAGAAAATGTTATTAAAGAAGCAGAAATTAGAGAAGATGAAGCTAAGAAATATGCTGGACTTGCAGAAGATGTTAAAGAATTAGAAGCTAAGCTAAAAGAAGCTAATGCGCAAAATCGTGATCTAACTGCTAATAACATTGATTTAGACCGTAAACTTGCAGAAGCTAATGTAAGCATTAATAGTTTAAATGAATTAAATAATTCATTAAATGAAGAAATCGCTCGCTTAAGTGAAAAAGTTAGAAACTTAACTAATGATAATCCAGATTTATCTAGTGATGAAGACTTAAGAGAACAACTCAAAGCTAAAGAATTAGAAGTTGTAAGATTAGCTAATGAAGTAGATAAGCTAAAAGAACAATTAGAAATTGAAAAAGCAGCTTATGCTAAACAAAGTGAAGCAATCGGTAAACAACTTGATGAAATGATTAAAGGTGTAGAAGAAAATGAAACTAGCATTGCTAATACAGCTTTAGTAATTGAAAATTATCGTGAAGCTTTAGAAAATGAAAAGAATGCGCATTTAGAAGCTGAACAAGAATTATATGAAGCTTTGAAAGAAAAAGAATTAGAGATTAAGCGTTTAGAAGATTCAATTAAAGAAAGCAAACGTGATCAACAAATCGATAAGATTGCTGATTTAGTTCAAGACTTATCTAGAAGAGATATGTTTGGACCACGTGTGCCATATCAAGGTCCATTCTATGGATATAATGATCCATACGATAACATGGTTAGAGAAGATCATGATCGTGAAATTGCTAAACGTGATCAAGTTATTGCTGGTTTACAAAAAGAAAGAAAGCAAGAAAGCGATGCATTAAATGCTAAGATTGAAGCTTTAGAAGCACAAATCAAAGATTTAAATGAAGCATTAGCTAAAAAGCAAGAAACTCAAAGCAGCAATATTAACTATTCTGAATTAGAAGAATATGCATCTAAACTTAAAGATATATTTAAAGCTAATGAATTAAAAGGCTTTAATAATTTAGCAAGTTTACTTGATGCTTATAAAGCTGCTAAGAAACAAAATGAATTTGTTTATGCTAATGAAAACGATAAATTAAATATCGCTACTAAATATGCTGGTGCTGAACTTCAAGATACAATCAAGGCTAAAAAAGAAATGCTTGATGATGTATATGCTAAATCAATTAAAGAGTTAGATGCTAACCTTGATTCAGCTGTTGAAGACATTAAGAAAGGTAATGTAGTTAGTCCAGTTGTAACTCCAGTTAGCGAAGATGCGGTAGTAGTTAACTTAGATGCTCCTGCTGAAGTTAAGAAAGATTTAGTAAGTGGAGAAGAAGTTGCAAGTACTCCAGATGGTGATATTGTAAGTACGGAAGCCCCAATTTATGATTCTTATGAAGAAAAAGTAGCTGAATTTGAAGAGTTAGCTCCACTAGAAGCTAGACAAACTCCACTAATTGAAGCAAGCGATGAACCACAAGTAGTTATTACTTTTGATAGCGAATATTTAAATAAACTTAATAATATTCGTCGTACGCGTAAATCATTAGAGGAAAGAAAAGTTGTAGAGAACGCTAACCATAAGATTGAGTTAAGCAATAATGATGCTCTTCAAAAAGAATATGCGAAAAAGATTGAAGAATTAAAAGCTAGAATTGAAGAGATTAGTGCTGATTATCAAAATGGGGAAGATCATAGCGAAGAAGCCTTAGAAAAATTTGAAGTTGAAAAACAAAAAGTGTTCTTTGAATTAACTACTCGTCAAAGTCAATTAAATAAATTAAGCGATGATGATGTTCGTAAGATTAATCTAAGATATCAAAATATTATTAAAGGTATTGAAGATCAACTTCTAAGACTTGAAGAAGAAGAGAAAGCTTTAAAAGAAACTTATCTTAACAAACAAGCTAAGGAACAATCTAAGCTTGCCCGTGAAGCAGAACTTAATAAGAAGTTTGAAGAAGCTAATGTTGTTAAAGATGACGAACCACGTATTATTGAAAGCCAAGATGAGATTAGAGAACGTAAATATCGTGAATTCTTAGATTCACAAGTATCTCGTCAACCAAGAAAACTAATCGCTGAAGATGATATCACTGATATTAGAGTAAACGATAAAGGTGAAGTAGTTAGTGGTAAAGATACTATAAGTCCAGTTGATAAAGAGGAAGTTAAAGAAGCTCTAAATAATAATGTTTATGAAGATTTAGAAGTTAAAAAAGAAGTAGCACCAGAAAAGGAAGAAGAAATCGAACTTAAAGAAAGTAAGATTAGTCCTAAAGAGGTTGAACTTCATAAGAAATATGAATCATTCTGTCAAGCAGAAAAGACTTATAGTAACGATATAGCTTCTGTTAGAGAATATAAGAAGTTAAAAGAACAATACTTATCATTCGATTTAGCAATCGCTGAAAACAATGAAAAGATTGCGGGATTAAATGAAGTATTGAAAGCAAGCAATGATACTAATGAAATCGCGAATTTGAAAAATCAAATTAATGATTTGAAAGCAAAAGGCGATAACTTAAAGAATAATCGCGATTATGCTAAGAAGCAAGTTAATGAAGCTAGCAAAGATAAACGCGTTAAAGAGTATTTAAAGCTTGTAGATAAGATTGAAGAAGCTGGTAATTTGATTAAGAAATATCAAGCTAAAAGAGATAAAAAGAATAAATAAAAATGATTATTGAAATTGAAAGAGAAATATTAAATAAATTACCTTCATTTAATGTTTTAGCTTACTCTATGGATGTAGAGCTAAAAGATAGTAGCATTATTGAAGATGAGATTAAAAAATATGAATCAATGATTAAAGAGGAGTATTCACTAGAAGAGGTGTTGAATATTCCTCTTATCAAAGAGGCAAGAGATTCTTATAAAGCTTTAGGTAAAGATCCTAGTAGGTACCGTCTAGCTGTAGAATCTTTATACCGAAGACTTGTTAAAGGATATGGCCTTTACCGCATCAACAATTTAGTTGATGCTGGTAATATCTTATCGATTAAGTTAGCAAGATCGACTGCTATTTTAGACTATGAAAAAATAGTAGGAGATGTGCATATTAGATTAGGTAAAGAAAGTGACTTATATTTTGGCATTGGTAGAGGGCAAATCAATGTCTCTAATATTCCGGTGTATGTGGACGAAGTTGGACCATTTGGTTCTACCACATCCGATACGGCAAGGACAATGATTAGGCCTACTACTAAAAAAATATTAGTATTTGTTATTTGCTTTTCAGAATCTGAAATCGATAAAGATAAAAAAGAAACAATCGATATTTTTAAAAAGTATGCAAATGCGAAAAATATCAGCGAATTAGAAGTTATTAAGAGGTAAGAAGATGGCAGAAATTACCAATTTTATTAAAACAAAAATGGAAATGGATTTAGCAAGTGGTAAGGTTAGTGAAATCGTTACACGATTTCCACCTGAACCAAATGCTTATTTACATATCGGACATGCTAGAGCGCTAGTTACTAATTTTGAATTAGCTAAGTGCTTTAATGGTAAAACAAATCTTAGATTTGATGATACAAACCCCGTTAAAGAAGATGCTAGTTTTGTAGAGGCGATCAAGAATGATATTAAATGGTTAGGATATGATCCAGCTAATGTATTCTTTGGTTCTGATTATTTTGAAGCACAATACGAATTAGCTAAAAAGCTAATCCGTAAAGGTTTAGCTTATGTTTGTGATTTAAGTGCCGAAGAAGTTAATAAATACCGTGGTAGCTTATCTACTCCTGGAATTGAATCACCATATCGAAATAGAAGCGTAGAAGAAAACTTAGAACTATTTGAGAACATGAAAAATGGTCTTTATAAAGATGGGGAAAAAACATTACGTGCGAAGATTGATATGGCTTCACCTAACATCAATATGCGTGATCCTGTATTATATCGAATCATTCATATCAATCATCACCGTCAAGGTAATAAATGGTGCATTTATCCAATGTATGATTTTGCGCATCCTTTGCAAGATTCAATTGAAGGTATTACACATTCTCTTTGTAGTTTAGAGTATGTAGATCACCGTCCATTATATGATTGGGTAGTTAGAGAATGCGAAATGGAACATGTTCCGGAACAAATCGAATTTGGTCGCTTAAATATTCCAAATACGGTAATGAGTAAAAGATACTTAAAGGCGCTTGTAGATAGTGGCAAAGTTAAAGGATATGATGATCCACGTATGCCAACACTAGCAGGTTTAAGAAGACGTGGTGTAAGTCCAGAAGCAATTAAAGAATTCATTTTAGCAGCGGGCTTATCACGCATTAACTCTACAGTTGATGATGGTATGTTAGATCATTTCGTAAGAGAAGATTTAAAACTTAAAGTTAACCGCATTATGGCTGTTACTAAACCACTAAAGGTCGTAATTGATAATTATCCAGAAGGAAAAATTGAATATTTAGTAGCATCTAATAACCAAGAAAATGAAGCATTAGGCGAAAGAAAGATTGCTTTTTCAAAATATTTATATATTGAACAAGATGACTTCTGTTTAGAAAAACCTAATAGACAATATAAACGTTTGGCTTTAGGTTTAGAAGTTAGATTATTCCATGCTTACTTTATTAAAGCTAACGATGTAGATTATGATAAAGATGGTAATATTGCTTGCGTTCATGCAACTTACGATCCTGCTACTTTATCTGGATCTGGATTTAATGAAAGAAAGCCTAATGGAACAATTGGATTTGTGGAAGCAACGACTGCTAAGGCTGCTAAGTTCAACAAATTCGATGTCTTAATTATTCCAGATGAAGAAAAAGATATTACTGAATGCGTTAACCCTAATTCTTGGGAAGTATTAGATGGTTACGTTGAAGGTGCTAATGAATACAAGATTGGTAATATGTATCAATTCATCCGTGATGGATATTACCGAGTTGATGAAGATACAACTGATGATAATTTAGTATTCAACTGCACTGTATCTTTAAAATCAAATTTTAAACCAAATTAAAATATAAAAGGAGGACCAAAATGATAGATTCACTAAATTTGCTTAATGAAAAACAACTTGAAGCTGTTAATATCATTGATGGTCCTCTTGTAGTATATGCAGGCGCGGGGACGGGTAAGACTAGAACGCTAACTTATAGAGTAGCTAATATGGTTGATCAAGGGATTGATCCAACTTCCATTTTAGCCATTACCTTCACAAAGAAAGCAACTAATGAGATGAAAGATAGGCTTTACGGACTTGTTGGTCCTAAAGCAAGCCTAATTAATATCAGTACTATCCACGCTTTATGCGCTAAGATTTTAAGGAAAGATATTGTATATCTTGATTATTCAAGAAGTTTTGGAATTGTAGATGAAGAAGACCAGTTAAAAGTTATTGCGGATTGCCTAGATGATATGGGTATTGACCGTAAAGAATATACGGCAAAATATGCAAAAAAAGTCATCACTAAGTTTAAATGTTTAAACATTAAACCAAGACAGTATGTGGAACAATCGATAATCAATAAATACGAAGAAACGATGAAAGAATTAAATCTTTTAGATTTCGAAGATTTATTGCTTAAAACTGAAGAACTATTTATGCGTTTTCCAGAAGTACTTGCTCGCTATCAAGAATTATTTAGATACATTTTAGTTGATGAGTTTCAAGATACTGATACAGTTCAATATCATATCATCAGTATGATTGCGAAAAAGTACCGCAATTTATTTTTAGTAGGTGATGATGATCAATCGATTTATTCATTTAGAGGAACAAACTACGAAAACATTAAAAAGTTTAAAGTAGAATTTCCTGAATATAAATCAGTTATTCTATCTAAGAATTATCGTTCAACGCAAAATATCTTAGATGGTTGTAACAGATTAATTGATAAAAATACTGATCGTGAAAAGAAGAGCTTAAAAAGTGACACTGAGGGATTTAGCGATGATGTAACAGTATATCAAGGTAATGATGACCGCGATGAAGTTGATTATGTAGTTAATCACGTTAAGGCACAAATTAGAAGTGGAATTGATCCAAAAGAAATCGCTATCCTTTACCGCAATAGTAATATTTCTCGCCAGTACGAATTAGCTTTAGTCCAAGCCGGAGTCGCATACCATGTATATGGTGGGGTAAGCTTCTTAAAAAGAAGAGAAGTAAAAGATATGTTAGCTTATTTTAAGCTAATGGTATTTCCTGATGATGTTTATAGTTTTAAAAGAATCATCAATGTACCAGCGAGATCAATTGGCTTAAAGACTGTTGATAAGATATTAGAATATAAAAAAGCTAATAAAGTATCAATAAAAGAATCAGTTGATGGCTTAAAAGTAGAATTAAAAAATAAATACAATACAATCACTAAGTTTCTAGATAAACTAGCTGAAATTGAAAAATTATTAGCTACTAAAACATTAGGTGAGATCTTTGATATTATCTTTGAAGATTTTGAATTTAGTAAATCATATGAAGATGAAGATAATGAAGAAGAAAGAGAAGAAAATGTTTTAGAATTAAAGAGCATTTTAGTTAATCTAGAAGATGATGGTCAAATCATGGACCGTAAAGAAAAATTAATCATGGCGTTTGATGAAGCGATTTTATCGGATGATAAATTGCAAAATCAGAAAGAGAGGATGGATGGAATAACTCTATCTACTATTCACTCAGTCAAAGGATTAGAGTTTGATACTGTCTATTTAGTAGCATTTGAAGATGGCATCTTTCCTAACCTAAATCGAATTGATGATAATTATGATTTAGAAGAAGAAAGAAGAGTAGCTTATGTTGCTTGTACAAGAGCTAAGAATAAGCTTTTCTTAACATGTGCAAATAGAAGAATGTTATATGGATATAAAGTATCTAATCCACCATCACAATTCTTAGAAGAGTTTGTAGGTGGGCCTAAAAAGAAAGTTAAAAAAGAAGTTGAAACTATTACTTCTAAACCGAAAGTAGAAATACCTAATGATACCGCCTATAGCGTTGGTGATAAGGTTAAACATAAGGTTTATGGGGAAGGAATAGTAGTAAGCTTAAATGGTGTGATTGGAACGATCTGTTTCACATCACAAGGCGTCATTAGATCATTTGATATGACCCACCCAGCAATTAGTAAAGTAGATTAGGAGGAAATATGAATCCACGCGAGCGAATTGAATATTTAGTTAATATTTTAAATAAAGCAAGAGATGAATATTATATTAATAATAATCCGACTTTAAGCGATAACGAATATGATAGTTTGATTCGCGAGTTAGAGGAATTAGAAGCTAAATATCCTGATCTTGTTTTACCGCATTCACCAACTAGAGAAGTAGGTGCTACAACTAACTTATCTACTTTAGAAAAAGTAGAATATGTAGTACCGATGCTATCTTTAGCCGATGTCTTTAATTATGATGAGGTTAGAGAATTCTTTGGTAGAGTTGAAAAAGATGGATACCATCCAACTTATGTATGTGAATTAAAGATTGATGGTATATCTAGTAGTGCTAAATATAAAAATGGCAAGTTTGTTTTAGGCTCGACTAGAGGAAATGGATTTGTTGGGGAAAACATAACTGAGAATATGAAAACAGTGGCTAGCTTACCTAAGGAGTTATCAAGACCACTTGATATCGAGGTAAGAGGCGAAATATATATGAGTGATGAAGTGTTTAACGAGTTAAATAACGTAAGGATTCAAAATGGGGAAGAACCATTTAAGAATCCACGTAATGCAACAGGTGGATCACTTAAACAACTAGATAGCAATATCACTAGATCAAGAAAACTAGATACATTTGATTATACTTTAGTAGACCCTGAGAAGTACGGCGTTGCTACCCAAGAGCAAGCCCTAAAGTTTATGGCTAGCCTTGGCTTTAGAGTTAATCCTAACTATAAATTATGTTCTTCAATTGAAGAAGTAATTGATTATTTAAAGTTATGGGAACAAAAAAGAAAAACTCTTGGCTATGCAACAGATGGGGTTGTTATTAAAGTCAATGAATTTAGTTTATGTAATGAAATTGGTAGGACGGTTAAGAGTCCTAAATGGGCAGTAGCTTATAAGTTTCCAGCAATGGAGGTCGAAACTAAGTTACTTGATATTATTTATACAGTAGGTAGAACTGGTAACATTACTCCTAATGCCGTATTAGAACCGATCATGATCGCTGGCTCTTTAGTTAGTAGGGCAACCCTAAATAATGAAGATTATTGTATCGATAAAGATATCCGAATTGGGGATATCGTAAAGGTTAGAAAAGCAGGAGAAATCATTCCAGAGATTGTGGAAGTAGTGATGGATAGAAGAAGTCCAGATTCAATTCCATTTAAGATGATTGATGTTTGCCCAGTATGTGGATCAGTATTGGTTAGAAAACCGGGAGAAGCTAGTCACTTCTGTGTAAATGAAAAATGTGATGGTAGAAAACTAGCTAACATAATCTACTTTGCTAGTAAACCTTGTATGAATATTGAAACACTAGGGGAAAAGCTATGCGAAGACTTATATAACCGTGGCTTTTTAAGAAGTGTAGTTGATATTTATGATTTATATTTACACCGAGATGCATTAATTAATATCGATGGTTTAGGGGAAAAGAGTGTTGATACACTGCTAGCTAATATTGAAGCATCAAAACAAAATGGTTTTGAGAAAGTGTTAGCAGCTTTAGGTATTAGATTTGTTGGTAGTAAAGTAGCTAAGATTTTAGCTAAGAATTATGCATCACTAAAAGATTTAGAAAATACATCTTTAGAGAAATTATTAGATATTAAAGATATCGGTGATGCTATTGCTGGTAGTGTAATTAGTTACTTTAAAGATAATATGGATATTGTAAATGGGCTAATCGAACGAGGAATTAATCCAGTTAATGAATTAGTATCAAATGATAATGCATTGTTTGCTAATCAAACGATTGTCTTAACGGGAAGGCTTGATTCATTTACTAGAGAAGAAGCTACTAAGATTATTGAAGATTTAGGTGGCAACGTAGCATCTAGTGTTTCTAAGAAAACTAGTTTTGTAGTATGTGGGCTAGATGCAGGCAGTAAAAAGACTAAAGCAGAAGCTTTAGGCGTTAAGATTATTAGCGAAGAAGAGTTTAAAGATCTTATTAAATAGATAGAAAGGAGGGCCACATGCAAAGGTTTATTGAGATTAAAGGGGCAAGAGAAAACAATTTAAAAAACATATCTTTAAGAATTCCTAAAGATAAACTTATTGTCATGACTGGCTTATCGGGATCAGGAAAGACTTCGCTAGCGTTTGATACGATTTACGCTGAAGGTCAAAGAAGATATGTAGAGAGCTTATCGGCTTATGCTAGACAGTTTTTAGGGGGAGTTAATAAACCAGATGTAGATTCAATTGAAGGTTTGTCACCTTCAATATCAATCGACCAAAAGACTACTAGTAAAAACCCTAGATCTACAGTTGGTACGGTTACTGAAGTATATGATTATTTAAGATTATTATATGCAAGAATTGGTAAAGCATATTGTCCACATCATCATGTGCTAATTGAAGCACAAACTGTGGAACAAATGTGTAATCGAGTTTTAGCTTATCCTGCTGATACAAAGGTAGTAATTTATGCGCCTGTTGCGGTTGGGGAAAAAGGTAGACATGAAAAAGTTTTAGAACTTTTATTAAAACAAGGTTATACAAGAGTTAGAGTAGACCAAGTTATGTATGAAATTGAAGAAGTTCCAGAACTTGATAAAAATGTAAAACATACAATTGAAGCAGTAGTAGATAGAATTAAAGTAAAAGATGATATTAGATCTAGACTGTATTCTTCACTAGAAACTGCACTAAAACTAGCTGATGGAAAAATCATCGTTAGTTTTGATGATAAAGAATTAGTATTTAGTGAAAAACATTCTTGTCCTTATTGCGATTTTTCAATCGCTAAATTAGAACCAAGACTATTTTCATTCAATTCTCCATTTGGAGCATGTGATGAATGTCATGGACTTGGGGTTATTGAATCAATCGATTATGATTTATTAATTACTGATCCTGAAAAATCGATTAGAGAAGGGGCTATTAGATATTTAAAGAATATTGTAGATACGAAAAATATTGAATGGCAAAAGTTTTCAATTCTTTGTAATCATTATGGGATTAGCTTAGACACTCCTTATAAAGATTTATCTGATGAAGCAAAAGATATTATTTTATTTGGAGCAAAAGAGCCAATTACTTATGAGATGACTACTGTTAACTTCAATACTTTTAGACAGACACAAAAGATTGAAGGTATTGCATCTTTAATTGAGAGAAGATATCACGAAACTAATTCTAGTTTTGGTAGAGAATATTACGGTAGTTATTTAGCTGAACACACTTGTCCTAAGTGTGGTGGTAAAAGATTATCTGAACAAGCACTAAGTGTCCTAGTTGGGGGAATTAATATTTATGAATTCTCAAAGATGACAATTGAGGAAGCAATTAGTTTCATCGATAACTTAGAACTTGATGAGAACGATAAATTGATTGCCCATTTAGCGCTTAAAGAAATTAAAAATAGATTATCATTCTTAAAAGAAGTAGGCTTAGATTACCTAACACTTGATCGTGCTTCTGCCACTTTATCAGGTGGTGAAGCGCAACGTATTAGGCTAGCTACTCAAATTGGGTCAAAACTATCAGGCGTTTTATATGTCCTTGATGAACCATCAATTGGTTTGCACCAAAGAGATAACCAAAGATTAATCAACGCATTAAAAGAAATGCGTGATTTAGGTAATACGGTAATTGTTGTTGAACATGATGAAGAGATTATGCGTCAAAGCGATTATTTAGTGGATATCGGCCCAGGAGCAGGGGTACATGGTGGCGAAGTTGTAGCCGTTGGTACACCAGAAGAAGTAAGCCAGGTTGCTGGTAGCATTACTGCTAAGTATTTAAGAGGAGACGCTAAGATTGGCGTACCTATTAAAAGGCGTAGCGGTAATGGTAAATATTTAAAGATAATCGGTGCTAAACAAAACAACTTAAAGAATATTGATGTTTCAATTCCTTTAGGAGAAATGGTATTAGTAACCGGTGTCAGTGGATCGGGTAAAAGTAGTTTAGTTAACGAAATATTAGTTAAGTCTTTACAAAGACAACTTTATAAGACAAAAGTAAAACCAGGTTTATGCGATGCAATCGAAGGAATCGAAAACGTCGATAAAGTGGTAGTTATCGACCAATCACCGATTGGTAGAACACCACGATCTAACCCTGCAACTTATACTGGTGTGTTTGATCACATCAGAGATTTGTTTGCGGAGACGATTGAAGCAAAGAAACGTGGTTATAGTAAAGGACGCTTTTCATTTAATGTAAAGGGTGGAAGATGCGAAAAATGTCAAGGTGATGGTGTTGTTTGCATCGAAATGAATTTCTTACCTAATGTTTATATTCCATGTGAAGAATGTCATGGAACTAGATATAACCGTGAAACATTAGAAGTAAAATACAAAGGAAAGAGCATTTATGATGTTCTCGAGATGACAATTGAAGAAGCAAGAGAATTCTTTGCTAACATTAAAAATATAAAAACTAAGCTAGATACTTTATATAATGTAGGTCTTGGCTATATTAAGCTAGGACAAATGGCAACTACTTTATCAGGTGGAGAAGCCCAAAGGGTTAAACTAGCTAGTGAGCTTTATAAGACTATTACACCAGGGGCAGTATATGTTCTAGATGAACCAACTACAGGTTTACATACTGATGATATTGGTAGACTATTAAGTGTTCTTAATTATATCGTTGACCAAGGGGCAACAGTTATAATTATTGAACATAACTTAGATGTTATTAAACAAGCTGACCATATTATTGATTTAGGACCTGAAGGTGGTAATGCAGGTGGGGAAATCGTCTTTGAAGGTAGCGTAGAAGATATTGCTAAATGTGAAGAGTCATACACAGGACAATATGTGAAAAAATGCCTTTAAGGTAGAAAAATGGAAGATAATAAAAACGAATTAGAACCAAAAGATAAAAAAGAAGAGACTAAAGAGAAAGAAGATAAACCAAAAAAGAAGACTGCAGAAGATGTGGAAAAAGAGATGCAACAAATGCTTGATGACTTAAGTCAACAAATGGGTGTTGATAAAAATCAAATTCGTGTCATTTCCATAAAAGCACCGAAGCGTAACTTCTTAACGATTTTAATCGAATCTTTATATTACATTATATCTACAGCCTTACTATTTATTGGCTTAAGTGGATATATTAGTTGGTGTGAAGGTAAATGGTATGATTTATTATTCTATAGCCTAATGTTTAGTGCTATTGAATTAGTATTAAGAAATGTATTCTTAGTAATTTTTAAAAAGACATTCATTCAAACATTTGGGCTAGTGATGGTAGTACCGCCACTAGTAGCATTATTTGTATGTATCTTTATACCTTTTATAGTTACGCCAATTTCAATTGGTAGATATTTAATCGTCTGTGCAATTTTATTAATTGTTAGAGAATTTATTAAAAAATACAGTGTTGATTTTTATTATCGACACAAAAAAGTTAAAAATAAAAAGTAAAAGGAGGCAGCTATGTCATATGCTCGCCAAGTCAAAAAAGAAGTAGCGACAATTCAGACAACCCTTGAAGATGATAAGGCGATACTATATGGCTATATCAAACTAAAAGGGGAGATTGGATTATCTCATGATGGTGTTAGGTTAGATCTATCTACTACATCTAACACAATCACGAGAAAAATGGCTGCTATCTTAAAGAAACTATATAATGCTAATTATGAAATGTATTCTAAAAGTCAATCGAAACTAAAAGGACAAACGATGTTTGTCATAAGGTTAAAAGATGGGCTTAAAGATATATTGATTGACCTAGATTTAAGTAGTGATGGCTACTTAATCAATGAAGAAGTATCAGATAAATATGAAGCAAAAATAGAAAAAGTTATAACTGGTATGTTTTTAGCTAAAGGATCAATCAATGATCCCGATAAAACTAAAAGATATCATTTAGAAATAGTTTGCTCTAACGAAAATGAAGCAAATTATATCATTAGAGGATTATCATATTATGATATTCATGCGAAATGTATAGTTAGAGAAAAGGGACATGTAGTATACTTAAAGAAAAGCGAAGCGATTGGTGACTTTCTAAAGTTAATTGGTGCATATAATGAATTATATCGATTCGAAGATGCAAGAATTAAAAGAGATTATGAAAACTATGCTAACCGAATGGTTAATTGCGACTTAGCCAATGGCGCTAGATTTGAGGAAGCTACTAATAGGCAGCTAGCTGCTATTAAAAAGATAGAAGAAACAATTGGTTATGCAGCATTGTCACCAAGATTAATTGGGGCAGTGCTACTAAGGATTGATTATCCTGATTATACGTTGGGTGATTTAAGTGAAGTTTGCAGCGAAGATTCTACATACTTTGGTAAACCAATGAGTAAATCAGGAATATCTCATTGCTTGAGAGAAATTGAGGAGATTGCAAGTAAGTTATAACTTGCATTTAGGAGGTAAATTATGTATCCAGATCGATTAATTGCTGGTAGGTGGGTAACATTATACGGAATATGTATAGGTATTGGTATTATTGCTTGTATCGTTTTACTTAGATTTATGGGTAAAAAGATTAAAGTAGATCCTAAGTTTTTAGAGTTTACAGAAATGCTTGGCTATGTATCAATTCTACTTGGTTTTTTAGGAGCATCACTTTGGCAAGATTTCTATAATTATTTAGAAGACCCATCAGCTGGTTTTCATTTCTCATTAGAAAACTTAACATTCATTGGTGGACTTATCTTTGGTGTAGCTACATTCATTATTATCTATATGATTAGAAGACCAAAACTAAGCGGTAGAATTACGGATATTTTACCGATTGCACCTTGTTGCATCACGATTGCCCATGGATTTGGCAGAATCGGTTGTAACTTTGCGGGATGCTGTTATGGTATGGAAGTACCTGAAGGTAAATGGTATTCTTGGTTTGCAGTAAATATGTATCATGGTGATCATTTACTGCCAACTCAGCTAATGGAAGCAGCCTTCTTATTCTTATTATGTGGACTAATGATGTTTTTAGTTCTTAAGAAGAAGTTCTACTATACATTCCCAATTTATACTGGGGCATACGGTATATGGCGTTTCTTGATTGAATTTGTTAGAGGAGATGACCGTGGCCAATTTGTATCCGGTTTAACTCCATCACAATTCTGGTCAATCGTTATGGTTGCTATGACAATTCCACTATTCTTCTTTGTAAGATACTTAACTAATAAGCGTCAAGAAGAATTAAAAATAGCATCACAAATTACAGCTACTGCTAAGGATGCTAAGAGTCCTGAGGAAATTGAAGAAGAAATAAAAGACGAATAATTAATAGGCCTATCAAAAAAAAAGATAGGCCTTTTATTAATGTATTATTTACTTGATTTTTTTCGCTGTCTGTGGTAAAATGGTATAGATTTTAGTGGATTAGTTGTGAGGTTATTATGAAAATAAACAAAATCGATGGTGCCTTATACAAACTACTTGTTATAAATGGCGCTGAAAACTTAAAACGTAACTATCAAACAATCGACGCTTTAAATGTATTCCCTGTTCCTGATGGAGACACTGGTACAAATATGCGAATGACTATCGAAGGTGGCGTTAATGAAATCGCCGAATTCGACAGTAAAAATATATATGAAGTTGCTAAAAAAGTTTCTCGTGGTATGTTAATGGGCGCTAGAGGAAACTCTGGTGTTATCTTATCACAATTATTTAGAGGTATTTCCAAAGGCTTCGAAAAATATACTAGCGTAACTGCTATTAGTTTAGCCAAAGCTTTTAAGAGCGGTGTAGAACAAGCTTATAAAGCAGTCCTAACACCAGCGGAAGGTACTATTTTAACTGTAGCTAGAGAAGCTACTGAAAAATTAGTTTTAATCGCTTCTTCAAGAATGTCAATCAATGAATTCTTTGATGAATACATTGCGGAAGCAAAAGCATCACTTGATAGAACTCCAGATTTATTACCAGTTTTAAAAGAAGCTGGCGTAGTAGATAGTGGTGGAGCTGGTCTAGTATGTATTCTTGAAGGTATGCGTAAAGCGGTTAACGGAGAAATGCTTGATAGTCAAGAAACTATGAATTTCGGTACTTCAGCAGTCTTTGAAGATTTAAACAAAGAAGAAGCTGAATTTGGTTACTGCACAGAATTCATTTTAAAACTTGACCCAGAAAAAGTAGGAAGTGTAGAAGAATTCTCAGAAAACACTGTACTAGATCAAATTTCTCCAATTGGTAATTCAATCGTTATTGTTAAGGATGAAGACATCGTTAAAGTACATGTTCACACATTAACTCCAGGTGTTGTATTAAACATCGGTCAACAATATGGTGAATTTGTAAAGTTAAAGATTGAAAACATGACTCTTCAACATACAACTCTTGCTAGCAAGGAAGAAAAGCCAACTGAGGCACCTGTTGAAGAAGTTGAAGTTGAAGAAAAGCCAGTTAAACCAGCTGAAAGAAGCAAATATGCAATCGTTGCAGTTGCTAACGGCGAAGGTTTAACACAAACATTCAAAGAACTTGGTGTTGATTATGTTGTAAGTGGTGGACAATCAATGAATCCATCTACTGAAGACTTTATTAAAGGTTTTGATCATCTTAACGCAGAAAATATTATTGTGTTCCCTAACAATAAGAACATTATCTTAGCTGCCAACCAAGCTGCCAAGATTTATGATGAAAGCAATGTAGTAGTAATTCCTGCTAAGACAATTGCTCAAGGTTTCTCAGCCTTAACAATGATTGACTTATCAAGTGAAGTTGACGATATCGTTAGCGATATGCAAGCACAACTTGAAAATGTAACAAGCATCGCAATTACTTATGCTATTAGAAAGACTAAAGTTAACAATGTGAATGTAGAAAAGAATGACTACATCGGCATGCTTGATAGCAAACTAGTATCAGCACATCGTCATTTATACAACACATTTAAAGAAGTAATTGATATGGCAGTTAATGATGATAAATCATTAGTGACTATCATTTATGGTAATGGTGTTAGCGAAAGAGAAGCAAATGATGCTGCTAAATATGTTCAAAGAAACCATTCTAATGTTGATGTACAAGTAGTTAATGGTGGACAAGACGTATATAATTACATAGTTGCTGTAGAATAATATTATAAAAATGATGGTAACGAATTAGTCTATATCGAGATTGAAACGTTACCTTTTTTAGAAAAGAGGTGGCTTTATGGATTTGAGTGAAATCACATTCTTGACAGCCAAGAAAGTACAAACATTTAAAAAAGCCGGTATTAATACGGTAGAAGATATGCTTTATCATTACCCTTCAAGATTTGAAGATTATACAATTACTAATTATTGTGATGTAGAGATTGGAAAAACATTAACAATTGCTGGTATTGCACAAGGCAAAGCAACAATTGCTAATGTAAAATCAAATTTAAGCGTAATGAATTTCTATGTAGATATTGATGGTAATAAAATAAGAGTAACGATTTTTAATCGTCACTTCTTAAAAAGCCAAATATTCTATGGTAAGTATGTAAGACTTACTGGTAAATTTGATGGTAGACTTGATCACTTTATTGCATCAGAAATTGCCTTTGATGAGTTAAGCAATGCAATTAACCCTATATTTAATATTAAAGGTGTTGATGATAAAAAAGTATTAGAGATCAAAGAAAGATTATATTATGATTATTCATATTTATTAGAAGAAGACTTACCAGATGATCTACTTAAAAAGTATGATTTAATCGGTATTAAGAAAGCAGTTAGATATATTAATATTCCAGAATCAATGGAAGAAACATCTAAAGCAATTAAAAGACTTAAATTTGAAGAATTATTAAAGTTCGAATTAAAAGTTAAATATATGCTTTATATGCGTAAGAATGCCCCTGAAGGTGTAAGTATTGATTATGATAAAGATAAAGTTAATAACTTTATCAATTCTCTTCCATATAAGCTAACTAGCGATCAAGAAAAATGCTTAAATGATATTTTAGGTGATGTTAGTTCTACATACAAAATGAATCGACTTCTTCAAGGTGAAGTAGGAAGCGGTAAAACAGTGGTAGCTGCTATTGCTTTATATGCAATTACAACAGCTGGTTATCAAGGAGCTATTATGGTTCCAACAGAAGTACTTGCATTCCAACATTATAAAACATTTAGCGATTTCTTCGCTAATAGTGAAATTAAAGTTGCTTTGCTTACTTCAAGTATTACCGGAGCAGCTAAAAAAGAAATCCTTGATGATTTAGAAAATGGAAACATTAATATCGTAATTGGTACGCATTCTTTAATTCAAAAAGAAGTATTCTTTAAAAAACTTGGTTTAGTTGTAACTGATGAAGAACATAGATTTGGTGTTAGACAAAGAGTATCAATGGTTGGTAAAGGTTACTTAATCGACCATTTGAAGATGAGTGCAACTCCAATTCCAAGAACGCTTGCTATTAGTATCTTAGGGGATTCTGATATTTCTACAATCAAAGTAATGCCTGGTAATAGAAAAGAAGTTATTACTAAGTATTTAGATTATACGCATTTACAAGAAGTACTTAACTTCATCGGTGGCGAAGTAAAAAAAGGTCGTCAAGCTTACATTATTGCTCCAATGATTGATGAATCAGATGTAATGGAATTACAAAATGCGATTGATGTTTATAATCGCGTTGAGAAATTCTACGATGGTTTTTGTAATGTTGGGTTAATTCATGGTAAACTAAAGACAGAAGAAAAAGATGAAATTATGCGCAAGTTTGCGTCTAATGAATATCAAATATTAGTAGCAACTAGCGTTATTGAAGTTGGTGTAAATGTCATCAATGCTACTACAATCGCTATCCTTGATGCAGATCGATTCGGTATTGCCCAACTTCACCAAATGCGTGGTCGTGTTAGAAGAAGTGATTATCAAGCATACTGCTTCTTGTTATCTGATTCTACAGTAGAGACTGCAATTAAGCGTCTTAAACTAATTGAAGAAGTAGGCGATGGCTTTATTCTAGCCGAAGAAGATTTAATCATGCGCGGTGGCGGTGAAATATTCGGCGAGAAACAATCTGGTTTCCAAACATTTAAGTTAGCTGACTTATTAGTTGATAAAGATGTTTTAGAAGTAGCTAATAAAGAAGCACAAGAATTAATCGATAGTGGTAATCTATTTAGTAAAGAGTATGCAAGATTATTAAAACTTGCGGATGATAATTATCAAAGTAAAAAAGAAATAATCGAATAAACGGAGGAACATATGATTAAACTTGCAATTGATGCCATGGGTGGCGATAACGCACCAAGTGAAATTGTAAAGGGCGTTAACTTAGCAGTTAAAGAATTTGATGATGTGGAATTCACATTATTTGGTGATGAAGAACAAATTAAGAAATATTTAGTTCCATCAAATCGTGTAAAAATCGTGCATGCACCTGAAGCTTTATCAATGGGTGAAAAAGATCCGATTAGAACAATTAGAACAAATAAAGAGTTATCACTAGTTAAAGCATTCCAAGCAGTTCATGATAAAGAATGCGATGGCGTAGTTACTGCTGGTCCTACTCAAGGAGTAATTGTAGCTGCCCATATGATTATTAGAAGAATACCGGGAATGCAACGTGTTGCATTATGTCCAGCTATGCCAGTAGTTGGTGGCAAATCTAGATTAGTTCTAGATGTTGGTGCTAATACTGATATCAGACCAGAACATATGCTTCAACATGCGCAGTTTGCTTCCGTTTATTTAAGTAAAACTAGAGGTATTGAAAAACCACTTGTAGGCTTGCTTAATATCGGTACTGAACCAGGAAAAGGTCGTGAACTAGAAAAAGAAGCATTCGCTTTATTTGAAAAATGTGAATCAATTAATTTCTACGGTAACGTTGAGCCAAAAGAATTATTTACTACTCCTTGCGATATTATCATTACTGATGGCTATTCAGGAAACATCTGTATTAAATCAGTAGAAGGAACTGCTAAAGCAGTTGGTATTATCTTAAAAGAAGAAATTGGTAAATCTTTCTTTAGTAAGATTGGTTACTTATTCATGAGAAAGACTTTCAAAAACTTCAAGTACCGTATGAGTGGAGCTGAAGTTGGCGGCGCTTTAGTCTTTGGAGTTGATGGAATCGTTACTAAATCACATGGATCTAGTGAAGCTATGGACTTCAAGTTTGCGATTGCCCAAGCTAGAAAAGCGGTTAAAGGCGAAGTTGTCGAAATGATGAAGACTTATTTATCATTAGAGGAACAAAATAATGAGTGAAGAATTTAGTTTTGCACCTGAGTTTAAAAAGGTGATGAAAAAGCTTGGCTTAACTTATAACTCAATGCGTTTATATGAACAAGCTTTTACCCATCAAACTTATGTCAACGAAACTAAAGGCAAAAAACTTGAGAATTATCAAAGATTAGAATTCTTAGGGGATTCAATACTTGGCTTTTTAGTAGCCGAATACTTATACGATAACCGTAATATCCCAGAAGGTACGATGACTAAGATTAGAGCAAAGTTTGTTTGCGAACAAGCAAACGCTACTTATGCGAAAGAATTAGAAATTGATAAACTAATATTAGTTGGTCATGGGGTTAGATATAACGATGGCATTAGTGATGCTATAATCGGAGATGTCTTTGAATCATTTCTTGGGGCTATGTATTTAGACCACGATATGGAATATGTTAGGGACTTCTTAGTTAAACATGTTTTTCCAAAGATGAAAACTGATGATTATGGTTTCTTTATCGATTATAAGAGCAAACTTCAAGAATACATCCAAGCAGAAAGTAGAAATAGTGTTAACTACGAACTATTATCATCATCTGGACCTGCTCATGATCGTACTTTTGAAGTAGCTGTATATCATGATGGTATAATGTTAGGTAAAGGTATTGGTAAGACTAAAAAAGAAGCGGAACAAATAGCCGCTAAAAATGCATTAGGAATTGTGGCAGGTAATAAATAATGAGTCAATATTATACATTAATTAAAAACCAAGTAATCGATTTTGATAAATTAGTATTAGAAAAGTATTTTTGCCTTGATTTAGATGAAGTTGATGCCATCATCTTAATTAAGATTAACGAATTAATCAAATACAAAAAGAATCTAGATGCAGCAAGTGTAGCATCAAAGATGAGTATTGATGTTAATCAAGTTAGTAAAAAGATCGTAGGACTAGTTGAGAGAGGCTATGTAACTATTGATATCGGTGAAAACGGGGAAGTTATTAACCTTGATGGTATTTATAACCGCCTAGCAACACTGCTTGATAGAGATGATGCTAATAACGATGAAGTTAGTAAAACTAGCATCGTTAAAAAAGTAGCTGAAGACTTTGCAACTTACTTTAATAAAACTCCATCCGCAATGGATTTACAAATGATCAATCATTGGATCATTGATGATGAATATACATATGAAGAAGTAAGTGAAGCTATCAAAACTTGTGCGATGAAGAAAAAAATAGGTTCTAGATTCGTAGATGCTTATTTAATGGATACAACTAGAACTCAAGATAGTAAAGTAGATAGCAATTTACAAGAGAAATTTAATAATGTCTTTAACAGTCTCAAGTAATTATATTTATGAAGAATTAGATAAATTATTTCCTAATGCTAAATGTGGCCTAATTTATAATAATTTATTTGAATTATTAGTAAGTGTAGTGCTATCAGCTCAAACTACGGATGTAGCTGTTAATAAAGTAACACCTACTTTATTTAGTGCTTATCCAAATACTTATAGTTTAGCTAAAGCCAAAGAAGAAGATGTAAAAGAAATCATTAAACCAATTGGCTTATCTAATTCTAAAGCTAAAAACATCGTAGCTTTAAGTAAAGAATTAGTTGAAAGGTTTAATGGTGATATTCCTAAAACAATCCTTGAATTAGAAAGCCTACCAGGGGTAGGCCATAAAACAGCAAGTGTTGTGATGGTAGAAGGCTATAAAATACCTGCTATGCCAGTTGATACGCATATCTTTAGAATAGCTAATAGATTAGGTATTTCTAAAGCAAAAGATGTAGTAGGCGTTGAAAAAGATTTAAAGAATTATTTTGAAGAGTCTACATGGTGTCACTTACATCATCTACTAATCGCATTTGGTAGAAACATCTGCACAGCTAAAAGCCCTAAATGTGACAATTGTCCATTTAGCAATATATGTATAAATAAAGAACATATTTCCTAAGAAATATGTTCTTTTAATTTACTAGTTTAGCATGAGCGTTAATATATTCTATATCTCCATCCACATGCGTTGTTTTTTGATTAGTGTAAGTAACAAACGAACCGTTTGTTCCTTTTACTTTCTTTAAGTATTTTACTTGAACATAGTCAACAGCCATAATACTCGTCTTTTTCGAATGGTAAACACAAATGCTAGCTACTAGTTTTATTTTATCTTCCGTTAGTGGCCCGTTATAAATAACATGGCAGCCAGGATATGATGCAATATGGAAGAAGTAATCGTTAGCTCTAGCTAGTTTATTTGTGATGTAATTATTTTGGGTATTGTTTTTACCAACTAATATTACATACCCATCTTCATCAATATATCTAGTAATTGCTGGTTTAACTATCCTCTTATCAGGTTTAGCTAGGCCAATCTCTTTACAGATTTCTTTAATTGAAGAGTTTGTAGCAATAGAGATTTGGTTTAATAAAGTTTCTAAATATTCAATCTCTTGATGGGTATTTTCGATTTGTTCATCAAGGGCTTCAATTGTTCTTTTTTGCTTTTTAACTTTATTAAAGTAGAAGTTAACATTTTCATTTGGACTGATTTTGGTGTTTAGAGGTAAAGTGACTTCTTCACCAGTATTATAATCAATCACTTTGATTTCTTCTTGATAAGGTTTAACTAGATGAATGTTACTAGCAAGTAGTTGGGCATCGCGCTCTAAGGATGCATAGTTTTTAGCTTTAGCTAACTCGTCAGCCTGTTTAGCTAATTTGTTTTTAGCTTTTTCTAATTCTTTTAGACAATATGCTTTAGCTAATTTCTCATCTGCGTTTTCAGTAGATGCCAGTTTTGATTTTTCAATATAGCCCTCAATCAAACTAGATAAATCATCATACTTTATTCTTTCACCCTCTAAATGAAGTAAATCAAAGCAGTAGAAGTTAATTTTGTTACCAGCTATTAAAGTAGGATCTACTTTTCTATTAATTACATTTAAAAGTGAAGATACATAACAGCATTCACTAAACAAAAGTTTTGATACACCTTCGTAGATGTTTTCTTGTAAAGTAGTATCATCGCTTTTCATACTAAACGGGTCTACTTTAGTAGATTCTAGTTTTGCATAGGCCACATTTGGACTAATGATTCTAGAATCAATCTCAAAATGTTTGTGATATGCTTCAATTATGATATCAGCCTCATCTAATATAATTAAGTTAGAAGTTTTTCCCGTAAACTCAAATACTAATTTGTAAACTTTAGGATAGCCTAACTCATCATTTTTAGTAACTGATAAGCAAATGATACGATCAGACCCAAATTGATTGATTGAATCAATGAAAGCAGAGTTGAAATACTTCTTTAAAATGTTACCAAAATGATTATCAGTATGGATAAAATCTTTTTGCGTAACGCGGAAATGCGAAAAGTTTTTATCGGCTGATAAAATTAAAGCTAGCTTTCCGGCTAGGCTAAAAGCATAATCAGTCTCGTTGATAGCTTCAACTTTAGATATTCTTTTGCCGATTAAAACGGGTTTAATCTCTTCTAACATGTAATGGGCAAATACGCCATCAAAAGCCATAATTACACTTCCCTTCTTTAATCATTTTAACACAACTGCATTTTGGAAACAAAGATAATGTTTTCATTTCTTGAAAATACCAAAAAAAAGTTATATAATGGTTGCAAATAGGGAGAGACTGCCGTGAAACTTGATAAAAAAGGTTTATTAATCGTTATGTCAGGACCATCTGGGGTTGGTAAAGGGACAGTTAGGAAGAGCTTATTTGAGAGAACTGACCACGATATGGTATTTTCTGTATCAATGACAACTCGTGCACCGCGCGCAGGCGAAGTGGATGGTGTTGATTATTATTTTGTTTCTAAAGAAGAATTTGAAAAAAGAATCCAAGAAGGTAAATTTTTGGAATATGCAAAATTCATCGACAATTATTATGGTACTCCGTTAGATATCGTTCAAGAAAAGCTTGATGCTGGTGAAGAAGTAGTATTAGAGATTGAAGTACAAGGGGCAATGCAAGTAAGAAAGAAATGCCCTGATGCCGTATTTATCTTTATTGCGCCACCATCAATGAAATCTTTATACGATAGACTACTATTACGTGGAACTGAGAGTGCTGATGTTATTAAAGCAAGATATGATAAAGCTTGTAAAGAAGTTGTTATGGCAGACTTTTATGATTACATCGTTGTCAACGATACTGTAGAGAATGCAGCTGACAAGATTTTAGCAATCGTTAGAGCAGAACATGCGAAACTTGCTAGATGTATCGATGGTTATAATGAAATTATTAAAGATAGGAAGGCAAAATAATGAATAAAGATGGAATTAGATATCCTGCTATTGACCAATTAGTTACTAGAACTAAATCTAAATATCGTCTAGTACTAGGAGCAGCAATTCGTGCTCGCCAAATTAGCGAAGGCGATAAACCGTTAATTAACGATCCTAAAAGCGAAAAGGGTATTGGTATCGCTTTAGAAGAAATTTACGCAAATAAATTAGAAATTAAATAACTATTAGCTTATTGTTTACGCAATAAGCTTTTTTATTGTATAATTAATATATAAGGAGGGATGAAGATGATAGCTAAAGTGTCAATTGATCGCCGTAGCAGCAGTATTGCTAGCTTATATGATTATAACGTACCAACTGAACTAGTAAGCGAAATTAATGTTGGCGCTAGCGTCTTTGTTCCTTTCGGATACGACCAAGTATTTGGGTATGTAGTAGAACTTTCTGGAGAGACAAAGGAAGGCTTAAAAGATATTGTAGATATCGTAAATGATGCGATTCAAATCGGTGATATCAATTTTAAGCTAGCAGAAGAGTTAGCAAGGGATTTAGACTCATCAATGGCTAATGTTTTAAGCATGATGCAACCATCATTTATCAAAGGCCAAAAGCAACAATACTTATATATTGAAGATTATAATAAACTAGATGGTAACCTAGCTTTAGCTCTTAACGGCAAAAGCAAAGTATTAATCAATAGTAGCCTATTACCTTTCAAAAAACAGATTCAAGCCGAAATCAAAAACGGTAATATCGTCAAAGGTTACGAATTCTTTGTTTATGGTAAAAACAAAAAGATCAAAACTTATAGCGTAATTGATGATAGTATGCAATCAACTAAATCAAGAGATTTAGTAGTTAGATACTTAGTAGATCATCCTGGTGCTACTTTAGATGATATCCGCGTCGCTACAAATGTCTCAAGTAACATCGTTAAGACTTTAGTTAGCTTAAAAGTATTAAAGGTAACTGAAGTAGTTGTTACAAGAGGGAAAACTCTAGAAAAGAAAAACAAATCTAAATATGAATTTTCATTCAGCGAAAAAGAAATAGTAGATTATTACAGTGAAGTTAGTCAAAAGCCATTCTTATTCTTTTCAAGTAATGAAGAATTTAGATTACATTTTTATATTAAATTAATTAATGAAGCAGAACTTAGTGGTAAAAAAGTAGTAATCATTTATTCAAATGCTTTAAGCGTAGAAGAAGCATGCTTATCACTTAAAAGATATTTAAGAGGCTATGATATTATTTCATATCACTCTAAAAATACGAATAGTGAAAACTATGATTCCTACCAAAAGATATTGTCAGGGGATTATGACGTACTAATCGGTACTCCAAATGCGCTTCTATTACCAATTGATAAAGTTAGTGATATGATTTTAAATGATGTGGATGACGAGATGTACATCAATGAAACATATCCATACCTTAACTATAAAGAAGCTGCAATTAAAAAAGCTAAACTTTTAGAATGTAAAATCATCTTAGAATCTTCTACTCCATTAGTAGCGGATTATTATAAGACAATGGTTGGTAAATATTATATTTTAAATAACCATTTTGAAACTAAGGCTAATGCGGATATCGTGGATATGAATAAAGAAGTATTAGAGACTAATGATGTAATACTTTCGAATATTTTAAAACAAAGATTAGATGATGTTATTAGTAATAAAAAAGTCAGCGTCCTTATTTGTAATAACGTAGCCTTTGCTACGCAGATCAAGTGTAGAAAGTGCGGAAAAGTATTAAAGTGTCCAAACTGTAAAGTGCCACTTGTTTATGTCAAGAGTAAAGATGCTGCTAGATGTCCATATTGTAATTATGAAGAGAAGATGTTTAAATCTTGTAAGTGCGGAAGCACTAACTATATTAGTTTAGGATTTGGTTTAGAACAAGTCGAAGAAAAACTAAAAGGAATGTATCCTGAAGCTAAAATTATTAGAGCAGATAGTGCCTTTCTAAATAGTAAAGAAAAGATGGAATCACTTCTCCAAGGAATTGAAGAAGGAAGTATTGATATTATTATTGGCACTAATGCCCTAACTAAGATCAATAAATATCCAAACATTGATTTAGTAGGTTTATTATATGTAGATAGTTTTCTAAATGCTAATAATTATTCAGGAAGCGAGGCAACTTATAATTTAATAGCAAAAGTTTCTGCTTTTCCTCATTTAGTAATTCAAACATATAATCCTACTCATTATTCAATTGTTAATGCGATTAACAATAATTATGAAGATTATTATGAATTAGAATTACAAAATAGAGAATTGCTTGAATATCCACCATTTAAAGATTTAAGCATTATCTTTATTAAAGGGGATTATCAAGAAATGTATCACTTTGCTTTCTACTTTAAGAAAGCTGTATCACATAGTAAAGATATTGTCTTTTTAGGACCAACTTACGATTATATTCGTAAAGGGGTAAAACTAATTATCAAATATAATGATTATGAAGGAGTTAATAAACTGTTTAATGATTCGGTTAAACACTTTAATAGTAGTAAAGTGATGGCTACCCTTCATAGATATACAAGAGGTGGATGATGAAAAAATTAGATATTATATTCATGGGTACACCATCTTTTGGGGTAGCAATCCTAGCTGCTTTAATTAAAGAACACGATGTTAAGCTAGTAGTTACCCAAACTGATAAAGTTAATGGTAAAAAAGTATATGTAAGTCCGGTTAAAGAATTAGCAATTCAAGAAGGAATTGAAGTTTTTCAGCCAGTAAACATTAGAAAAGATTATGATAAGATTTTAGCTACACCATGTGACCTAATCGTAACTGCAGCCTATGGGCAAATAATTGGTACTAAAGTATTAGCCCATCCGCGCTATGCTTCAATTAATGTTCATGGAAGTTTACTGCCACGCTATCGAGGCGGTGCTCCAATCCAAAGAAGTATCATTAATGGTGACAAGGAAACGGGTATTACCATTATGTATATGGCTAAAGGAATGGATAGCGGCGATATCTTAAGAGAAGAAAGCATCGAAATCGGTAATCAAACAAGCGACGAGTTATTCGCAAGCCTTGCTAATTTAGGGGCAAAAATGATTAATCCCGTGATTAATGATTTAGTTAATGGTAAAATAGAAGCAGTTAAACAAGATGAAAGCTTAGTGACTTATGCGCCTAACCTTACTAAAGAAGATGAACTAATTGATTTTAATAAAGATGCATTCTTAGTTTGTAGACAGGTACGAGGCTTAAACTCTAATCCAGGAGCTTACTTTACAATTGATGGAAATGTCTATAAAATATATGATTGTGAAGATGTTAAATCAAATTCGATTGAGGAAGTAAAAGTTATTGAGAAAGTCGAAAAAGATAGTTTTACCATTAGGTGTAAGGAAAATGCTTTAAAGGTTAAAGAGATTAAACCTGCTGGTAAAAACAAGATGAGCGTCAGAGATTATTTAAACGGAAAGGGAAAAGATATTATATTCGTAGGGAGGAAAATAGATTAATGGATAAGAAAGTTATTTTTTCAAGAGAAGAAATGTATGAGTTGAATGTGGAAAGATTGAAAGAAAGAGGCGTTGAACTTGAAGCAATCGCTGAGATTGCTTATCATCAACAATCTCGCTACATTCCAAATGTTAGCTTTGAAGTATGCTTAGAAAGCGTTAAGAAGTTATTATCACTTCGTGATATCTTCCATATCGTTCAACTTGGAATTGAAATCGATAGAATGACTGAACAAGGGTTATTCCGTTCACCAATTCAAGATATTATGAAAGCTGATCTTGGCATGTTTGGTATCGATGAAATCATCGGTTTAGCTGTTGCCCAAAATTATGGCGCTATCGGCCAAACTAATTTTGGTGATATCGATGTTAATAAACCAGGCATCGTAGCCAAACTTAATAGCGATGGTAAAGGTGATAAACCAGAATGTCATACATTCTTAGATGATATCGTTGGGGCAATTGCTGCTGCTGCTAGTACAAGAGTTGCCCAAATCATGAGTGAAGAATTAGCTCATAAAGAATAATAATAAAAGCGACATAGTCGCTTTTTTATTTTGCACATATTTAGAATGTCTTTCACATCTTTACCCTTAATTGCAATTATGATACAATTTAATTAGCGAGGTAGTTATATGGAAAAAGATGAATTGATTTTGGCGATAGACCAAGGAACAACAAGTTCTAGAGCAATTGTATTTAATAAGAAATCTAAAATTGTCTCTACAAGCCAAATGGAATTTGGCCTTATTTGTCCTAAGAGTGGATGGGTAGAACAAAACATCTACGAAATCTGGGCAACTGTTTTTGAAACAGTCAAAGAAGTATTAACTAATGAAAAAGTAGACCCAACTTTAATTAAAGCGATTGGTATTACAAATCAACGTGAAACAACAGTCTTATGGGATAAAACAACAGGTGAACCCGTTTATAACGCAATTGTATGGCAATCACGTCAATCACAAGATATTTGTGAAGACTGGATTAATAAAGGATATAGTAAACTAATCCAAGATAAAACCGGATTATTAATCAACCCATACTTTTCTGCTAGTAAAGTTAAATGGATATTTGATAATGTACCAGGTGTCCTAGAAAAAGCTTTAAAAGGGGAAATCCTTTTTGGTACAATCGATACATATTTAGTTTGGAAATTAACTAAAGGGGCTAAACACGTAACTGATTATTCTAATGCTAGTAGAACAATGATGTTTAACATTAATACTTTAAGATGGGATGAAGAATTATTAGATTTATATGGCATTCCTAAATGTATCTTACCTCAAGTAGTTAACTCAAATGAAAACTTAGGCGTAGCTACTAGATTAAAAGAGATCAATAATAACTTAGATATTCCTATTTGTTCAATCATCGGTGACCAACAAGCAAGCTTATTTGGTCAATGCTGCTTTAACAAAGGTGATGTAAAGAGTACTTATGGAACTGGTTGTTTCATGTTAATGAATACAACTAATTCTATCGTTAAATCAAAGAATGGCTTACTTACTACCATTGCCTGGGGAGTAAATGGAGAAGTAGAATATGCTTTAGAAGGATCTGTGTTTGTAGCGGGAAGTGCAATTCAATGGCTACGAGATGGTATGAGACTATTTGAAAAATCTAAGGATTGCGAAAAGTATTCAAGAGTTGTGGATGGATCTGATGGCGTATATGTAGTTCCAGCCTTTGTTGGTTTAGGTACACCATATTGGGATAATGATGCAAGAGGTGCTGTCTTTGGCTTAACTAGAGCAACTAAGAAAGAACATTTCGTTAATGCTACTGTTGAATCTATTGCATATCAGGCTAAAGATGTAATGGAAGTAATGAAAGAAGAAGCATGTACGGGAATTAAGAGTATTGGGGTTGATGGTGGCGCTAGTGCGAATAATTACTTGATGCAATTCCAAGCAGATATTCTAAATTGTAAAATCTTAAGACCTACTTGCTTAGAAACTACAGCCCTAGGGGCAGCTTATCTTGCTGGCTTAACAAGTGGTGTTTATTCTTCTAAAGAAGAACTAGTTAAGTATCATACAATTGAACAAATATTTGTAGCAAACATGAGCGAAGAAAAACGCAGTAAGCTATATACTGGTTGGAAGAAAGCAGTAGAAGCTACTAGAATTTTTAAAATATAAAAATAAAGTGTCTATCATTTGATAGACACTTTTTAAAACTCTTCAATAATATCATTATCAATAATTTTATTACCAACTAAATACTTTTCGAAAGCCTCAAGTGGTTTTGATTTTAGATCGCCGTTTTCTAAATATAATTCGCGGGGGATTGATAGCAAGCCATTAAATGGCAAGCTACCGTCATAGTCTGGATTTGCTATCCAACCAATCATGATAAGCTTTCCTTCATGATTAAAGATTTGGGCAGCATAATAGTTTTTAGGAAGTGGTAGTTTTACTTCCTTTTCTTTTATAAACTTAGCCCCATCAAAGCTACCTAAATAAAAATGATCACACCTATCAATCATTGAAGAATATTTGAATAGATATTTATCTCCAATTTTAACTAGATTAGGGCATTCATAAAACTCATTACCATTTATTAAATCAGATAAATAGTTAAAGTGGAATGGATTAACCCCTTTATATAATAAAACCTTATCTTGAGTCCCTATAATCATATATAATTCATTATTATAATAAAATACAAATGGATCTCTTGCTTCACTATGGGTATCAATTATTGGGTTACCTTGATATTTTTCAAAACTATAACCATCCTTACTTTTAGCTACGCTTTGAGTAGGATGAGCTGGTGCAATAGAAGTATAGTAAACATATAGCGTTTTATCTATTACAATACCATTACCTGAAAATACACCTTCACAGTCATATGGAGTATCATTAAGTAAAGCCATATTTTCTTCTTTATAATTTATGAAGTTGGTAGTTGTACAATGTCCCCAACAAATATTACCCCATTTAGTACATTTAGGGTTATATTGATAATATATGTGAAACTGACCATTAAAAAAACATAACCCATTAGGATCATTTATCCAGTTTTTAGCTGGATGATAATGTAATTTATAATCCATATAATCACCTTAATTAAATTGTATCACAACTATTAATTAGTTTTAATTATAATCTTATTTAAAAACACCTAGAATAATTAAAATATACCCTGTAAATCGGACACATAAAAAAAGAGACATAGTCTTGTAAGTTGTTTGATTTACAGGGCTATTTTTTTTATAATGTTAAAAAGAGGTAATATTATGAGTGTTAATTGCTTTACTAAAAAACAAATAGA
>JAGCUR010000004.1 GCA_017962745.1 Bacilli bacterium | reverse complement strand
TTTAGGTTCTCCAAGAGAATTGATATGTCAATGTTGTGGTATGCCACTTAATGATGAAATAATAGGCCATGATAGCAATGGAAGCTTAAATGAAGATTATTGTAAATGGTGTTATGCTGATGGTACATACACATATAACGATATGGATTCACTTATAAGTGTTTGTATTCCACATATGGTTAAAGCTGGCTTTGAAGAAAATCAAGCTCGTGAATATATGAAACAAATGTTACCTAATTTAAAATATTGGAAGAACCATGATTATTTAAGTGATGGTGGTAAATTTGAAGCTTTTAAAAAAGAACTTATAAAAGAAATAAATGACTTAAATATTAAAGGTATGCCCAAGGTAGAAAGCTTAAATGCATTAGTAGGCTCTTATGTAAATTTAGCTTATCCACTACCTAGTGGAATAAAAGCTCAATTTTTAAATGATCAAACTACATATTTAGGTACACAACTTGAAAGTGATAAATTCTGTTATGGAGTTGTTGCTAACGTTGATTTTATCTTAATATGTACATACGAAGAGGAAGGCAATAACCCTAATTTATTACTATTTAAAAAAAGATAAAGATAAAATAGCTGCTTCAATAAGTTCATTGAATGAAAGAACTGATATTAAGCAGAAATCTATTGAATTAGAAAATGCTTTAAAACAATGGTGCTAAAATTGTATTAAAACATTTTTACTTAGACATATTGAAACAATAGCTTTGATACGTTGTATCGAGGCTTTTTTTGTTTTTACAGTAAGCTACTTTTTATGTAATAATAAAAAATAGTTGAAAATGTAAGAAAAGTAAGATAAAATAGAAATATAAGATACATATTTGGAGGAATTTAAATGAAAGAAATGAATGAAGATAGGTTTATAGTTAGTGTCAAGGTTGGTCCTAAAGCTCAAATTACAATACCTTCTGCTGCAAGAAAAATGTTTGATATAAAAGAAGGCGACACTTTAATGGTGATGGGTGATAAGGAAAAGGGAATCGCGCTAATTAAGGATGATGTATTCTATCAGTTGATGGGAGGAATGTTCAAAAATGAAAACGGCGATAAAAATCAGTGATCTTACTAAACAATATAAAGATGTCACAGCAGTTGATAAATTAAATCTAGAAATATATGAAGGTGAATTGTTTTCTTTACTAGGTGTAAATGGAGCAGGGAAGACAACAACTATAAAAATGCTAGCAACACTTGTGAAACCAACAAGTGGTGATGCTGATATTTTTAATTATTCGATATTGAAAGATGAAGAAAGAATAAAGGAGATTATCGATATTTCCATGCAAGAGACTGCTATTGCAAGAAAACTAACAGTTGAGGAAAATATTGAGTTTTATGGTGAATTATCAGGGCTAGACAAAAAAGAATTAAACGAAACAAAAAAAGCTATTTATGAATCATTCGGATTTGATAAAATTGCCAAAAAGCAGGCTTCAAAATTATCTGGTGGTTGGCAAAGGAAATTATCAATTGCCTTAGCCTTGATTTCCAAACCAAAAATTTTATTTTTGGATGAACCAACATTAGGCCTTGATGTAATAGCTAGAAGAGAATTATGGAAAAATATAAACGAATTAAAAGGAAAGATGACAATAATCCTAACTACTCATTATATGGAAGAGGCGGAAGCATTATCTGATAGAATTGGCATAATGAAGGATGGAGAACTGTTGTTTGTTGGCACTAAAGAAGAATTATTTAGTAAAACAGGCAAAACAAATGTTGAGGACTCTTTTATTGAAATAGTTTCTGGAGGTCAACTATCATGAAAAAATCATTATCCAGAATTATCACTTTAACAAAAAGAGATTTCAAGGAAATATTAAGGGACCCACTTTCATTAATATTTACCTTAGGAATGCCTTTGTTTATGGAAATATTGTTTTATCTTATATTCCATAAATTAACACCTCAATTTGAGATGAAGTATTTAGCTCCGGGAATAGTTGTGTTTGCTCAAAGTTTCATATCGCTATTTGTTGGATTATTAATTGCTATAGATAGATCAACATCTTTTTTAACAAGATTATATGTATCCAATGCAAAATCGCATGAATTTATTTTTTCATATGCACTATCTATGATTCCTATCATTTTTGTTCAATCTATATTGTTCTTCTTAGTTGGTGGGATAATTGATTCTTCAATATTTGGCATTAATATGGTATTTGCTATACTTATTAGTGTAGTTACATCATTTCTTTTTATTGCATTAGGAATTTTGCTTGGATCTCTATGCAATGAAAAAGCTATTGGTGGTATCTCTTCAATTGTTATTGCTGGCCAATCAGTACTATCTGGTATGTGGTTTCCAATTGAAGGATTAAGCGAAGGCATGATTACTTTTATGAATGCATTACCATTCAGAAATGCAACAATACTTGTTCAAAACACAATGAATGGAATAAATGACGCATATAAAGATTTTTTAATTCCGTTAATTATTGTTATTGCATATACAATAGTATCATTCGTTCTTGCAATACTGGCTTTTAAAAGAAAAATGAAATCGAACTAATCATCACAAAATTAAGTCATCCTTTGAGGGTGGCTTTTCTTTTGCTTTATAGGGGTACGAAATTGTATTAAATGTTATGTTTCTAGACATTTAGTATTTTAGGCATTTTGTATCTACTTACAAAAAGCTTTTTTTATTCTCATTGTAAAGATTACATAGCTAATAAAACGTTTTATTTGCTTTTTTTGGGCTAACCTCTAAACATCTACTAAAAAAAAGAGTATAATGGTAATAGATTATATGAGGTAAAATTATGACACCATTAATGATAATTTGTTTATTCATACCCCTTCTAGGTACAACCCTAGGTAGTGGAATGGTATTTTTCTTAAAAAAGGATATTAATCCAAAACTACAAAAATTATTATTAGGTTTTGCATCAGGTGTAATGCTAGCTGCTTCGATTTGGAGTTTGTTACAACCGGCGATTGAATCATATGAAGAAGGTGACTTCTTAAGTTATTTAATCCCATCGCTTGGTTTTTTAGCTGGTATTGCCTTTCTATTAATCTTAGACTACGCTGTTCCTCATACACATATCAATAATGAAGATGAAGGACCAACTAAGAGCAAACTTAATAATTCGATGAAACTACTACTTGCTGTAACAATTCATAATATTCCTGAAGGATTAGCATTTGGTGTAGTTATTGCGGGGGCAATAAAAGGCACGATCAATGAAAGTGCGATGTTAGCTCTAGCTATTGGTATTGCTATTCAAAACTTCCCAGAAGGTGCCATTGTTTCAATGCCACTCGAAAGTGAAGGCATATCAAAACCAAAATCATTCTTCTTCGGTTTTGTAAGTGGCGTTGTGGAACCAATTGCAGCACTAATCACTATTGCTCTAACGGTTATCGTAACAACAATTCTACCATTCACATTATCATTTGCGGCAGGCGCAATGATTTATGTAGTAGCTGAAGAACTAATTCCGGAAGCTAATGAAGGAAAACACTCAAACTTAGCTACAATCGGTCTAGCCATTGGCTTTGTTATTATGATGATTCTAGACATTGCTCTAGGTTAAAATAAGCCCGTCAAGGGCTTTTTTTTATTGCGCTAATATCAGCAATCTTTTATAATTTAACTATAAGAAGGTGCTTTTTATGAAAAAGACATATTTAATTTTAATGATATTTATAATTACGCTAATGCTAGCTAGTTGTGGGCCGCTGCCTATTAGCGTTAAGTTTGATGCAAATGGCGGGGTGGCAAGTAGCACTAACCTAGAATTAAAAGAAGGTAGTGAAGTAGGTCTTCCTACTGCTACTAAAGATAATAAAACATTTCTAGGTTGGTTTGATCAAGACGGTAACGAGGTGACAAGCACTACTACTATTACAAATAACATTACTTTATATGCTAAATGGGATAGTTATGATGTTACTTATTTAAGTAATGATGAATTATACCAAGTAGTAAGTGTAGCTCATGATGAAAAAATCATCTTTCCAAAAACTAATCCTAAAGATAGTTTTGATGCTAATCATCAATACACATTCGAAGGATGGGATATTGATAAAGATACAATCGTTACTAAAGATTTAACCGTTAATGCTATTTGGAATTCAGAAGACATCATGTGGGCAAAGGTGAAAGCAGGCGTTGATCCAATCAAACGCACAATGTTTAGATTATCTTACATTTATAAAGATAGCTTGTTTGATGTAGAACCTAATACATTTAGTAAAGAGTTAGCACTATTTGCCTTTGGTGCTGCTAACTTAACTGAAGATGGCACTACAATATCATCATTTTATTCTTCACTAGAATTTGATAATATTCATTTATCAGAATCATATAGCCATACTCCTACTACTTCTTCAATAGGTTATTGTTTTGCTCATAAACAAGTTAAAGGAAGTGAAGTTATATGTGTAACCATTCGTGGTGAAAATTATCAATCTGAATGGGTAAATAATTTCATCGTAGGACAAGGCGGAGATCATCAAGGATTTAGCGAATCAGCTACCCAAGTTAAAGATGATTTAGAAGAATACTTAAATTCTTATTCATCAGGTAATATAAAATTATTAATTACTGGTTACTCACGTGGCGGTGGGGTTGCAAATAACCTTGCTCATCAAATTTTATCTAGCGATAATTACCTACAAGCAAATGCTAAAATGTATACTTATACATTTGAAGCACCAGCTAGTGTAGAGATGGCAAATGGTATTGATTATCCAAATGTATTTAATCTAGTTAATAGTGCAGATATCGTATGCTACGTTCCCCCAATTAGATACGGGTTCAAACGCTGCGGAATCGATATTGAACTATATAGTACTAATCTAGAAAGTGCTCTACTTGCCAATGGTTATATGACAAAACTTCCTTCATTTGAAGCTAAAGCTGGTAGTTATACTCACGATATCGCTTTTACTAATTATGTAATTGATACCCTAACGACTTTCAATGGTGATACTTCTTCATCACTAAATACAAGGCAGTTATATTATAGTAATTATCAAGAAAGCATTTGTTATTTGATGGGTTTAATGCTCAAAATGGATAAATCAGTAATTACAACTATTCAAAATGATTTATCATCTAGATCTAAAGTAGAACTTGCTGCTTTACTTACTGCTAATGGCTTATATAGTTATTTATCAAATATGTTAAATAGTAATGGGGTTAGTTATGATGTTCCTAAACTATCATCTGCTTGCCAGGCTCTATCTAAATTAATAAATGGACCAGCAATGCCACTAATTACTAACTTAGCCGGATCAAATAACTTATCTAGAATGTTAGCAATGCATGCCTTTGAAGTAACATATTCACTTCTAGTAAACCTAGAAGTAAAATAAAAAAACGCTAGTTTAACTAGCGTTTTATTTTAGTTTATAAGCTTTTGCGCTAAATGGAGAAACGTGAATTTGATCTACTTCTACCATTTCTAGCATATCAAAAGCTTTTTTATTTTCTTCATAGAATACATTAGAATTATTAATAATTACTAATACTTCATGATTATCTTTAATGCGCTTAAAGATGAATTGTGATGGACTGCTTTTAACTTCTAAATAACTACCACCATTAAATACATCATCTAGACGCATATTAGTTAATTTCTTATACCAATCCATTAACTTGCTATTTTCTCTACCCCATGGGTACGCCCTTCTACAGAACGGATCATCAAACCCATCAAGGCCAGCTTCATCACCATAATAAATACAAGGGATTCCTGGCAAGCTAAATTGTAAAAGGGTTGCCATTTTTTGTTTTAAAATGGCATCACTCTTAACTTCTTCGCTTACTTTAAACTTAGCTGCATCAGCTTTATTTTTAGGTACATGGTTATAGAAGTTATTAACTAGTCTCATCGTATCATGCGTATCTACGATATTCATCATTTTATCTAAAGCATATTTTGGATAATTATTGATTAGTGATCTAATTGAATCTCTTAAATATAAATAATTGCCATCTTTTAAATAGCTAATAATGGCTTTTTTAAAGACATAATTCATAACTGAATCAATTTGATGACCATTAAAATAATGTTTACGTACGCCATATGATATTTTATTAGAAGCATCTTCCCATACTTCACCGATGATGATTAAATCATCGCTAATACCTTTACATACTTTATTAATATGGCTAACTACATCATTATTAAGTTCATCAACTACGTCTAGTCTAATTCCACTTGCTCCTAGCTTTAACCATTTAGTTAAGACATCAGTTAATAAATTTAAATAATTTTTATTATCTTGGTTTAAAGCCGGTAAGGTTTCTATATCCCACCATGCACGGTAGCCATGTTTAAAGTATTTACCAAATGTATACCAATCGCGATATGGTGATTTTATGCTTTGGTAAGCACCAACGCTTTGGTAATTACCATATTTATTAAAATATAGGCTATCATCCCCTGTGTGGTTAAAGACCATATCAATGATTATTTTAATACCTTTAGCTTTAGCTTTTATACACAAATCAGAAAAGTCTTTTTCCGTACCAAACATTGGGTCAATTTCTAAGTAATTCCCCACATCATATTTATGGCTTGATCTAGCTAAAAAGATAGGGTTTAAATAAATTACATTAACATTGAGACTCTTTAAGTAATCAAGTTTAGCGATAATTCCTTTAATGTCGCCACCAAAAAAGTCAATGTTCCAATCTTTTCCTACTGGCTTAAAGAAAGGATCTTCGTACCAATCATTATGCATAATTGCATAATCTTTTTTTATTTCATTACCAGCTCTATAAAATCTATCAGGCATAATTTGATACATAATAGCATTATTAAACCAGTTGGTAGCTTTACTAAAGCGATCATGAATTAATAATTGGTATAACTTTAATCTCTCATCGCTTAATGATCCGCCTAGATCATCACCAGCAAATATGTAGTGTCTTCCATAACAATCTGAAAAAGCAAAATAGTACCAATACAAGCCTGCCTCATCAATCTTAAATTTTATTTGATATTGATGATTAACTTCATCAAGCCTATATCTAGCAATTTCAGATTTATTATCATCTTCAATTATTAAGTCTACATCCCAAATGACAAAATTACTTGGAAAAGATAAAGATATACTAATATCTTTACCTTTTTCTATTGCCCCAATCGGGCTTTTATCTACCAGGGGATGATAGAACAAATAATTAGTGTTAATTATCTGACCTTCTTTAATTCCCATATGTTCTTTGCATATTCCTCAACACTTCTATCGGCAGCAAATATGCCGGCTGAAGCGGTATTAATTAATGACATCTTATTCCATCTATTCTTATCTAAGTATGCTTCATCAAGCTTTTTAGCTTTAGCTAGATAATCATCAAAATCAGCTAAACACATATAAGGGTCACTAACTGGATAGTTATGAAGTAGGTAATCAGCGATATGAGCGAAGCTCTTATTATTGAAACCTAAGTATAGATGATCAATAACTTCTTTAATGATTGGATTATTATAGTAATAATCGATAGCATTATATCCTTGTTTCCATCTTTCACCTACATCTTCAGTATTCATACCAAAGATAACGATGTTATCTTCGCCAACGTTTTCGCAAATCTCTACATTAGCTCCATCTAGAGTACCTAAAGTAACTGCTCCATTGATCATAAACTTCATGTTACCAGTTCCACTAGCTTCTTTACCAGCAAGTGATATTTGTTCACTTACTTCACTAGCAGGCATTAATTTTTCCGCTAAAGTAACATTATAGTTTTCTAAGAACACAACATTTAGTTTTTCTCTAATAGCTGGGTGTTTTTCAATTTCTTTAGAAATGTTCCAAATAAGTTCAATTACTTGTTTAGCTACATAATAACTACCAGCTGCTTTTGCAGCAAAGATAAATGTTTGCGGAGTAAAGTCAATTGTTGGGTCTTTTTCAAGTTCACAGAAATAATAAACGATTTTTAAAACATTTAATAATTGACGTTTATATTCATGTAATCTTTTAGCTTGAACATCAAAACGGCTATTAGGATTAATGACTATACCGTACTGGCTATATACGTATTTCGCAAAAGCACATTTATTACGATATTTAATTTCCCCAATTTGATTTAATACTTCGCTATCATCTTGGTAAGCTAAGAAATCTTTTAGCTTTGTTGGATCCTTTTTAAAGTCTGGTCCAATCTTTGATTCAATTAACTCTGAAAGTAATGGGTTAGCTTGACATAACCATCTTCTATAAGTGATACCATTAGTTACATTAGTAAACTTATCAGGCATGATTTTATAGAAACTACTGAAGATATTATTCTTAATAATTTCAGAGTGTAATGCACTAACACCATTAACATGCTTACTAGCAAGAACGCAAAGGTTCGCCATTCTGACTACGCCATCATAAATAATGGCAACTTTCTTCCATTCTTCTTCACTAAAGCCCATTGCATGGCATTTATCATAGAACCATTGGTTGATTTCTTTTAATGCAACGTAAATTCTAGGTACAATACGCATTAATAAATCTTCTGGCCATCTCTCTAATGCTTCAGCTAGAATTGTATGGTTAGTATAGTTAACTACTTTACAAACCATTTCCCATGCTTCTTCCCAACCAAAATCAAATCTATCGATTAAGATATTTAATAGTTCTGGGATACACATTGTAGGGTGTGTATCGTTAATATGAATAACTGCATGGTTAGGCAAAGTATGAATATCTTTAAAATAACGGATATGGTCATTAACAATTGATTGAATTGAAGATGAAACTAAGAAGTATTGTTGTTTTAATCTTAAAGTTTTACCTTCTTGATGATTATCAGATGGGTATAATACTTTAGTTAAGATTTCAGCTTCTAGTTTATCTTGCATTGCTTTTTGGTAATCGCCATGCGCGAATGATTCAAAATCAAGCGATTTTGGACTTTGGCTCTTCCAAAGTCTTAAAACGCTAACAGCGCTTGAATCATATCCACTTACCATCATATCGCAAGGAAGTCCTTCAACAAGGTTATAACCAGTATGACGATAAACTTTTTTACCATTTACGTATTCCACATCAACTTTTCCATCGAATTTAACTTGAACTAGTTTATCTGGTCTTTCAGCTAGCCAAACCGATCCACCTGGTAGCCATACATCAGGTGCTTCTGTTTGCCAACCTTCGATTAAATGTTGTTTAAACAAACCGTATTCATAACAAATAGAAAAGCCGGTTGTTGGATAATCATTGCTAGCAAGCCCGTCTAAGTATGCGGCAGCAAGGCGGCCTAAACCTCCATTGCCAAGTCCCGCATCAGGTTCGCAAGCATATATTTGATCCATTGATACCCCTACATTTGATAAAAGAATACTAACTTGGTCTGTTAGACCTAAGTTAAATAAATTATTCTTTAAACTCCTACCCATCAAAAATTCCATTGATAAGTAATATACTCTTTTCCCATTTGCTTGTCTTACGCGTTCATTATATTGTCTTCTTCTTCGACGTAATATATCGTTAATTGAAGTAGCTAGTGCTTTATAAAGTTGGTCAACAGTTGCATCAACTATTGATACTGCAAAAAGCTTACCTAGGTTATCTTCAATTAACTCTCTAAGTTCCAAATCAGTCATTATTTTCTCTTCTTTCTAATAAACTCTTATATAAATCTAAATATTTCTTAGCACTATTTGCCCATGAAAAATCAGTATACATCGCTGTATGCACCATCTTCATGTAATCATCTTTGTGATTATATACATTAATTGCTTCTTTTACTTTATATGCCATTTCGTTAGCATCATATGCTTTAAATACAAATCCATTAGCATCACTAATTGAATCAGCAAGTCCACCTGTAGCATGAACGATTGGAAGCGTTCCGTATCTACAAGCAATCATTTGACTTAAGCCACATGGTTCAGTTAATGATGGCATTAAGAATAAGTCGGCTCCACTGTAGATTTGTTTAGATAATGGAGTATTAAATGCTTTAATGAAGCATACACGACCAGGATATTTATAACTGAAGAAATTAAATTTATCTTCAAAATATGGATCTCCCATACCTAGAATTATAAACTGGCATCCTGATTCCACCATTTCATCCATCTTCTCTACAACTAAATCCATTCCTTTATGACCAACTAGACGGCTAATGATAGCAATTAAGCAAACATTATCGTCTTGATTTAGGCCATATTCTTTTTGAAGATGACGTTTATTCTTAAGTTTAGCAGAATATGTATCGTAATTATAATTAGCGATGATTTCAGTATCCTTTTCTGGATTATAGAAATCATAATTAATACCATTTAAAATACCAGTTAGTTTAAATCTATTAGTATTAATGATATATTCTAAGCCTTTACCGTATCTACCTGTTGTTATTTCTTTAGCATATCTTGGGCTAACAGTAGTAAAAGCATCACTAGTTACAATTGCGCCTTTAAGCAAGTTAACGCATTTATTGTTTTCTAATATTTCTCTATATTCCCAACCCAAACCAAATAAGTCTCCTAATACATAATTATCATATTGACCTTGATATTCAATATTATGAATAGTGAATACTGATTTAGTGGATAAGAAACGACCTTGGCGTTTAAATGAATCTAAGTAAATATTTACTAATGCTGTTTGGTGATCATTAGCATGGATGATATTAGGGTAGAATTTAATCATTTCTAAGCAGTCAAATACTGCTTTAGAAAAGAAAGCGAATCTTTCCCCATCATCATAATATGAGTACAAACTGTCACGATCAAAATAATATTTGTTATCGATGAAATAATATTCTACGCCATCTTTTTTAATTCTAAATAATCCACAATATTGATTTCTCCAAGAAAGAGCAGTATTAGTTTTACCAATAAACTCTAATTCTTTAGAATAGTTATCAATAACGCGTTTATAAAGTGGCATAATAACTTTAACCGTATTTTTCTTCTTAGCTAAGGCAGCAGGTAAGCTTCCTGCAACTTCTGCTAATCCGCCAGTTGCACAAAATGGCATGCATTCACTAACAGCAAATAGTATTTTCATTTAAATTACCTCAAATTTCTTAATGTATTTTATATTTTCGTGAGTTCCACGAATCTTTGTTCCATTAGTAACTGTAACGTTTTTATCTGTAACTACATATTGTAAGTTAGCATCTTCTTCAATAACTGTATCTTGCATCAATACACAGTCCTTAACAACTGCACCTTTTTTAACGGTTACACCTCTAAAGATAACAGAGTTTTCGACTGTTCCTTCAATAATGCAACCATCAGCGATGGTAGAATTAGATACTTTGCAACCAGTTATATATTTTGTAGGGGCAGAATCTCTAACCTTTGTATAGATTGGGCGATTTTCTGTCCAGAATAATTCACTTCTAATATCGATGTTTAGTAAATCCATATTTAAATCGAAATATGATTTTAAGCTAGTTACTTCATTGAAGTAACCTTTAAACTCATAACCATATACACGATATTTATCTAAATGGTTACTTAAGATATCTCTATTAAAACTATGAAGGTCAGCTTTAATTGCCATTTCTACTAAACTTACAAGTAAATCTTTTCTCATTACCCATATATCTAATGACATATTAACTTTACCTTTTAGTTCTTCTTCAAAATTAAGTTCAATTACTCTACCATCATTTGCTAGAGTTAATGTCTTAACTGGTGTGTAATCATGTTTAGATAAGTCAGCTTTACGATATACGCAGACGATATCCGCTTTTTTATTGAATAATTCTTTAAATACTGGTTCGTATTGAATGTTACACATATGATATGAATCAGTTAAAATTACATATTCTTCAGGAGCTCTGCGAATAAAATCGATGATGTTACGTAGTGATTCTAGACGGTTATTATCTTTAGATGGTTTATTTGTGTATGGAGGAAGTAGAGTTAGACCTCCATGTTTTCTTGCTAAATCCCATTCTTTAGCTGACTCAATGTGGTCAATTAAAGATTGATAATTAGTAGTCGTAACAAGACCGATGTGGTTAACACCATCATTAACCATATTTGATAATGTGAAGTCGATTAAACGATATCTTCCACCAACTGGAACCGAAGCAATTGTACGGTTCTTAGTAATAGTTAAAGATGACTGACAATGTGTAGCTGAAAATATTAATCCTAATGTTGCCATAATTAATTCTCCTCTTCAAGCATTGTTCCGCTTGCTACATCGCATTTCACAGTTAAGCCACCAGCAATAACTGTAAGTTTAGCACCTTTTTCTTTAGCTGCGCCAACTTTGACTGCCTTTTTAATAGTTACACCACTATCAATGATGGCATATTCTACTTTAGCACCAGCTTCTACTAATACATCATCAAAGATTACACAATCTTTAACGATAGCGCCTTTTTCAACTCTAACATTATTTGATAAAACTGAATTAATTACTGTACCTTCAATTACACAACCTTCTGTGATTGTAGAGTTTTCTAAAGTAGCACCCGCTTTAATAAGTTGAGGTGGATATGCATCATTTCTTGAATATATTTTCCATTTTTCATCATTTAGGTTGAAATTAGGATTTTCTCCAAGTAAATCCATATTTGCTTCCCAAAGTGAATCTAATGTTCCTACATCTTTCCAATAGCCATCAAAGTCATAAGTATATAGTTTTAATCCATCCTTTAACATATTAGGGATGATATTTTTACCAAAGTCATTACTGCTTGATGGATCAGCATCATCTTCAGTTAAGTATTTCTTTAATACTGAATAATTGAATAAATAAATACCCATTGATGCTTTTGTAGATTTAGGATGTTTTGGTTTTTCTTCAAATTCATAAATAGATCCATCAGGATTAGTATTCATAATACCAAATCTTGATGCTTCTTCTAAGCTAACATTTAAAACAGCGATTGTACAATCAGCGTTATTCTTACGATGAACTGCAATCATCTTGTTATAGTCCATCTTGTAAATGTGGTCACCTGATAAAATTAATACATATTCCGGATCATATTGATCGATGAATGGTAAGTTTTGGTAAATTGCATTAGCAGTTCCTCGATACCAATCAGTATTAACTTTCTTTTGGTATGGTGGTAAGATGTGAGCTCCACCAAAGTTTCTGTCTAAGTCCCATGGTTGACCATTACCGATATATTGGTTCAATTTAAGAGGTTGATATTGAGTTAGTACACCAATAGTATCAATGTATGAATTTACACAGTTTGAAAGTGGGAAATCGATAATTTTATATTTTCCCCCAAATGTAACCGCAGGTTTCGCTACATCCGTAGTTAATGAATACAACCTACTTCCTTGTCCACCTGCTAGTAGCATAGCTACACAATACTTTCTTCTTTTCATTTCTTAACCTCTTCTTTCTTTACATATTATTAGCATCAGCTTCTGTTGTTCGCCTTAGAATAACAACTGATAAGCCGGCGATATATAAATCAATATATCCGCCATGATTTATGATTTCTTTATTTACTTTACCACTGCCACCATATATTGTACGGTTAGAATTAAATACTTCTTCGTAGTTATAATTAGTATTAATGTGGTAATTATCTTTATCGTAAGCATTAAAGTTTAAAACAACTAATAATTCATCACGATTTTCGTTAAATCTTTTATAGATATAACCATCTTTTCCATCATCTTCTAAAATCCACTCAAAGCCTTCTTGCTTTTGATCAAGTTGCCAAAGTTCTGAATGTTTTACATAGAATTTATTTAAATCCGCAAAATACTTCTGCATTTGATTATGTCTTGGATATTTAAGTAGGATCCAATCTAACCCTTGTGTATAATTCCATTCGATGAACTGAGCAATTTCGGCTCCCATGAATGAAAGTTTCTTACCCGGATGCGTCATCATATACCCATAATATGCTCTTAAGTTTGCAAACTTTTGATCATATTCACCCGGCATCTTATCAAGTAGCGACTTCTTTCCATGCACCACTTCATCATGACTAAGCGGTAAGATGAAGTTTTCCGAATAGGCATACATTGTAGAGAAGGACATATTGTGATGGCACATATCACGCGAAGTTGATACCATATAACCTAAAGTATCATTCATCCAGCCCATATTCCACTTAAAGTCAAAGCCTAAGCCGCCTAAATATACGGGTCTAGTTACCCCGTCAAATGAAGATGATTCTTCGGCGATCGTAATTACATTTGGATATTTTCCATGGATCGCTACATTAAAGTTCTTAAGGAAGTCGATAGCTTCTAAATTGAAGTTATCGCCATTTTTATTTGGCTTCCATTCACCATCTCTTTTACCAAAGTCGAGGTAAATCATTGATGCCACTGCATCAACTCTAATACCATCGATATGGTACAAGTCTACATACATCATCGCACTCGATATTAAGAAATCTTGCACGTATGGGCTACCAAAGTCGAAGATTCTGGTGCCCCATTCTGGTCTTTCTTTTTTGAGTGGGTCAATGCTTTCATATAAGCACTCACCATCAAACTCGATTAAGCCTTCTTCATCTTTACAAAAATGGCCCGGAACCCAGTCCACAATGACCCCAATTCCTTCATGATGGGCAGCATTAACAAATTCCATAAAGTCGTATGGTTCACCGTATCTGGCTGTTATGGCATAAAAGCCAGTTACTTGATAACCCCAACTACCATCAAATGGAAATTCGCTAATTGGCATTAGTTCAATATGCGTATAGCCCATTTTCTTCACATATGGAATTAATTCTTCTTTTAATTCGCGATATGAATAAAACGATCCATCTTCGTGTCTTTTCCAAGAACCTAAGTTACATTCATAAATGTTTAATGGTTTATCTACAAAACTACCAATTTGTCTATGCATATATGAATAATCTTGCCATTTAAACTCATCGGTAGAAAAGATACGCGAATTTCTATTTGGTCCTAAATCGCAAAAACTAGCAAATGGATCAGCTTTATAAAACTTTTTATCACCGTTCCAAATGACATATTTATAATTATCTAATTCCATTGCACTTGGAATTACAATTTCATAATTACCATCACCAATATTAGTCATTACATGGGTGTTTTCATTCCAATTATTAAAATCACCAGCAACGCTTACTTTTGATGCATGGGGAGCATAAAGGCGGAAAATGAACCCTTTATTGGTAAAGTGACAACCGTAGTAATTATATAAGTGGTTTTTTGTCGGAATCTTGTCAACTTTCATTCGAAAAACCCCCTTTTACTCTAATATCATTATAATCTAAAAAGAACACGTTTTCAAGGCATATAAAAAAAGATGCTACAGCGTAGCATCTTATTGTTTTACTCTTCATCGTAGAAGCAACTTCCACCGATAAATTCTCTAAGTAATGAATTACATGGAACATAACGATCATCAATATCCTTAAAATATTTTAAGAACTTAACGAATCGATTTGCTTGAATATAATATTCATTGTTACGGTCTACCGCATTTAATGCTGGCAATGCATACTTCTTCATTACACATAATTCATAAGTTAGTTCTGTATTATAAATATAATCAGCACTTTCTTGATTTGGATAAATCCATCTAAATTCGCCTCTACGTACTGAAGGCCACATTGCTAAAGTCTCAACTGGATCAGTTTTTCTAAACTGAGCATCCCTAACAATTCTACGTAGTAATCTCACATCAGTAGCATTGATTGGATTGTGGTTATCAATGTTAATTTGAGTTAGTGGGCTAATATAAATTTTAAACTTTTGATGTTTTAAGATTGATTTAGTCAATCTTTCGTTTAAAGCATGAATCCCCTCAATTATGATAATGGCATCCTTTGGTACTTTAATCTTATTAACTTTATCGCTTCTTGCTCCGATTGTGAAATCAAAGATAGGGGATGCTACTTCTTTACCTTGTATTAATTCTAAAAGATGTTTATTAAATAGTGGTACATCTAATGCATCCACATGTTCTAGGTCTGGTTTTCCATCTTCATCAAGTGGAGCATCAGCTTTATTTCTATAATAATCATCCATTGAAATCTTAAATGTTTTAATGCCTCTAGCCATTAATTCAATACGAAGTCTATGCGAGAAGGTTGTCTTACCAGATGATGAAGGACCAGCTATACAAATAAGTCTTAGTTCTGGATTAGATTTAATCTTCATGCCAAGATCTGCTAACATATCGTTATGTCTAGTTTCGCACATATTAACAAAATCAGCCATTGTTTGATCATCTAAGTGTTTATTCATCTTAGCGATTGTATCACCATCACATCTAATTGCCCATTCTTTGGCATCTTTAATCATTCTTGTAAATACTGGAGCATCTTCAAATTCTGGAATCTTTCCACCTAAATCTGCTCTTGGATATTGAATCAAGAAATCACCTTCATAGCAAATGAATTTCCATTCACTTACATAACCAGTGCTAGGTACCATATAACCAAACATATAGTTAATGTAACCATCACACTCATATGTATTAACATAATCATTTGGACGATATTTTAATGCATCAACTTTATCAGTATATCCTTTTTCTTTATAAAGTTCTAAAGCTTCTTCTTTGGAAATACGATGTCTATTAATCTTATAATTTGCTTTAACGATTTCTTTAAGTTTAGCTTCCAAAACTTCAATAAATTCTTCATCAACTTCCTTACCTTCAATATGGCAAGCAATACTTCTTGAAACACCTTGACTAAAGAATACTTTAATCGATGGATCAATTCGTTCTAATGCCATAATTACTAAATATCTAAGTGATGTATCATATACTCTTGTAGCATCGTAGTTTTCGAATCCAATTAACTCTACTTTACAATCATAATTAACGTAATAACCTAACTCCCTAATACGATTATTAACTTTCGCAGCTAAGCATTTAACGCCTAACTCGTTAGCTATTGATTCTAAAGTTTTGTTTTCTTCATAAGTATAAACTTTATCATTGATCAATACTTTATACATAAGTATCCTCCTTTTCTTTTCCCACACTTAAATTATAGCACAAGGATATAAAAAGGCACCTATATTTTAAAGCGGTGCCTTTTATCCTAAGCTTCGTTTTAGATTAAATTATGCATTCAATGCGTTTTTAGCTTGGTTGCATAAGTTAGCGAAGAAATCAGGTTGGTTAACTGCAAGTTCAGCTAACATCTTTCTATTGATTTCAACGTTTGCTAATTTTAAGCCGTGCATTAATTGGTTATAACTTAAACCGTTTAATCTTGCACCAGCGTTAATACGTGTAATCCATAATTTACGGAAATCACGTTTTTTGTTACGACGATCACGATATGCATAAGATAATGATTTCATTACTTGTGCATTGGCAGTTCTATATATTGTATGCTTTGAACCAAAGTAACCCTTAGCTAATTTTAAAACTTTTTTACGTCTTCTTCTTGAGACGATTCCACCTTTTGTACGAGCCATGATTCATTACCTCCTATTGAATATTATCGACCATTTGTCTGATGTGTTTTAAATCTGAAGTACAAACTGTACCTTCTTTACGTAATCTACGAATTCTTGCTTGAGTCTTACCTGGAGCTAAGTGACTAGTGCCTGGACGGCCACGCATAACTTTTCCAGATCCTGAAATTTTTAAACGTTTTTTAGTGCCTTTATGGCTTCTCATTTTTGGCATAACAGTATAATATCTCCTTTATAATAATCTAATAATTTTACTAACTTTTATTTTTTCTTCTTTGGTGTTAACGTAGCAGAAACATTTTTACCTTCTAAAACTGGTTGTTTATCTACAACGCCGTATTCACTTAAAGCATCAATAAACTTAGTTAGCATAGAAAAGTCAGGATTAGTGTTAAGCATTCTTGCACGACGGTTAAAAGTTAAAGTAACTTTTAATCTATCACCGTTTTGAAGAAATCTAATACCTGCTTTAAGTTTAGTCTCGAAATCACCTGATCCAATTACTGGAGTTAAGCGGATTTCTTTAATGTTTATTACTTTTTGATTCTTGATTGCGTCTTTTGTTTTTCTCTTTAAATCATACAAATACTTACCATAATCCATGAATTTACATACAGGAGTTGGAGCATTTGGAGCTACGCAAACTAAATCTAAATCTCTCGCCATAGCCATTTTAATAGCTGTAGCTGTGTCTTGTTCACCTAATGAAACACCATTTTCATCAATTACTAATACTTTAGTTGCTTCGATGTTTTCATTAACTTGAGCTTCACTTTTACGTTCAACGACTTTACTTATACTTATTCACCTCCATTAAGTATTTTAATTTACCCAAGGGAAAATAAAAAAGTAGGCGCACAAAACGCCCACTCAAAAATCGCATACGTAAAATTTATTTTACAGTGACATTTATACCTACCAACGCAAGTCAGTCAGGTGAGAAGCGGGCGCTTCCTCTTTCCACATGGTTAAATTCTAGATACATTATACTCTTGATAACCTTTTTTGTCAAGGCTTAGTTATTTTATTTTTATATATCTAATCCTAATCGCATTACCTACAACTAATAAATTAGATAATGCCATCATAATACTAGATATTACCGGACTAGTTATGCCAAAGCAAGCTAGCGGAATCGCGATTAAATTATAGATAGCCGCAAATATTAAGTTCTCTACGATATTTCTAAAAGTAATTTTCGAGATTGCTATCGTATCACATACTAAATTTAGATTATCTTTAAGCAAGATCACATCACTAGCACTAACAGAAATATCAGTTCCATCAGCTACTGAAAAGCCAACATTTGCGCTTTTTAGAGCAACTGCATCATTGATCCCGTCCCCTACAAATGCGCATGTCTCGCTAGATTCCTTAATTATTTCTGATTTTTTAATCGGATCTAAGCTACTTTGATAATTGTCAATACCTAAAGTTGTAGCTACATTCTTAGCAACACCTTCAGAATCGCCAGTTAGCATGAATGTAGATATACCTATTTTATGTAATCTATCAATTACTTCTTTAGAATCATCTCTAATTTGGTCAGCTAGTTTAACGCATCCTGCATCAATTCCATCTACTACTACTTTAATCGTCGTATATTCTAAATCATCTACGCTACTTACTTCAACAAGTTTACTATCAACCTTGCCTTTAATGCCAACGCCAGGAATGTTTTCAAAATCGGTTACACTATATACTTTTACATCTTGGTAGTGGCTAATAATCGCTTTTGCAATCGGATGAAGCGACATTTTTTCTAAACTAACTAAGTAGCTTATTGCATCACTACCTAGGCTATCCTCTACTACAGCCATATTACCAAGCGTTAAGGTTTTAGTTTTATCAAAATAAATGCGCTTAATCTTTCGAGCATACTCTAAATAGTCACCGCTTTTATAAATTATTCCTAAATTTGCGCTGCGATTACTTCCTACTAAAATTGCCATTGGGGTAGCTAACCCTAAAGCACATGGACAGCTCACAAGTAAGATACTAGCAAATACTACGATCGATCTTTCGATTCCTTTACCAATAATTAACCATATGATAAAAGTCGTTAAGGCAATCCCTAAAACGGCAGGCACAAATATATTAGCTATTTTTTTAGTTAATCTTTCGATTGGTGGCTTATAAATACTTGCTTGTTCAACCGCTTCGATTACTTTAGAAATGAAGGTTTCATCGCTTGTACATGTGACCTTAACTTTGATTGTACCTTCCACTAAAATCGTACTAGCAAGAACTTTGGAGCCTATTTTCTTAGAAACCGGCTTACTTTCTCCACTCAAAATGGCTTCATCGACACTCGCATTACCGCTTATTACGATACCATCAACCGGGATTGTTTCGCCTTGTTTTACTAAAACTATATCGCCAATCTTAACATTTTTAGCTTCGATTTCGCTTATTTCTTCTTCACCATCATCATCTGTATCAATGATTGTAGCTTTAGTACTAACTTTGCTAGTTAACATACTAACTGTATATGATGTATTATGTTTTACTTTATCTTCGATTAGCTTACCGATGCTTACTAGAGTAGTAATCATGGCTACACTAGCAAAATAATACATATCAGCACCTTTGATAATTTGATAAATACTTAACCCATATGCACTAGTTACACCTAGACTTACTAACACATCCATCCCCAGTGACATACTCTTAATATCAAAAAAAGCATGATAATAAAATTTTAGGCCAAGCGTAAATAAAACGATGCTCGCTAGCCCTAATCCTAAATATGGATTATTAAAGATAGCAGGTAAATTAACACCAAACATTCTAAGCTCGCCGATTAAGAAAAAGATCGTAATAACAATGCCTAAAATCAAGGCTACCTTTTCAAAAGTTTCATTAGAATTATCGGTTTTATAGCCCAGTTTTTTTATCTCTTTTTTAAACATCGCTAGCTTATATTTATCGGGATCATAATCGATAACTACAATACCACTATCAAGTTTAACGCGGGCCGATACACCTTCAAAACTATTCAGTTTCTTTTCGATTTTACTTGAGCACATCGCACAGTGCATTCCGTAAACATTAAACTGTTCTCTCATAATATTACCTCACGAAATCATTATACAAGGATAGACTAAATCCTTCAAGGAATATACTCACTCACTTCTTTTATCAACCCTTACATATAGTACTAAATTAGTAACGATTAAGATTATTAAAAGAGCAATACTTATATAGATACTATAGAATAAGCTATCTTGACTAGGGGAAGTCGTTGGAAAAAAGATGAATAATATCTTTTTAAAAATATTTATTTTTCCTTGTGCTAGCGAGCTAGTTAAAATTGAAGCAAGAGTTGGTAGCAAGAAAGTAAATAAGTTTTTAAAAGTAGTGATTAATAAATTCGTATATAAACTATAAATTAGCGCTATTATATAAATGCATAAAAAGGCATTTATAAATCTAGTATCATACACAAAACCTTTTATAAAAATAAAACCACTCAACAAATATAATAAGCATAAAACAAATATATTGATAAATAATATAAAAACAATACTACTAACTTTAGTTAAGTAGTATTGTTCTTTTTTAATTCCGCTAGTTATTAACAATGCTAAATAGGCATCGTTTTTACTAGTAAATGAATTACTAGTTATAAAACAAGAGAGTAATACAAATATAATTCTAGTCATCGTAAGCGATGCTTCATAATAATTATCTACTGCTTCTTTTACGCTCCCTAAATCTAAAGCTAGTGCATTAGTGATATAAACAATAAATAAAATGATATTTACGATAATGATAATAGTGATACTACTCTTTGATAATAAATATGATAAATGACATTTAATTAGATTTAATAACTTCACTAATCATTCCTCCATTAAAATAAACTAAATAATCAAAGACACTAGCATAATATTTATCATAATGGGTACAAACAATAATTGTTTTACCTAATCTTTTTAAATTCTTAATTACTTGAATAAAGTCAGCTTGAGAGTTAGGATCTAGGCCGTTTAGCGGCTCATCAAAGATATATAATTCACTATCTTCAATAATCGCTTGAATGATTAATACTTTTTGCTTCATTCCTTTAGATAAAGCATTAATGTTTTTATCTTTATCTATGCCCCACCACTCTAACTCTCTTGCTACATCACTATTTGTAGCACCGAAGCCTCTTACTTTACATAAAGTACACAAAAAATCATACGTTTTAATATTATCAGGAAATAAAAACCTTTCTGGCACATAACTAATATATTTAGTATAAACGTATATACTTCCTCTGCTAGCTTTAATTAAATTAATAATTAATTTAATTAAAGTAGATTTACCAGCTCCATTTGCACCAATTAATAAATATGTATAGGATGACAAGAAACAAAAATAATCAATATCTAATACTTTATTCTTGCCATAATACTTACATAACTTATCAATTTCAATAATCTTAGTTATATTCGAATTCATAAATCGTTAAATCACTAATCTTTACACTTCTTTCATTGTTAATGAAGAATGTAAAGTTATCGATAAATAAGCATTCTTCTTTACCATCTACCATATATTCAATTTTTAAAGGAAAACTGTTTATTTCATATTTATATAAATAATCTATTTTTATTGCTAATTCCATTGTTCCATCAAATGTGTAACTATTACAACTACTTAAATTAGAAATATCAGCTAGATTATTAGTATTATCATAGTTACATTCCATCATTTTCCTAGTAACGATATTACAATCTAAGCACTCGATATTTTTAATAGTTACTTCTTTACTTGCTGAAAGCTTAACAATGATTGCTTCAATTGCTATTTGATTATTAACTTTTGAAGTAATTGCTTTCATACAAGATAAACTTACATCACTATCTTTTAATACATCACCTTGATAAATAGAAATACTTCCTATCATAATATCTAATGATTTAGAATTATTATAATTTAGACTCAAATAGGCTTCTTTAATGATTAAGTCTTCTTCAATATTTACTTTAAAGTTAACCCCATAATTATAAACATAATAGTTTTCTTTCTTAATACTTGTTTGATTAATAATACTAATATCACTAATACTTACTTGATATACTTCTTCATTATGATAAGAATGAATATAACATGATGATATTTTATCAAGATTAGTAATATAACTATCTTTTTGATTAACATATAAATTAATATCTAAGTGCGGTGCTTTCCCATTAACTAGCATATTATATGATTCTTTAACAGTTGTTACTTTAACCATCTGGTTATTAAAGTACCAAATAAATACAATTACGACGATAAATAAACATATTACTACTCCTATTAATATCTTTTTAAGCATCTTCCTCATATAGTTCGAAATATGATGTGGTAACATCGACTAGTTCGAACGCTCCCCTCTTAGTACAGATACCAATAAAATAATATTTAGCAAATCCTAAACTGATTTTACATTCACCTCTAACTCTTAAAGTAATCTTTTTATTAGGATTAACAGTGATTGTCATCGTGTTAGTTTCCGTCGTTTTAATAGAAGATTCACCCGATACTTTTACTTCAAATGATTCTGCCGCATTTAGTTCTACTTTCTTAAGTTTAGATGTTTGTTTTAACGATAATGATCCACTCATCGAATAACTATGCATTTCATAAACCACTTCACTAAGTGAATATGTAAAGGTCAGTGGAGCTAGTGTCTTATTGCTTCTAGAAAAGACAACCTCCCCAATATAAGTCCCATCTTCGTATTCATGAACAGAATTTGCATTCCAACCAAAAGCAATTCTCTTAATCTTAGCATAGCTATTATCAATCATCGCTTTACTATAATCTTTTAAAATGAAATAATCGCTATTATCATAAGCAAGATAACTAAACTGGTCATGACCAGTATTAGAATAAGGATCATGATTAACATTGTTACCATCTACCGTTAATAAAAACGTTAATAATATAATAAAAATAAGCTTTATTTTAATATACATATAAATACCTCCATATATATAATTAGCAAAACTAATAATTATTTCTTATTAAAATTAAAAAAAGCTAACTATAAAAATAGTTAACTCTTAGTTATTAAATGATTTTTTCGTTATTTATATACTCTATGTCATTTAAAATGACATTTAGTAATTAAACTTTTATTCATCATCATCTTTCTTTATTATACAAGGAATAAATGTATTACTTCTATCTATATTTTCATTTGGATTGATAAATACTAATGTTCCATCCATATATGCTTCAAAGTCTTCATCTACTAATACTATTACTCCATTAGGTAAAATGAAACTACCATTAAGTGTATATGGAAAGCCTCCTATTCCATCATGAATTATTCCACCAAAACTAGCAGGACCATTGCATAGTAAACATGGGGCAGTAAGTAATCCACTTTGAAAAGCACCTGGCGAAACAATATGGAAACTAGTAGTATATTCTCCACATGCACAATATGATTTATGCTCAGTTAAGTTTTTCCATACATAATGGTCAGTATAACTATGATTATGTTTAATTTGTGTGTTTATAGTTCCTGATTGAGTGCTACTTTGATATTTTACTCTTAAATAATAGGTACCACTTAATAATGATTTGTTAAACTTAACTATACTGCTTGAATTATTTAAATCGGTATATGTTAATTGATTATAATTACTATCATATAATAATACATCTATTGGATAAGATGATGATACATTAAAATCATATTGAGTAGAACTAGAAACATTCAATTTATAAAAGCCATTATCATTAATAAAATAGTCATTATCTGATTGTACGGTTTGACTTGTATTTAACATACTCATATTACTGCTTAAACTATAAGATGTAGCTACATAATTAGTTAAAGCATATTTAACTGCACCATATGCATCAAGTTTGCCATTGCTAACGCATAAGCCTTCAAGCGGATTTACGCCACTCATATCAGGCAAAACAGCAGAATTCATAATTGCAGTCTTCATCTGTGTACCAGTCAAATTAGGATCAATCGAAAGAAGTAAGGCTGCAACTCCCGATACATGTGCTGTTGCTGGAGAAGTGCCGCCTGTATAATAATATCCATCTTCTAGATAAGTCCAGGTTGCTAGTTTAAATGTAGTCAAAATATGATCTGATAAAGGCGTATAAGTACTTCCTCCAGGAGCAAATATATCCACAGTAGTTTCTCCATAATTCGAATCGCTACGTCTAGCATTTTCGTGATCGTGTGCTCCAACGCTTATCAAATTTGGAAGTCTTATTACTGAAGGGAAGTGATCATACACATCTGTGTCTTTATTATTATTCCCCGCAGATGCCACAAAGATACCCGGATAGTTTTGTATTATTGATTGAACCGTATTGTATGGATACAATGTTCCAGAATAGTTTGAAACACCATTACTACAATTTAGGATTTTAATGCCATTTGATGACGCATAATCAATAGCCATAACTAATCTAGATGCAAAAGTATCCTGATCGGGATTATTATTATGGTCATCATAAATTTTCAGTGAAACAAGTTGTACATTTTGGCAAACGCCTGTAATTCCAATTTCATTATTTCCTTGTGCACCAATGATGCCTGCCATTTTAGTGCCATGTGAGTCGTCATTAGAATCAATGACAGCACTTGGAATATATGGGTAATCTAAAGAAAAATCACGGCTCAAAGTTGTATTCACTCTATTTACTAAATCCGGATGCATCGATTCAATACCACTATCAATTACACCTACTAATACAGAAGCACATCCGGATGTAAATTCCCATGCATCGGGTGCATTAATACCTGCCCATCCATTTAAGTTCCATTGTAATCCTTCTTGATAGTAATAATCATCAGGATTAGTAGATTCTGGATGTATAATTGCATCAACTTCAGCACTTTCAATATCTTCTCTTTCATTTAGAATATTAATTGCTCGTAAAACATTTATTTTGCTTGGATTACTCAACGTCAAGCATAATACTGTTTTGTAATTTTCAGGATTTATAAGCATATTATCCTTATCCTGAGTCTTGATTACGTGTTCAATCCCCCTTGAAAGAACTTCAATAGTTGTTATGTCAATCTCTGAAAAATCTTCAGTGCTATATTCTTTATCAATTATTGAGTATTCGTGTTTTAGTAAAACAAGAACTCTTTCTTCTGAATACTCATTTTCATCTACGATTGTCTCAACCTCGTTTTCGTTAATATGAAAAGCAGTAGATACTATTTCATTTTTTTCAGAAAAAGCCTTCACATTGCTCAAACAAAACAAGCAAATTAGCATAGTAAATATCATAATTCCAATTAGATATTTAAACATTTTCATTTTTTGGTACCCCTCGAGAGTTCAGCAATAATTGAATTTATTTTCTCACATCCATTGTATGCTACTTCAATTATTATTAGCCCATTTCTTTCACAGTTCTCTAATGGCTTATTTATATCAGTACAATAATAACCTATATAAATTTTTAAATAATTATCATGTATTCGCAATGACCAAATATCAATATCTTCAAGCTTTTCATTCATTTTAAAATAGCAGATTATTAAAGATTTTTCTTCAAAAAAAGTCTCGCCATACTTTAACAGCACACCTATATCATCAGTTAATTTTTCTAATTGTTCAAGTGAATTAACGATAATGTAATTATAATTATCTAAAAGGGTGCAATAATAAAAGCCATCAAATGAAATATTATATGTCTTATCAAATATTGCATAGTTGGTTTCTAGATAGTCTGTCGAGATGTCTAAATTTTTAAAGCCTATTTCAAAATCTAGATATGTATCCCAAATATTGTCTTCCTCAACATTCATCTTGATTTTTCTTACACCATCGCAATCATTTTTGTTTACTTCAAGTATCGTAAAACAATAGGCACTAGATTCCATAAAGCCCTCTTTGATTAAAGAATTTATTATTAATTCACTATTTTCATTTTTCACATCTGTTACAAGGAATTGAGCATCACTAGTTCCTGTCGAAAAGAAACAAAATATAAGTGCGTTTCTGTCAAAATATGATTCATCATACTTTGATAAAAACGGCCCGTCAGATTTAAATACTTTCCATAATTCATCTAGTGAGCGAATCAAAAAGCAATCAAATAAAATAAAACCCCCATCATCTGTTTCAAAAGATACTTCATATGGATTATCGCATACTTGGTTAAATTGGGTAAAGGCAGAAAGTATAAACCACTGTTCAGCGTTACCCATTTTTTGATAGCCAATTCTAAATTCACCAGGTGAAATATAAAACTCATTCGACTCACCGCCACCGCCCGAATTAGCCACACCGCCATCATGATTTGGTGGCTGTTTGTTAATATTTGTACATCCACCAATGAACAAGCAAAAAACAATAATGATAATAATTAGTATTTTCTTCACTAGTATTTCTCCTTTTAAGTATAGTAACTAATATTATTAAATAGTATGCTATCTTTGTCTCATTATAGCACTTTTTTAGAAAAAATACTATATCTAAAGCGAATATAATTGTTTTTTGTAGCTTTTTTCTCAAAACATAAAAAAAACTAAAGCTTTTAACACTTTAGCTTTTAAACTAGGTTATTTTAATTTCTTGGGGGTCGAGCATAGGCTTTTAATTTCTTGGGGGTACCCCCAGTTGTTGAAAAGCCTTTTTTTATACAAAAAAAAGGAAGACCTTTTTGTTATAATTAAGCGTCAACCAATTACAAAAAGGA